>JAKALB010000029.1 GCA_021813365.1 Pseudomonadota bacterium | reverse complement strand
ATTCACTCAAGCAACATCCCGCTCTAGGGTGATGGAAACGGCCCGCGCGGGGAGGTCGCGCGGGCCGTTCGTCAGGGGCCGGAGAGCTTGACGGGGGCGTGCCCCCCCCGGCCCCGGGGCTTTACATGTTGTAGGCGCTCTCGCCGTGCGAGGTCTGATCGAGCCCCTGGCGTTCGTCGTCGGTCGAGGGGCGCAGGCCGAACACCAGGTCGATCCCCTTGAACAGCACCGCCGACAGGATGCCCGACCACAGCACCGTCACCAGCACGGCCTTGATCTGGGTGATGACCTGGGCGCCCATGTCGTAGGTGCCGGCTGCGGCCGGGAACACGGTATAGTCGAGAAAGCCCTGACCACCCAGCGCCGGCGCCGCCAGGACGCCGGTCATGATGGCACCGAAGATGCCGCCGATGCCGTGCACGCCGAAAACGTCCAGGCTGTCGTCATAGCCCAGGCGCTTCTTCACCACCGAGACGAAGAGATAGCACAGCGGCGAGACAGCCAGACCCAGAACGATCGAGCCCATCGGCCCGGCAAATCCCGAGGCGGGGGTGACGGCCACAAGTCCTGCGACCGCACCCGACACCGCGCCCAACAGCGACGGACGGCCATGGTGCAGCTGTTCCACGATGCTCCACGACAGGGCGGCCGCGGCCGTGGCGACAAAGGTGTTGATGAAGGCCAGGGCGGCCAGGCCGTTGGCCTCGAGGTTGGAGCCGGCGTTGAAGCCGAACCAGCCCACCCACAGCATCGAGGCGCCGACCATCGTCATGGTCAGCGAGTGCGGCGCCATGTTTTCCTTGCCGAAGCCCACGCGCTTGCCGACCACAAGCGCGCCCATCAGGCCGGCGATGCCCGCGTTGATGTGCACGACCGTGCCGCCCGCGAAATCCAGCGCGCCCATGCCCCACAGCAGGCCGGCATCGGCGGTGTTGTCCGGCAGGAAGTCGGGGCCCGCCCAGTACCATACCATATGCGCCACCGGGAAATAGACCAGCGTCACCCACAGGCCCGCGAACAGCATCAGCGGCCAGAACCGGATCCGCTCGGCAAAGGCGCCGACGATCAGGCCGGGGGTGATGCAGGCGAAGGTCATCTGGAAGATGACAAAGGCATATTCCGGTATGTAGACATTGTTCGAGAAGGTCGCGGCAAAGGTGCCTGCATTCACATTGGCCAGGAAGGCCTTGGACAGGCCGCCGAAGTAGGGCGAACCGCCGGTGAAGGCCATGGAATAGCCATAGGCCACCCAGAGAATCGCCACCAGCGAAACGATCATGAAGACCTGCATCAGCACCGACAGCATGTTCTTGGTGCGCACCAGGCCGCCATAGAACAGGCCCAGCGCCGGGATCGACATCATCAGCACCAGCGCCGAGGAGATCAGCATCCAGGTCGTGTCGCCCTTGTTGACCATGGTGGCCATCTGTTCCACCGTGGGCGCCTTGATCGGGCCGGCGGCCGCGTCCTGGGCCCAGGCGGGCAGGCCGGCCAGAAGCGACAGCGATGCCGCGCCCAGGGATCCGAGTTTCATCTTCGATTTCATGTCAAACTTCCCCATGCCCTGGTTTCACAGCGCGTCATCGTCGGCCTCGCCGGTGCGCACCCGCACGGCGTGGCTCACGTCGAGGACGAAAATCTTGCCGTCGCCGATCTTGCCGGTGCGGGCGGTCTTGGCGATCGTGTCGACGACCTGATCGGCCAGGCCGTCGGCCACCACGATTTCCAGCCGCATCTTCGGCACGAAATTCACGGCATATTCGGCGCCACGGTAGATCTCGGTATGGCCGGATTGCGTGCCGAAGCCCTTGATCTCGGTGACCATCATCCCCCGCACCCCGATCGCGGTCAGCGCTTCGCGGACCTCGTCGAGCTTGAAGGGCTTGATGGCTGCAATGATGAGTTTCACGTCAGTCCCCTTTCCTGGCGGACCCGTCGGCAGGCCCTTGTGGCCGAGGAAGCAGTCATTCTGCGGCGCAGCACAAGTTTGCGGCCAGGGCCGGAGTGCGTGGAAACCGGGCAATTGCACAAAATTTGCAACTTTTCGGGGAAACGCCCGAAAAACGGGCGGAGTCTGTCCGGGCGCCGATTCGCACACTTGTAGGGGGGGGTGCAATTCCGGCAAAAGCCCGGCTATCTTGCGGGCGGGCAGAGGGTGATTTGACAATGGCGGCAGGGTCGAAGGGTCGAGGACCGCTGGTAGCGGATCGCCGCTATGCATCGGCCAGGCCGACGGCTGGCAAGCCTGCGGGCGGATCTGCGGGCGGATCTGCGGGCGGGGGCCCGGGTGGCGGATCGCGCCGCAAGCCCGCTGCGCCGCGCAAGCCCGGTTCGGGGCGCAGGTCGGGGCCCAGGCGCGGGATCGTCACGCGCTTTGTGCTGTTCCTCTGGCGGCTGGTCTGGTCGGTCGTGTGGCGCGTCACCTTCCTGGGTGCCACGATCCTGGCGGCCGCGGTCGTCTACTTCTATGTCCAGCTGCCGCCGCTCACCGATCTTCTGGATGGGCGCGCGCGCGGTTCTGTCACCATGCTGGACCGCGACGGGCAGACCTTTGCCTGGCGGGGCGAAACCTTTGGCGGGATCGTCACTGCCGATCAGGTCAGCCCGAACCTGAAGAACGCCGTGATCGCAACCGAGGACAAGCGGTTCTACCACCATTTCGGCGTGTCGCTGCGCGGGATTGCCAGCGCCATCAGCATCAACCTGGCCGCCGGCCGTGGCCCGTTCGAGGGCAACGGCGGGTCCACGATCACGCAGCAGACGGCCAAGCTGTTGTGCCTGGGCGCGACCTATGACCCCAAGGTCTGGAAAACCGAGGCCGCCTACGAGGATGATTGCCGGTCTGGCGGGCTGTGGCGCAAGATCAAGGAAATCCCCTATGCCATCGCCATGGAGGCCAAATACTCCAAGGACGAAATCCTGACGATCTATTTCAACCGGGCCTACCTGGGGGCGGGCGCGCGCGGCTTTGCGGCGGCGTCCGAACGGTATTTCGGCAAATCGGTCAAGGATGTGACCCCGGCCGAGGCGGCGATGCTGGCCGGGTTGCTGAAGGCGCCGTCGAAATATGCGCCCACGGCCAATCTGAAGCGGGCGCAGGACCGGGCCGCAGTCATCATCGGGCTGATGCGGGACCAGGGCTATCTGACGAAAGAGCAGGCGGATCAGGCGCTGGCCCAGCCGGCGCAACTGTCGGATGCGGCAGCGCGCAGCGCGGGCGGGGCCTTTGCCGACTGGGTCATGGAAGGCACGCCGTCCTATCTGGGTAACGACACCACCGAAGATGTGATCGTGCGGACCACGATGGATCAGCGCATTCAGGCGGCGGCCGAGGAAGCGCTGACCTTCGTCTTCGACACCAAGTTGAAGGAGGGCAGCAAGGCCCAGGCCGCGATCATCGTGATGAGCGCGGATGGCGCTGTGCGCGCCATGGTCGGCGGGCGCAAGCTGGGCACCAGCTCTGCCGGGGCCTTCAACCGGGCGACGCAGGCGCTGCGGCAGACCGGCTCGGCCTTCAAGCCCTTTGTCTATGCCGCTGCCCTCGACATGGGATGGAGCGCGCTGGACCTGGTGGACGACAGCCCGCTGACCATCAACATCCGGGGGTCCGGGCCCTGGACTCCGTCGAATTACGACAAGGAATTCAAGGGGATGATCCCGCTGTATCAGGCGCTGATGGAAAGCCGCAACATTCCCGCCGTGCGTGTCAGCGAGGCGGTGGGCCGCGAGGCGGTGCGGTCGGTGGCGCAGGGTTTCGGCCTGCAAAGCGACCTGGCCCTGGGCCCGGCGCTGGCGCTGGGTGCATCGGAGGCGACGCTTCTGGAGATGACCGGCGCCTATGCCGGCATCCTGAACGGCGGCAGTTCGGTCACGCCCTATGGGATCGAAAGCCTGACCCTGAAGGGCGAGACCGATCCCCTGATCGGCAAGTCGGGCGGCATGGGCGAACGGGTCGTGTCGGAAAAGGCGGCACGGGAACTGATCTGGATGATGGAGAAGGTGATCCAGTCCGGCACCGGCACCCGGGCGCGGCTGGAGGGCCACGAGGCGGCGGGCAAGACCGGCACCACCTCCGAGGCGCGAGACGCCTGGTTCATCGGCTTTACCGCCGATTATGTGGCCGGCGTCTGGATGGGCTATGACGACAACACCCCGCTTGAGGGCGTGACGGGCGGCGGCCTGCCGGCGGAAATCTGGCGCGAGGTGATGACCCGCGTCGAGGAGGGCCTGCCCTCCACTCCGCTGCCTGCGCTGCCGCCGCAGTCGGGCGGCATGGTGCTGGGCGTGCAGGATGGCACGGGGCCGGGCAGCGTGGTGCAGGGCGGGGCGGTGCCGCAGCCGGGCAACGGCCAGGCGCCGGTGCCGCAGCAACGGCAACGCGATCCGGTGGCAGCGATCCTGCGTGGCATATTGGGTCTGGGGAATTGACGACACGCCCCGACCGACCCAAACCGAGGTGGCTTTTCATTCGTCGCACTTCTGGCAATATTAGAGTCATTCTAAATTGAGGCCCCCGACATGATCCCCGGACTGAGCAGCCGTCGCCGTTTCTCGGACCTCGGCGAACAGGAAATCCTGGCGCTGGCGATTTCCTCGGAAGAGGATGACGCTGCGATCTATCGCACCTACGCCCAGCGGTTGCGGGCCGACTACCCGGCTTCGGCCAAGGTGTTCGACGACATGGCGGTAGAGGAGGACGAACACCGCCGCCGGCTGATCGACCTGCACCGCACGCGCTTTGGCGAGGTGATACCGCTGATCCGCCGCGAACATGTCGCCGGGTTCTATGCCCGCCGGCCGATCTGGCTGACCACGAATCTGAGCCTCGAGACGATTCGCGCCGAGGCGGCCGGCATGGAGGCGCAGGCGGCGGCGTTCTATGCCCGCGCGGCGGCCAAGACGCAGGATGCCGCGACCCGCAAGCTGTTGGGCGATCTGGCGGCGGCCGAGGCGCGGCACGAAGCCCATGCCGAGGGGCTGGCCGAAGGGGTCGCCGGCGTGGCTCGGGCGGAAGAGGATGCCACCGCCCGAAGGCAGTTCATCCTGACCTGGGTGCAGCCGGGGCTGGCGGGGCTGATGGACGGATCGGTCTCGACCCTGGCGCCGATCTTCGCCACGGCCTTTGCCACGCAGAACAGCCACACCACGTTGCTGGTGGGCCTGGCGGCCAGCGTGGGCGCTGGCATCTCGATGGGGTTCACCGAGGCCGCGCATGACGATGGCGTGCTGTCGGGGCGCGGCAGCCCGGTAAAGCGCGGCCTGGCTTCGGGCCTGATGACGATGACCGGAGGTCTGGGCCACGCGGTCCCCTATCTGATTTCGGATTTCTGGACAGCGACGGGCATCGCCATGGCGGTGGTCTTTGTCGAGTTGTGGGCGATCGCCTGGATCCAGAACAGGTATATGGACACCCCCTTTCTGCGGGCGGCGTTGCAGGTGGTGCTGGGCGGGGCGCTGGTCTTTGCGGCGGGTGCGCTGATCGGCGGCGGTTGAGCGGGTGTGGCCGAGCGACGGACGCGGCGATCCGAAGCGCATGGGCCGGATCAGCCGGGTTTGCCAGGCCGGTTTGCATCGGACAGGCCACCCGAGAGCGGGGTTCCGGGCCTTTGGCGCGGGGCTCGCGCGGCTTGTCCCGCGGCCTGGCCGGTGGTTTCCTGCGGCCGGACGAAGATGGGGGTGACGCGATGGTTCTGAACGGAGAGGTCACTTACCGGGCCCTGCCACTGCCCGACCGGGTGCAGAAGCCCGACGATCAGGCGCTGGCCGAGGCGCTGGCCTTCCGTGACGACCTGCGGCGGCGGCATTCGGTGCGGCAGTTCTCCGATCGTCCGGTGCCCCAGGCCGTGCTGGTGGCCTGCATTCAGGCGGCGGCCAGTGCGCCATCCGGGGCCAACCACCAGCCCTGGCATTTCGCACTGGTCGGTGATCCGGCGATGAAGGCGCGCATCCGGGCCGCCGCCGAGGAGGAAGAGCGCGCCTTCTATGCCGGAGGCGCCGGCGACGAATGGCTGGCCGCTTTGGAGCCGATCGGAACCGGCGCCGACAAGCCGCATCTGACCGTGGCGCCATGGCTGATCATGATCTTCGCCCAGCGCTGGGGCATGACCGCGGACGGAAGGCGCTTCAAGAACTATTACGTGCCCGAAAGCGTGGGCATCGCCACCGGCTTCCTGATCGCGGCACTGCATCGGGCCGGGCTGGTCTGCCTGGAACACACGCCCAATCCGATGAGCTTTCTGAACGGGCTGCTGGGCCGCCCGCCCAGCGAAAAGCCGGTGATGATCCTGCCGGTCGGCTGGCCCGCGGCGGATGCCACGGTGCCCGAGGCGGCCAAACGCAAGAAACCGCTGGATCAGGTGCTGTCGGTCTTCCCCGGCCCCTGACCAACGGCGCGGCCCGGCCATCGACCTGCCTTCCACTGCTCGGTATCCTGCTCATGACGCTTTACATCGACGCCGACGCCTGCCCGGTCAAAGCGGAAGCCGAGCGGGTCGCCACGCGGCACCAGACGAAGATGATTCTGGTGTCGAACGGCGGCATTCGCCCTTCGCGCAATCCCTGGGTAGAGAATGTGTTCGTGGCGGCCGGGCCTGACGAGGCCGACAAGTGGATCGCCGAACGCGCCGGGCCGGGCGATGTGGTGGTGACGGGCGATATTCCGCTGGCCGCGAAATGCCTTGGCAAGGGGGCGCGGGTGGTGCGGCACGACGGGACGGAACTGACGCCCGCCAACATCGGCCAGGTGCTTGCGCTGCGCGACCTGATGCAGGATCTGCGCAGCGCCGATCCGTTCCGGCCGGGCAGCGGGCGCAGCTTTGCCAAGGCCGACCGAAGCCGGTTCCTGGACGTGCTGGAACGGGCGATGCGCGCGGCGAAAGCCTAGAGCCAGGATCCGCAACGGAAATCCGCAAATCTCTGGCAGAAGCATTGGTCCGGCCACCCCGGCGCGATCCGACCTGGCCTGTCGCATAACGGACAGATCGTGCCCGCCGCACCAGCTAGCCAGAGGGGATGACCGCTGCTGTGACCTCCGAAGCCGATCGTCGTCATGTCTTCCTGGGCATAGCCTGCGCCATTGGTGGCGCGGCTCTGCTGTCGGTCAACGACCTGGCGATCAAGATGCTGTCGGGCGGCTATCCCCTGCACGAGGTGATCCTTGTCCGCGCCTTCATTGCGATCGGCGTCATCTTGCTGTTCATCCCGCTGTCGGGGCAAAGCTGGCGGCTGCTGACCACCCGTCGCCCGCGCATCCACCTGTTGCGCGTGTCGGTCGTCATGGTGTCGAACGTCACCTATTTCCTGGGCCTGGCCGCACTGCCGATCGCCACTGCCCAGGCCATCGGCTTTGCCGCGCCGCTGATCCTGACCGTTCTGTCGGTGCTGATCCTGTCCGAAAAGGTCGGGCCGCATCGCTGGGGGGCGGTGATCGCGGGTCTTGTGGGCGTGTTGATCATGCTGCGGCCCGAAGGCACCGGCACGGTCAGCCTGGCGGCGGTGCTGGTGCTGATCTCGGCCGCGTCCTATGCCTCGACCCAGATCATGACGCGGACGATGAAGGACAGCGAAAGCGCCGTCACGATCAATGCCTTCACGCAGGTGGGCTTCATCCTGGTGTCGACCGTCATGGGGCTGACGGTGGGCGATGGTCACCTGGAAGGCACCGGCAGCGCCACGCTGGATTTCCTGTTCCGCGCCTGGACCTGGCCACCCCTGGCCGATGTGCCCTGGTTTCTGGCCACCGGCCTGGCCGTGGCGCTGGGCGGGATGCTGATGAGTCAGGCCTACCGGATGAATGAATCGGCGCTGGTCGCGCCGTTCGAATATGCCTCGATGCCCCTGGGCATCCTGTGGGGACTGACGCTGTTCAGCACATTCCCCGACCTGCAAGGCTGGATCGGGATTGTGCTGATCTGCGGCGCGGGGCTTTATACCATGTGGCGTGAAACGGTGCGGAGGCGGGTGCATGCCGATTGAGGCAGTGATTTTCGACATCGGCAATGTGCTGACCCGATGGCAGCCCGAGGCATTCTACGATCGGGTGATCGGCCCGGAACGCCGTCGTGCGCTGTTCGGCGAGGTCGACCTGCATCACATGAACGACCTGATCGACGCCGGCGCGCCGTTCCGCGAAACGATCTACAGCTGGGCCGAGATGTTCCCGGAATGGCGGCCGGAAATCCGCATGTGGCATGACCGCTGGATCGAACTGGCGACGCCGCGGATCGAAGGCTCGATCGCCTTGCAGCGGGCCTTGCGCGCCAAGGGGATCGCGGTCTTTGCGCTGACGAATTTCGGCAAGCATTCCTTTGACGAGGCCGTGCCGAAGCTGGATTTCCTGATGGATTTCGACCGGCACTACGTCTCGGGCCGGATGGGGGTGATCAAGCCCGATCCGCGGATCTATGCGATGGTGGAGCAGGATTGCGGCATCGCGCCCGACCGGCTGATCTTTACCGACGACCGGGAAGACAATATCGCGGCGGCTGCGGCGCGGGGCTGGCAGGTGCATCATTTCACCGGCTGGCAGGGCTGGGCGCGGCGGCTGGTGGATGAAGGATTGCTCAGCGAGGCGGAGGCAGGGTTGTGACATTGCAGATCGTACCGAAAGAGGCCGAGGCGCATCTGACCTGGCCGGGCCTGCTGGCGGCGCTGGAGGCGGGGCATCGCCTGCCGCAGCCCGACATCAAGGATCTGTTCGTCTATGCCGGACCGAACACGCTCCTCGACCGGGCGACCTGGATTCCGGGGCTGGGGGCGCTGGTCAAGGTGGCCACCGTCGTTCCCGGCAACCCGGCCAAGGGTCGCCCGATGATTCATGGCGTGGTCAACCTGTTTGACGACGAGACCGGGGAATTGTCGACGCTGGTCGATTTTCATCTGGTGACCAAATGGAAGACCGCCGGCGACAGCCTGCTGTCGGCCAGCCGGCTGGCGCGGAAGGATTCGCGGAACTTCCTGCTGGTGGGGGCCGGGGTCGTGGCCAGGTCGATGGTGCAGGCCTATTCCAGCCTGTGGCCCGATGCCCGCTTCACGGTGTGGAGCCGCACCCGGGCCAGCGCCGAAAGCCTGGGACTGCCGGTGGCCGAGGATCTGGAGGCCGCGGTGAAGGCGGCAGATGTGATCTGCACCGCCACCATGACCTCGACCCCGCTGATCCGGGGCGACTGGCTGCGCCCGGGTCAGCACCTGGACCTGATCGGCGCCTACAAGCCCGGCATGCGCGAGGTGGACGACCGTGCCATGCAGCGGGCCCGGGTCTTTGTGGACGCCAGGGCGACGACCCTGCATCACATCGGCGAACTGATCGAACCTCTGGCCTCGGGCGCCATCACGGAGGGCGACATCCAGGCGGATTTCTATGACGATCCGGCCCGCTACAGCCGCCGATCCGAGGATGAGATCACCATCGCCAAGAATGGCGGCGGGGCACATCTGGATCTGATGACGGCGGACTACATCGCCCGGGCCTGGGCGGCACGGGGCAGATGAGCGTGGGATCTCTCGCCTGTGGCACATTGCAAGCCATTGATCCCGTTCGTGTCTCTGAGCCAGGCTCAGGGCCGGCCCGCCCCGTTTTCGCCGCTCGCGGAGCCATGCCATGAGTCAGGACGCTGCCGATCGCTATGTCGAAAATGCCCTGCGGCTGGTGCCGGGCTATCATCTGATGCAGCGGCTGGCGGGGCTGGCGCTGGCGGAAGGCGCGGGGGATCGGGCGCGCATCCTGGTGGTGGGCGCGGGCGGCGGGCAAGAGGTGCTGACTCTGGCGGGCATGCGCTCCGGCTGGCGCTTTGACGGGGTGGATCCTTCGGCCGAGATGCTGGGCGCGGCGCGGGCGGTGCTGGCGCCGGTGACGGACCGGGTGACGCTGATCGCGGGCACCGTCGATGCCGCACCGGAGGGGCCCTACGACGGCGCGGCCGGCCTGCTGGTTCTGCATTTCCTCTCGCTCGAGGAGCGGCGGCATCTGCTGGCCCAGGTGCATCGTCGGCTGCGACCTGGGGCGCGGCTGGTGGTGGCGCATCACAGCTTTCCCGGACCCTCGCCCGAGCGGGACCGGATTCTGGCCCGCTTTGCCGCCTTTGCCATGGATCAGGGGATGGATGCGGCCCAGGCCCGGGGGGCGGCTGAAGGGATCGGCGCGCGGCTGCCCGCCCTGCCGCCCGAGACCGAAGTGGCGCTGCTGCACGAGGCGGGCTTTGCCGAGGTGGACCTGTTCTTTGCGGCGACCAGTTTTCGGGGCTGGGTGGCGCGGCGGGTCTGAGACACGCGGCCGAAAGGCGGCGCGGCCGCCAATTTCCGTGGAAGCGATTTGCGACTGCCCTGGACAATCCGGCTCGGCCTCAGGCAAAGCTGCCCTGCACGAACCAGCCGCCCGACATTTCGCCACCATGGGCGTAAAACAGCCAAAGACGGTCGCCGCTCTCGGTTTCGATCCGCCAGTAGTCGCGCGGGCCGGTGCGCCAGTCGGGATCGTCCAGCCACCATTCGGGCAACAGCCGTTCCGGCCCGACGGCCACCCGGGTCACCAGATCGCGGCGGCGCCAGCGGAAACGGTCGGGCGGGGTGGGGTCATGGTCACGGTCGGGCAGGTTCAGCATTTCGGGGCGAAACATCACCAGGGGGCGCGGGGCCGAAGGGGCGGGCCAGGGGTCGGCGAAGGGCTCCGACCAGGCGGCGGCCAGGGTCACGGCGGCCTTTTCGGGAATATGGCTGTCGCCGGGATGCATCCGCGTGACGGCATCCGAGCCCAGCCGCGCGGCCAGCTTGCCCAGCAGATCGGCCATGGCGGTGTTTTCGGTCTGGCGCGCAGCGGCGGCGCGGCCGGCGTCGATCTGGCCACGGTGCTGCACGGCGTGCAGCGCCTCGGTCAGGGGAACGTGCAGGCGGATGCAGTCAAGGCCGAAGCCGGCGTCCAGCGCATCGAGTTTCAGGGCCAGCAGCGGGCGGATGCGGTCGGGTTGATCGGTGGGGCGGGCCAGACCGACCTCGATCCGCTGCACGCCGCCATCGGCGCGATATGCCTCAAGCCGGACGATCCGGGCGCCGCGGCCCTGGGCGCGCAGTTTGGCACAGAGAGGCGGCAAGAGGCGGTCGATCGCGGCTTCGACATCCGAGCGCAGGCCGATCGGTTCGGGCAGGCTCAGGCGGGTGGCGAAATGCAGGGGCGCGCGGGCGGGGGCGACGGGTTCGGGCTCCAGCCCCAGGGCCTGATCCAGGCGGCGCAGCACATCGGCGCCAAAGCGGCGCGACAGGGCGGCGCGAGGCAGGGCGGCCAGTTCGTCGACCCGGCGCAGGCCCAGACGGGCCAGGCCCTCGACCGCGTCGCGCTTTACGCGCAGGGCGGCGATGGGCAGGGGGGCCAGCGCCTCTCGCAGGCGGCCGGGGGGCGCGATGACGCCCTGCGGCACGGGCAGGATGGCCTGGCCCGGCAGGGGCAGGGCGCCGCCGCGCTCCCAGCCGCGCCGCCTGGCCGCACGAGACCGGGTGGCGCGGGCCTCCTGATCGATGCTGTCGCCGCTGCGCTGCGGAGCGCCGGGCAGGCCCGCGTGCCGCGCCAGGGCCCAGGCACCGCCGCGCGTGTCGGCAATGGCGGCGCGAACGGTCAGGCCGATGTCGGCGCAATCCTGCTCTACCTGGGCCAGCAGGGGCTGTTCGCCGCCGAACAGATGGGCGCAGCCGGTCAGGTCGATCACCAGGCCATCGGGCGCCTCCTCTGCCACCCAGGGCGAGAACTTGGCGGCCCAGCGGCGCAGATGGGTCAGAAAGGCCGCCTCGCGCAGCGGGTCGGCCGCACGGGTCAGCAGGGCGGGGCACATGGCGGTGGCATCGCGCAGCGGCTGGCCGAGCCGCAGGCCTGCCCGTTCGGCGGCCAGGTTCAGCGAAGCCAGGATCTGGGCATTGTGATCCTCGGCCACGATGGCGAAGGGCTGGTCCTCGCCCTGCGGGTCATGGGCCAGGGCCAGCCCGTGCCGGTGCAGCCGCAGCACGCGCTCGGCCGCGAGGCGGGGAAACCACAGAGACAGGATTCGGCGGGCGGGCATGGGCGCATGTTCTCATATTGTTCCCGCTCCGCCAAGCTCTGGACCTGCCGCGAAATTGGGCGACCGCCGGGGTGCGGCGATGACAATTCCGTGAGAGGCGGCTTGTCAGACCAAAGTCCGTAGCCCGGCGGCGCCAGGCCGGTCTAAGACTGGGACAAATTGCCACAAGGGAGTGACCCGATGAAATTCGACAGCAGACTGCTGATTGCAGGCCTTGTCCTGATCGGCGGGATCGCCATCGCCGGCGAAGCCACCGATCCCGACGCCAAGGCGCGTCAGGATCTGATGGATGCCAATGGCGGCGCGATGAAGATCCTGGGCGGCATGGCCTCGGGCGAAGTGGCGTTCGACGCGGCGGCGGCGGCAGCGGCGGCCAAGACGCTGACCGACAATGCCGCGGGCATCGAAACGGCCTTCAAGACCAAGGGTGCTGGCGATCCGAAAAGCGCCGCCAAGGACGAAATCTGGACCGATTGGGACAACTTCCTGAAGGCCGCCGCCGCATTGGGCACGGCCGCCGCCGCGCTGGATACCTCCAGCGCCGATGGCATCAAGGCCGGTCTGGGCGCCGTGGGTGGGGCCTGCAAGCAATGCCATACGACATACAAGGCCGCGAGCTGATCTGATCACGAGTGACCTGTTTGGGAAGGCTCGGGCCCGCCGCCCGGGTCTTTTCGTTTCAGGCCTGTCGCGCCGTGGACCATCGGGCGCCGCACCCCGCGGTGCCCGGTCAGCCGCAGCTCATGTCCAGGATGATGCCGGTGTCGTCGACGTTCACGTTCAGCCGGGTGGCCGAATAATCCAAGGTCATCATCATGCCGGGCCGCAGGATGCGCAGGGCACCCCAGCCGCCGGTCGCGGGCAGGGAGGCGACGTTCAGCCCGATGAACCGGGCCACCTTGTCGCCGCCGCACGCGGCCAGATCGGTCCGGCCGGCGCCGATCGGGCCGGGATCGGCCGCGGGCCCCGGCGGGGTCGAGACCGAGATCGGCGGAAAGCCGCGTTCCGGGGCGCAGGCCGCAAGCATCAGGCCAAGGGCGGCGCCCGGGACCAGAAGGGACGACAGGCGCAACATCCGAAAGGCTCCTCTGGCCTGGGCAGGGCCAGCCTGCCACAGACCGATCCCCGCGTCCATCCGGCGGCACCGCGTCGCATCCACGGTTGATTTCCGATCGCCACGGGCGCAGCCTGCGCGAAAACCTGGGGAGGATTCTGCATGCGCACTCGTGCCGCGGTGGCCCTGGCTGCCGGCCAGCCACTGACCGTGATGGACGTGAACCTGGACGACCCGCGCGAGGGCGAGGTTCTGATCGAGATCAAGGCGACCGGCATCTGCCACACCGACGATTTCACCCTGTCGGGTGCCGACCCCGAAGGACTGTTCCCGGCGATCCTGGGCCACGAAGGTGCGGGCGTGGTGGTGAAGTGCGGGCCAGGCGTGAAAAGCCTGAAGCCGGGTGATCACGTCATTCCGCTCTACACTCCCGAATGCCGGGAATGCCCGAGCTGCCTGAGCCGCAAGACCAACCTGTGCACCGCGATCCGCGCCACGCAGGGCCAGGGGCTGATGCCTGACGGCACGACGCGGTTCAGCATGCCGGACGGCACGCCGATCTTTCACTACATGGGCTGCTCGACCTTCGCCAACCACACGGTGATGCCGGAAATCGCGGTGGCGAAGATTCGCGACGACGCGCCCTTCGACAAGGTCTGCTACATCGGTTGCGGCGTGACCACGGGCGTGGGCGCGGTGCTGAACACCGCCAATGTCGAGGCGGGCGCCAAGGCTGCGGTCTTTGGCCTGGGCGGGATCGGGTTGAACGTGATCCAGGGCCTGCGGCTGGCGGGCGCCGACATGATCATCGGTGTCGATCTGAACGACGACAAGGAAGCCTGGGGCCGCCGGTTCGGCATGACGCATTTCGTCAACCCCAAGAAGATTGAAGGCTCTGTCGTGCAGGCCATCGTGGACCTGACCAAGACGCCCTTCGACAGGATCGGCGGGGCGGATTACTCCTTCGATTGCACCGGCAATGTGAAGGTGATGCGCGACGCGCTGGAATGCACGCACCGTGGCTGGGGGCAGAGCATCATCATCGGGGTTGCTCCGGCCGGTGCCGTGATCGAGACCCGGCCGTTCCAGCTGGTGACGGGGCGGGTCTGGAAGGGCACGGCCTTTGGCGGGGCACGGGGCCGGACGGATGTGCCAAAGATCGTGGACTGGTACATGGACGGCAAGATCCAGATCGATCCGATGATCACCCATGTCCTGCCGCTGGAACGGATCAACGAAGGCTTCGAGCTGATGCATTCGGGCAAGTCGATCCGCAGCGTGGTCGTCTACTGACAGGGCGGGGGCCTTGCCGGGGGGCTTCCCGCCCCCCCGCCCCCCCGGGGGATATTTGTGGCAAGATGAACGGGCGAGGGCCGATGCGGGGACTATCCCTGGTGGGGACGCTGGCGGCCCTGGCGAGCGTGGTGGCCTGGCCGGCACGGGCCGAGGCGGTGCTCTTGTCGATCGGTTTCGGGGCGGACCGGATCGAGATCGCCGCCGATGAGCTGCGCGCGGTCGAACTGCATCTGAACGAGTTGGTGCCCAGGCTGGTCGTGCTGCTGGATGACGCGGTGGCGCCGCGCCTGTCGGCGCTGACCGGGGCGCATGTGGGCCAGGTCGGCGAAATAAGGGTTTGCGGCCAGCCGGTCAGCGCGCCGCGGCTGCGCGCGGCGATCACGGCGCCGAGTTTCGCGATCTCTGATCCGGATGCCGGGGAAATCCGGCATCTGGCGGCGGTGCTGTCGGCGCGCGATTGCACGCCTGGCGCTTGAACGGCGGATGCATGAAGGAGGCAGGCATGGCGGCGACGCCAGGGTTGCGGATGCTGGCGGCGGCGGGGGTGGTGGTGACGCTGCACCCCTATGACTATGACCCCGATGCCGATGCGGTGGGCCTGGCGGCCGCTCAGGCGCTGGGACTGGACCCGGCGCTGGTGCTGAAGACGCTGATGGTCGAGGTGGATGGCAGGCCCGCCTGCTGCGTGCTGCCCAGCAACCGGCAACTGGCGATGAAGAAGGTGGCGGCGGCCTTTGGCGGCAAGACGGCGGCGATGATGCCGAAGGCGAGGGCCGAACGGCTGACCGGTTACAGGGCGGGGGGAATCTCGCCCTTTGCTCCGAAGCGCGCGGTGCCCGTGGCATTCGAGGCCGCGCCCTGCGGAGCCGATAAGGTCTGGATCAATGCGGGCCAGCGTGGTTTGCTTCTTGGCATTGCGCCGGGCCAGGCTCTGGCCGTATTGGGTGCCAAAGTGGCGGCTCTGGCCGTCTGAGAGGTTTACATGACTGAACGTTTGCCGCGTCTGGCGGTGCTGATCGACGCCGACAACATTCCCGCCCGCCACATCGAGGCGATCCTGGACGAAATCGCGGGTCAGGGCGAACCCACGGTGCGGCGGGTCTACGGCGACTGGTCTTCGGCATCGCTGAGCGCCTGGAAGGAAAAGGCGCGCAGCCTGGGGCTGGTGATGCATCAGCAATCGGCCAACACCAAGGGCAAGAACGCCAGCGACATCGGGCTGGTGATCGATGCGATGGATATCCTGCATCTGGGCAAGGTGGACGGCTTTGTGCTGGTCAGTTCGGACAGCGACTTCACCCGGCTGGCCAGCCGCATCCGCGAGGACGGGTTGCAGGTGATCGGCGTCGGCGAGGCCAAGACGCCGGAAAGCCTGCGCAAGGTGTGCAACCGATTCCTGTTCATCGAGAATATCGTGGCGGGTGACGAGGCGGTGGCTGCGGCGGTGCTGCCCAGCGAACGGCCCAGGGCAGAGCGCGGCGTCGAGACCGTTGCTCCGGTCGCGGCCATGAAGCGCCCGGCAAGCGAGGCGATCCCCCTGATCATCGATGCGATGCAGAAGATCGACCCGGATCAGGACTGGTATGCCCTTGGCCAATTGGGCCAGTTCCTGACCCAGCTATACCCTGATTTCGATTCGCGCAGCTACGGCGCCCCGAAGCTGTCAGACCTGCTGCGGAAGATCCCTCGATTCGAGGTGAAGCAGGGACAGGGCAATCACCTGCAAGTGCGCGACAAGGCATAGGGGCGGCGATGGCACCGGGCGAGTTCCTGAAGGCGGCGCCCTTTGATCTGGACGATGCGGGGCTGGACTGGGTGCTGTCGACACTGGCCGGAATGAGCCAGGACGAGCGGGTCGGCCAGCTGTTCACCTTCCTGTTCCGCGGCGACGACCGGGCCGAAGCCGACCGGCTGCTGGCGCTGAAGCCCGGCGGGCTGACCCGGCCGATGGGGCCGGATGGCGCGGCAGAGGTGGCGATGATGAGCCATCTGCGGCGCCAGACGAAGGTGCCGCTGCTGATCTCGTCCGATCTGGAGGGCAGCCGGATGAGCCTGGGGTTCGCAACCCAGGTGCCGAACCCGCTGGCTCTGGCGGCGGTGGATGATCTGGCGGCCAGCCGCGACATTGCGACGATCATGGCCGAGGAGGCGCGGGCGATCGGGATCAACTGGTCGTTCACGCCGGTGCTGGACATCAACGTGGCCTGGCGCAGCGCCATCGTGGCGACGCGTGGCTTCGGGCGCGATCCCGAGCGGATCGCACGGCAGGCGCTGGCGCAGATTGCGGTGTTCCAGGCAAATGGCGTGGCGGCGACGGTCAAGCACTGGCCGGGCGAAGGGGAGGACGACCGGGACCAGCATCTGCTGACCACGATAAATCCGCTGTCGCGGGCCGAGTGGGAGGCGACGCACGGCCGGCTGTATCGCGCGGCGATTGCCGCGGGGGTGAAGGCGGTGATGTCGGCGCATATCGCGCTGCCGTTTCATGCCGCCGAGATGGGGGCCGAGGGCGTGGAGCTGTATCGGCCCGCATCGGTGAGCCGCGGGCTGAACATCGATCTTCTGCGGGGGGAACTGGGTTTCAACGGGTTGATCGTTTCGGATGCGACGCCGATGGCCGGGCTGGGCGCCTGGGGGCCCTATGAGGAAACCTTGCCCGAGATCATCAACGCCGGTTGCGACATGATCCTGTTCGCCCCGGATGAGGCCGAGGCGGTGCGGATCGTGGGCCGGGCGGTGGCCGAAGGGCGGATTTCACCGGCACGGCTGGAAGAGGCATTGCTGCGGATTCTGGGGCTGAAGGCCTCCGTGGGCCTGCACCAGGGGCTGGAGGCGCCGCGCGTGCTGGCACCGCGGGTGGCGCAGGCCCGGGCGGTGACGGCGCGGGCACCGGTGCTGGAAAAGGATGTGCCGGGCCTGTTTCCGCTGTCGGTGGCCGTGCACCGCAGGGTGCTGGTGCTGACGACCGGGCTGAGCGTTCCCTTCGCGCCGCATCCCCTGCCCCTGGAATTTTCCGGCCTGCTGCGTGCCGAGGGATTCGACGTGACCGAGGTCGTGGCGGGGCAGGGCGTGGCGCCCGACCCCTGGGGCTTTGACCTGGTGTTGTATGTGATGGCCGAGGAAACGCTGCTGACGCGGGGCCGGATCTTCCTGGATTGGCTGAAGATCGCGGGCGGGTTTCACCATGCGATGACGCGCCCCTGGCACAAGGTGCCGACGGCGCTGATTTCCTTCGGTTTCCCCTATTATCTGTATGATGCGCCGCGGATGCCGACGGTGGTCAATGCCTTTGCCACGATGCCCGACATGCAGGCGGCGGTGATCGACTGCATGCTGGGGCGAAAGCCGTGGAACCGGTCAAGCCCGGTGGATGCCTTCTGCGGCCTGCCGGATGCGCGGTATTGATCCGGCGCGGGAGCGGAACCGCCCCGCCCGGCTGAACCGGACGGAGGCCGGGCCGGAAGGCCTATCCTGCGGCAGACCTCATTCGGCCGCGAGTGTCATGGGGCCTGGATCATCCTCGATCCTTGCGAGGGGCATCAGGCTGCCAGGAACCACGTCGCTGGCAGAGACGACGCAGTTGCGGCCGGCGGCCTTCGCGGCATAGAGCGCCTCGTCGGCGGCGCGGATCACATCCTGCGGCAGGGCCCCATGGCCGGGGTAATCGGCCACGCCAACCGAAACCGTGATCTGCGGCAGGGTCTTGTCGCCATAGCGCACGGTCAGGTCCGACACCGCCTGACGCAACGCATCGGCCCGGGCCAATGCGGTGGCGTGGTCGATGTCGGACAGCATCAGCATCAGCTCCTCTCCGCCCATGCGGCAGGCGATGTCATTGCCGTTGCAGGCGGCGGCAAGAACCTCGCCCACGGCGCGCAACACCACGTCGCCCGCGTCATGGCCGTGGTTGTCGTTGAAATTCTTGAAGTGGTCGACGTCGATGGAAATGATCGAGAAGGGCGCGGCCTTGCGCGTCTCGATCCGGCGGCGCAGCGTGTCCATCATGTGCCGGCGGTTGTAGAGCCCGGTCAGGCTGTCGCGGATCGCCTGGTAATGCAGCTCGTCGCGCATCCGGACATTGGCGATGGCCAGGCTGATCTGTTCGGCACACATCTGGGCCAGCTTGCGCCGGGCGGTGAAATCATCGCCCGACATGCCATCCGGTGCCGCCAGATGCATCATCCCGACGGTTTCGCCGTGCGCGAGGAACGGGATGCAGATGTAGTTTTTCGGATGTTCGTCATGCACATGGCCGCAGAGAAACTTGACCTCGCTGTCGGCGAAGGCATAGGTGCGGCCGCGGCGCAGGCCCCAGCAATCCTCGGGGTGGATATGCGCCTTGTGCACGCCGCCGTTCCAGGAACAGGCGCCGTCCAGCACATCGCGCGAGTTGGAATAGACATAGATCGAGCCCGAAATGTCGGGCAAGAGGTGCGACATGAAGCGGGTGACCATGTAGAACAGCTCGTCGAGGGACTTTGACGATTGCAGCCATTCGTTCAGATCACCCAGAAGCCGCACTTCGCGCCCCATGCGCAATTGTTCGGACAGAAATTCGTTTTCGGCCTTCGACAGCGCCAGAGAGTCGGCCGCCCGCGCAAGACCTGCCTTGCGCAGGCGCAGGGCCGCAGCCGACCCCAGGGCGCTGATCAGTGCGCCGACAACGCCGACGGTCCAGCGGATCGTGGACAGCCAGGCGTTGTTGACGGCGGTCACATCCTGATAGGTCTCGATCGTGCCGACCAGCTCGCCGTTCAGCGTGACGGGCAGCACCTGATGGTTCACGTCGCGGCCCGCGTGATCGACCGAGCCGGTTTCGGCAGCGGCCGGGCCCTCCCAGCCCAGCACCTCGGAAACCGGCGCGTGCAGGTGTTCGAAATAGGGTTCGCCGGTGTGCATCACCTCGACGAGGGGGGCGGCGGCACTTGTCGCGCCAAAGTCGCTTTGCCGGTTCGACCAGAAGGCGCGGCCGCGGTTGTCGCGCAGCGTCATCCGGTAGATATCCTCGGTCGAGACGATGGCCAGAAGGCGGCCGATGTCGTCGGACGAAATTTCGCCTGTCTTGAAGCTTTGCGCGCCGCGATCCAGGGTGGCGACGATACGGGCGCCAAAGATCGGGGCGCGGACGGCGGCGGATTGGCGGAAAAGTTCCCGGGCCACGGGTTCGGGGGCATAGCGCCAGGCCAGGGCCAGGCCGGCCAGCAGGGCCAGAATCAGCGCGGCCCAGCGCAGGTTGGCAAGCTTGACCCGTCTTGCCGCCATGAGATTGCGATCCATTGCATCCACCCGTTCCCCGACACCGGCAACACTGCTGTGCAGAGGTTGCCGCGGGGTTAAGGCCGGCCGAAATAGCCGCAGAAAACATGCAGGATTTTAGCTGTGGTCCTGTTCAAGCAGTTCGACCGTGGCCCAGGTTTCAAAGCAGACGCCTCCGGCCAGGGCCATGACGCCGATCGTGGCCCGCCCACCCAGGCCTCGCTCGCGGCCAAAGACCTCGACGAACAGGTCGGACAGGCCCGAGGAGACCTTGTGCACCTCCTCGTACTCGGGTGTGCAGACCACGAAATTCAGCGTGCGGACGATGCCTTTCACCCGGTCCAGGCTGCCCACGGCCTGACGGATGCCACCCAGCACGTTCAGCCCGGTCTGGCGGGCCGCGGCATAGCCCTGTTCGGTCGTCAGATCCGCGCCCAGCCGGCCCTTGTGGGTGATTTGGGTGCCGATCTGCGCCACATGGCCCGACAGGAAAAGCAGGCTGCCGATGCGGTGATAGGGTTTCATCGTGCCGTAGTCGGCGCCGTAATAGCCGAGGCGGTCGAAATCGGGGATGTCGAGCCCCATCTGGATGGCCAGGCGTTCGGGGGTCATCGTCACTCCTCAGATCATCCGGATGGCATCCTTGGCCACGGCCAGCATGTAGCCGCGCCGCGCCACGGTCTTCACCAGCAGTTCGCTGACCAGCTGGTTGCCCAGCGTGTCGCGCAGCCGCTTGATGCGGGTGGCACCGGCGGCTTCATCGCAATCGGCCTCGCTGCGGCCCGAGATGACGGATTCGATCTTCACGCCGGTCAGAATCTCGTCATCCAGCCGGGCCTCGGCCAGGACCGACAGGGTTTCCATCGCGGCTTCGGTCAGCTGGAACTCCATGTCATTGATGTAGACGGCCCGCGCCTCGCGGGAAATCAGCATCGAGGCGACCTGGATGCCGGATTTCTGGATCGTGGAGATCCGCCGGTTCAGGGCGATGATCGTGACCAGAAACACCAGGGTGGCAATCAGCAGCGCGGTGGAAAACGCCAGAAGCACGAAGATCACGAAGCGATAGCTTTGCAGAACTTCGGCAAAGCTGGTGCCCGACTGGGCCAGGATTTCCAGAAGCTTGATCTCGGCGCCCGAGGTCATGTCGTTGTTGTCGACGAACAACTGTTCAACGCGGCGGTTGAATTCGTCGGCATCGGGCAGGTTCAGGAACAGGAACAGCGCTGCCGCGCCCAGGATCAGCACGATGGCGCTGATGCCGATCGCGACGACCCGGTTGCCGGCCTTGAGGCTGTCAGTAACGGAGGAAGAACTCTCCGGCAATTGCTTTCCTCTTCTCCAATCCCGCCGGTCCGAAATTGGAGATAATCTTCAGCAGAGTCCAGCCAGCCGCTTCAAGTCGAGGCGCCAGTTCCGCGCGTTCGGCCTTGCGATTGCCGCAGGCGGCGTCGGAAACCTGGGCCACCCCATAGGCCAGCCGCAGCGGATTGTCGCGCTTGGCCTTGTAATCGACATAGCATTCGGCCTGGGCCGACAGGGCCAGACCGGACGCCAGGGCCAGGCCCAACAGCCCCCCTACAAGTCTTGCGGACAATTTACCCATCATCGACCTCCTGATCGTCAGGCCAATCTGGGGAAATGGCTGCGGATATACAATATCGGCCAAAAGGCAGATGGGCCCGGCCGGGCTGTTATCGCATATCAGTGCGCCGTCATTGCCTGTCTGAAGGGGCCAAGGCCAGAGTCCTGTCATCGCGGCGACACGAATTACAGGCAGACCGCGACGGATGGGTCGGCGGGTCAGCCCGCCGGCCCGACAGGAAGAAAGAGGAAGCGATGATGCAGGATCACCCGATCGATCTGGTGCGCGCACAACTGGCCGAGGCCGCGTTGCGCCTGGGCCGCGGCACGATGGGGTTGTTGAGCGGGCTGGCGCTGATCGGCCTGTTGTGGCTGACCTCGCTGAAGCCCGCCGACGCGGCCGGGCCGATCCCCACGCCCGATTTCGTGGCCAGCGCCAGGGCGCAGGGTCATCTGGGCGTGGCGCCGCTGCGGCTCGACGGGTCGGTGCTGGCGCAGACCGGCGTGCTGGCGACCAGCCTTTCGGTTTGCCGGCTGGTGCTGGACGCGGCGGCCGATGCGCCGCAGCCCGTGACCTGCGCTGCACCGCTGGCTCCCTTGCCCGGTGGAGAGCTAGTGCCCTGATTTTCCGGTGCCGCACCGCCCCCCATGCGGTACTGACCGGGGGGAAGGACGAGCAGTCTTCCCCCCACCCATTTTCAAGCGAACTTTTCAGCAAGGTTTTGAAAGGCGCGTAATTGGTGTCGGGGCGGCCGCAAGGCCGCCCCTTTTTCTTGCGCGCCGGATGCTGTTGACTGGTGCGATGGCGCAGATTCCCGATTTCAGCCTTGAAACCCAGGCCCTTGCACGGGGCGCCCGCCGAGTGGGCGGCGTCGACGAGGTCGGGCGCGGTCCGCTGGCCGGTCCGGTCACGGCGGCAGCGGTGCGGCTGGACCCTGCACGCATCCCGCAGGGCCTGCGCGACAGCAAGACCCTGACCGAAGGACGGTTGCAGGCGCTGGCGGCCGAGCTGCACCAGGTGGCCCAGGTGGCCGTGGCCCATGCCAGCGTCGAGGAGATCGACACGCTGAACATCCTGCGCGCCAGCCAGCTGGCGATGGAACGCGCCGTGGCCATGCTGGACCCGGCGCCCGACTGGCTGCTGGTTGACGGCCACCTTGTCCCCGCCGGCCTGAAGGGCCGGGCCGAGGCTGTGGTGAAGGGTGATGCCAGGGTCATGTCGATCGCGGCAGCCTCGATCGTGGCCAAGGTGGCGCGCGATGCGATCATGGTGGATTTGGCGCAACAATTTCCGGGCTACGGCTGGGAGTCGAACGCCGGCTACCCCACCCGGGCCCATCTACAGGCGCTTCTAGATCTCGGTGTGACCCCCGTTCATAGACGCTCGTTCAGGCCCGTCCACAATATCTTGTATCAAGAAAATTCTCTAACTACTTGATTCAAAAAAGAATTTGACGGCGAATCGCCCTTGAATCATCTTGGGGGCAACAGCAGGGAAAACCTGCGGGGGCATCTCGAGGGCACAGATCTGAAGGGCAGACAATGGCTGTGAACACCAAGGCATCGGAGGCGGCGGCGCTTCCGCTGAACCAGATTCTGGGTGGTGACTGCGTCGAGATCATGAATTCGCTGCCTGCGGGCAGCATCGATCTGATCTTCGCCGATCCGCCCTATAACCTGCAATTGAAGGGCGAACTGCACCGGCCGGACAACAGCCGCGTCGATGCGGTGGACGACCACTGGGACCGGTTTTCCTCGTTCGGCGTGTATGATGCCTTTACCAGGGCCTGGCTGGCGGCGGCAAAGCGGCTGCTGAAGCCGCATGGTGCGATCTGGGTGATCGGCAGCTATCACAACGTGTTCCGTCTGGGCGCCGAACTGCAGAACCAGGGTTTCTGGATCCTGAACGACGTGGTGTGGCGCAAGTCGAACCCGATGCCGAATTTCAAGGGCAAACGCCTGACCAATGCGCATGAGACGCTGATCTGGGCGGGCCGGGACGAAACCGCGAAATACACCTTCAACTACGAGGCGCTGAAGGCGCTGAACGACGGGGTGCAGATGCGCTCCGACTGGGTGCTGCCGATCTGCACCGGGGGCGAGCGGCTGAAGGACGACAACGGCGACAAGGCGCATCCGACGCAAAAGCCGGAAAGCCTGCTGCACCGGGTGCTGGTCGGCACGACCAATCCGGGCGATGTGGTGCTGGATCCGTTCTTCGGCACCGGCACGACGGGCGCGGTCGCCAAGATGCTGGGCCGCGATTTCATCGGGATCGAGCGCGAAGCGGCCTATCGCAAGGCCGCCCAGGCGCGGATCGACCGGGTGCGCCGGCTGGATGCGTCGGCGCTGGAAATCACCGGATCGAAGCGCGCCGAGCCGCGCGTGCCCTTCGGCCAGGTCGTCGAACGCGGCATGTTGCGGCCCGGAGAGGAGTTGTATTCCATCGGCAGCCGCCATGTCGCCAAGGTGCGCGCCGACGGCACGCTGGTCGGGCTGGACGTGAAGGGCTCGATCCATCAGGTGGGGGCCCATCTGGAAGGCGCGCCCAGTTGCAATGGCTGGACCTACTGGCACTTCAAGCGCGACGGAAAGATGATTCCGATCGACGTGCTGCGCCAGCAGATCCGGGCCGAGATGGAGGCCGATGCGGGCCGCCCGCATTAGGTTTCCGGTTTTCCGTATCCGGTGAATTCTTACGCCTGCTCTGCGGACCGCCCGCAGGGACAACTCCCCGCCATGCCCCGCGCTGGCGGGGTTTTTCTTGGGCCGGTCCGCGCGCGGGGGCGGGGCGGTGGCGGGGGCCAGCCCCCGCACCCCCGGGATATTTGCGGCAAGATGAAAGCAGGAGGCGGGGCCGGGGGCGCCGACCGGACGCACCGCCAGGCCGCGCCCCGTGGGATGGACGCCGGACCTTCCGCGGACCGCCCGTGGATCGCCCTGTCCGTCGCTGCGGCGCGCGAGGCTCACGCCGCGCTGCGGGTCATGGTCTGGCCAGGTGGCTGCCCCGCGTCTTCCACAGGCTGACGCCGATCCCGCAGCCCAGGATGGCAAGGGTGATGCCCAGCGACAGGGCGGGCGGAAACTTTCCCAGGCCACCGAAATCGGCGATGAAGATCTTCGAACCGATGAAGACCAGAAGTGCCGCCAGCGCATATTTCAGGTAGGCGAAGCGGTGCATCACGGCGGCCAGCGCGACATAGAGCGCCCGCAGCCCCAGGATTGCGAAGATGTTCGAGGTGTAGACCACGAAGGTCTCGGTCGTGATGGCAAAGACCGCGGGCACCGAGTCGACCGCAAAGATCAGGTCGGTCAGTTCCACCATCACCAGCGCCAGGAACAGGGGAGTCACGACCAGCCTGCCGCCCTTGCGCAGGATGAACCGTTCGCCCTCGAGCCCGTGGCTGACCGGCAGGATGCGGCGCAGCGCGCGCATCAGCCGGCCATCCGCCGGATCGGCATGGTCGGCCGAGAAGAACAGCTTGACGCCGGTCATGATCAGGAAGCCGGCAAAGATGTAGAGAATCCAGTGATACTGGGCCACCAGCGCCGCTCCCGCGCCGATCATGATGCCGCGCAGCACGATCACCCCCAGGATGCCCCAGAACAGCACCCGGTGCTGCAACCGTGCCGGGATGCCCAGCGAGGTGAAGATCAGTGCGATGATAAAGATGTTGTCCAGCGCCAGGGTCTTTTCCACGACGAAGGCCGTCACGTAATCGGCCGCCGCCGGGACGCCCAGTTGCCAGGCGACAAAGCCGGAAAACGCCAGCCCGAGACCGATATAGACCGCCGAGAGTTTCAGGCTCTTGCGGACCGTGATCTCGCGCCCGCCCATCAGGCCCAGGTCGGCCCCCAGCAGTGCGAGGACAATCGCCAGGAATGTGGCCCACATCCACACCGGCGTTCCCAGAAAATCGGCAAGCAGCAGTCCCATCCCTGACCTCGTCCAGTTGCTCGAGGTCAGCCGAAATCGCCGGGCGGACATCGAGGGGTTCTCGATGCGGTCCGACATCACGATCAGCGATCGTCAGAGGGGCCCGGCCCGCGCCACAGACATGGGGTGCATTTGCCCGCCGTCAACCCGCCCGGCTCGATCCGGCCCGCGAATATTCACCCCTGGCCTGCGCGCGCCCCGGCTTTCCGCGGTCAATCTCCGGCGGCCAGCAGGGCGGCCAGACCTGCGCGATAGCTGGGATAGGTCAGCCGCACACCCAGCTCCTGGCGCAGGCGGTGGTTTCGGACCCGCTTGTTTTCGGCATAGAAGCTGCGGGCCATCGGCGTCATGTCGGCCTGGTCGTAGGGAATGCCGGGTGGTTCGGGCAGGCCCAGCAACCGGGCGGCATGGGCCAGCACGTCCTCGGGCGGGGCGGGGTCGTCGTCGCAGACGTTGTAGATGCGGCCCGGCGCGGGACGGGCGATCGAGGCCAGGAGCGTCTCGGCGATATCGGCCACATGGATCCGGCTGAACACCTGGCCCGGCTTCAGGATGCAGCGCGCGGTGCCGTCACGGACCTTCCGGAATGGCCCACGGCCAGGGCCATAAATGCCCGCCAGGCGAAAGACGTGAACGGGCAGACCGGTGGCCAGCCATTGCCGCTCGGCCAGAACCCGCTGCACGGCGCGCGCGGATTGCGGGCTCACCGGTGTGTCTTCGTCCACCCAGGCACCGCCATGGTCGCCATAGACGGCGGTGGTCGACAGATACCCGACCCAGGCGGGCCGTGCCGCCTGCAACGTGGCGCGCGCCTGGGCCAGAAACGGATCGCCAGCATCTTGCGGCGCCGCAGAGGCCAGGACATGGCTGGCCCGCGCCAGGACCGGGGTCAGGTCGCCAGGCCACAGAAACGGCTCTACGCCCGCCGTCTCCAGCCCGGCCAGGCGGGCAGGATCGCGGGTCGTGCCGATGACCGTCCAGCCCTGCGCCAACAGGCGACGGGCCAGATGATCGGCAGTGTAGCCATGACCAAGCGACAGAAGCGTCGGCATGATGGCGTTATCGGCGGCCCGCCGCGCGGCGGCAACCCCCCCCCCTGCCTTTCGCCGTGCCTTTCACATTGCCACAAATATCCTCGGGGTGGTCTGGAGGGGCAGACAGCCCCTCCAGCCTGTCCGTCATCGCACGGTTACTTGCGTCGTGCCCTTGCTTGG
>JAKALB010000165.1 GCA_021813365.1 Pseudomonadota bacterium | reverse complement strand
ATATGTCGAACGCCGGCTGAAGGAAATCGCTGTCGGCACGGCCACGGCGCTGGGCGCGCAGGCCGAGGTGCATTATGCCCGGGGCTATCCGGTGACGATGAACACGCCGGAGAACACCGCCTTCGCAGCCGAAGTCGCCAGGGCCGTCTCGGGCAAGGTCGATACCGACACGCCCCCGCTGATGGGGGCCGAGGATTTCAGCTTCATGCTGCTGGAACGGCCCGGCGCCTATATCTTCCTGGGCAATGGCGATACGGCCATGGTGCACCACCCGGCCTATGACTTTGACGACAACGCCATCCCCTTTGGTGCCAGCTGGTATGCCGGCATGGTGGAAAGCCGGATGCCGGCCGCATGATCGCGACCCGGCTGATCGCCGGGCTTTACGGCACGGCCACCGCCGGCCGGCGAATTCCGCTGATTCAGGCGCTGCCGGCGGGTTGGCAGAGATCCCGGGCAGGCCGAGATGTCAGGGTGGCAGGGCTGGCAAGGCTGGCAAGGGCAGGGCCTAACCCCGGTCCGGGCCCTTCGGGATGGGCGTCCAGAATCGGGCGCCAAGGCGCGGCGCGGCGGCAAAGCCGAGGCTGGCATAGAAGCCCTGCGCAGCGCGGTTGTCGGGCGTGGCCGTGACCGTGGCATAGGTAGCCCCCAGTTCGGCCCCCAGGGCCAGGGCGGCAGTCACCAGCGCGCCGCCGATTCCGCGTCCGCGCTGGCCTTCGGCGACAAAGAGGTGGTGCAGATCGATGCCGCGCTGGCCGTATTGAAACCGCGCCAGCCGCAGCAGGGCGACATAGCCCTGCAACACGCCGGCCTCGTCGGCCACCAGCACATGCAGCCAGGGCCCGGGGCCGAACAGGTCGGCCTCCAGGCTGTCGACGCTGGCCTTGGGCGTATCGCCATGGTGCCGTGCCAGGCCCTGAACCAGCTGCAACAGCTGGACCAGATCCTCGCGCCGGACCGGCCTGACCTGCATCAGCTCTCCTTCGGCCGCATCGCGAACCAGATCAGCGCGCCGCCGGCCAGAACCAGGAAAGGCAGCATGGCCATGTTGACGGCCTGCCAGCCCGCCTGCACCGAGCTGCCCGAGCAGTTCATCAGCCCGCCCGAGGAGAAACTGGCCAGCGTCACGCCGCCAAAGACGATGAAATCGTTCAAACCCTGCATGCGACCCCGCTCTTCCGGCGCGTGGGCCGAGGCCAGCATCGTCGTGGCGCCGATGAAGCCGAAGTTCCAGCCGATGCCCAGCAGGATCAGCGCGATGAAGAAGTTGGACAGATCGACGCCAGCCATGGCCACGGCGCCGGCACCGGCCAGGATCACCAGGCCGATGGCCATGACCTTTTCCACGCCAAGGCGGGCGATGACATGGCCGGTGAAGAAACTGGGCGCATACATCGCCAGGACATGGCCGGTGATCACATTCGCCGAATCCGAGACCTGATAGCCGCAGCCCACGACGGCGAGCGGCGCCGAGGTCATCACCAGGTTCATCAGCGCATAGGATACGGTGGCCACGATCACCGCGACCAGGATTTTCGGGGTGCTGAGCAATTGCATCCGGCTGCGGCCCATCGGTGCGCCGCTGACGCGCACCGGCGGGGCCGGGAATTTCAGCAGCAGAAAGAACCCGATGCCCAGAAGGTTCAGCACGATGACCATCGAATAGGTGCCCAGGAAAGGCACGGCCATGGCCTGGGCCGTCAGCTTGACCAGTTCGGGCCCGAAGACCGCGCTGATCAATCCGCCGGCGGTAACCCAGGAAATCGCCTTGGCGCGGAATTCCGGGCTGGCGGTATCGGCGGCGGCAAAGCGGTAGAACCCCTGCGCCGACATGTAGACGCCCGAAAACAGCGCGCCGGACACGAACAGCCAGAAATTGCCCTGGGCGATTCCCCAGGCCGAAATCGCGGCACCCAGCGCGCCGATCAGGGCCGCCGCGATAAACCCCGCCCTGCGCCCCGCCCGCGCCATGAAGGCAGACAGCGGGTTGGCCGCGCTCATCGATCCGATGACCATGGCGGTCACGGCCAGGGTGGCAAAACAGGGGTTGGGCGCCAGCATCTTGCCGGCCAGGCCCGCCACGTTGAAGATCGCCGGCAACTGGGCGCCGATCACGGCCTGGCTGGCGATCAGGATGATGAGGTTGCGCTTGGCAAGACGGTCGTCATATTCGGGTACTGTCATGATGCAAGCAGGGGTAAAGCGCCCTTGTGGTGCCGTCCAGCGGGAAAGCACCCCCTTGCGATGCACGCGGCGGGCAGGGCGCCAGGCAGGGCGCCAGGCCGGGCGGCAGGCAGGAAGGATTCCGCCATGACACGGGTCATCGAAACATTGGCGGATGTGGCGGAAGGCACGGCCTGGCTGTGCCGGGTCGAACCGCGCTTTGCCCTTGTGCAGCAGGCGACCGGCCCCTGGCCGCTGCGCCGCCAGCCAGACGGATTCGAGGCGCTGCTGGATGCGATCATCGGCCAGCAGGTCTCGACCGCCGCGGCGCGCGCCATTGCCGCGCGGATGCGCGCCGCCGGATTTTTCGACGAAGCCGCCGTCGCCGCCGCAGACGAGGCGGCGCTGCGTGCGGCGGGGCTGTCACGGCCCAAGGCGCGCCATGCCCTGGCCCTGGCCCGTGCCCGAGTGGACTGGTCCGCGCTGCGCCATCTGCCCGACGACCGGGTGATCGCCCGTCTGGTGGCTCTGCCCGGCATCGGAGTCTGGACGGCGGAAATCTATGCGATGTTTGCCCTGGGCCGACCCGATGTGCTGGCCGCGGGCGATCTGGCCCTGCGGGAAGCCGCGCGCGCGCTGTTCGACCTGCCCGCGCGCCCGTCGGACCGCGAGCTGCGTGCGCTGGCGCAGAACTGGTCGCCATGGCGGGCGGTTGCCGCGCGCGGGCTTTGGGCTTACTACCGCAGCCTCAAATCGCGCGAGGGGGTCCGCTGATGGCACGCACGCTGAAATTCGGTCGCAAGGCGGCCCGCTCGGGCAGCCCAAAGAGCCTGGTCATCTTTCTGCATGGCTATGGCGCCGACGGGGCGGACCTGTTGAGTCTGGCCGATGTCCTGGCACCGCATCTGCCCGACACGGCCTTCGTCGCGCCAGACGCGGCCGAACGGGTGCCGGGTGCGCCGCATGGCTATCAATGGTTCTCGATCCCGCGTTTCGATGGCTCCAGCGAGGCACAGTCCCTGGCGGGCCTGGCCCGATCGACCGAGGATCTGACCGAGTTCCTGGCACAGCGTGCGGCCTACGAAAAGCTGCCGCTGGAAGCCTGCGCCTTTGTCGGCTTCAGTCAGGGCGCGATGATGGCGCTGCATGTCAGTGCCCGATTGCCGGTGGCCATGGCCGCGGTGGTGGCGATTTCGGGTCGGCTGGTGGTGCCCGAACGGCTGGAAGCCGAAGTGACCGCGCGCCCGCCGGTGATGCTGATCCATGGCGATCGGGACGAGGTGGTGCCCTTCGACAGCATGAGCCTCGCCGGCGATGCGCTGACCCGGTGCGGGTTCAATGTCTATGTCCATGTGATGCGGGGATCGGGCCACGGCATCGCCCAGGACGGGTTGCAGGTCACGCTCGGCTTCCTTGACAATTTCCTGCCGAAGTAGGCCCCTGGCGGCCGTGACGGCGGGGGCGAAACCCGCCACGGGTGTCCGGGCAGGCGGCGCTCCGGCGGCCTAACCCTTGCCGCCGTTGGCCAAGTAATTCGCGCATCCGGTCAGGGCGGCGAAATCATCCTCGACCGTGGTGACCGAAAAGTCCTTCAGGAAATCGTGGAACCGTCCCTTGGCGCGAAAGGCCTCGGCAAACCCCAGTTCGGCCAGATAGGGCGTGAAGGCACGAGCCATGCCACCGATCAGGAAGATGCCCCCGAACGGCAGGTGGATCAGTGCCAGGTTGCCCAGGTTGGACCCGAGGATCTTGGTGTAAAGCCGGGCGGTGTTGCGGGCATGTGTGCCCCCGGCCGACAGTTCGGCCATGACCTCGGCCGAGGATTTGGCGACCGGGACACCCGTCGCCTCCTTGGTGACAAAGGCATAAAGATGCTCGACGCCCCGCCCGGCTTGCAGGTCTTCGACGCTGGCAAAGCCATGCGCGTGCGGGCCGTGGGTCTCGACGAATTTCGCCAGTCGCCAGATTTCCTCGGTATCGATGGGCAATGAGATATGGCCGCATTCCGAGGGCGGCACGATCCGGCCCCAGGGCGTATCATGCACCGGAGCGGCGTTCACGCCAGTGCCCAGGCCCACGACCAGCATGGAGCCCCTGGGCGCGGCATCGCCCACCAGCACCGGGCGCAGGTTCTCGGCGGCGATCAGGCCCAGGGCCTGTCCCTGCGCCTGCAGGTCGTTCAGGATCGCGACGCGGCTCGCGCCGGTGGCGCGGGTCAGTTGCGGATGGTCGATCACCCAGGAAAGGTTGGTCATCTCGGCCACGCCATCCTGCACCGGCCCGGCGGCCGCGACGCAGACACCGTCCACGCCGTTTAGCCCGGCATCCGCCAGATAACGGCGCAGCACCGGCTCCAGGCTGGGAAATTCGGCATTGGAAAACCTGGCCACGCTGGATGCCCGCACCTTGCGGCCATCGGCCAGCGCCACCCGCGTGTTGGTGCCCCCGATGTCGGCGACGATCACAAGGGGTTCGGACATGTCAGACCTCAGGAGTTGCGGGCAATGGCACGGGCCAGAGCGTGGTAAGAGGACTTCGGGATGCGCTTTTGCGTGGCGAAATCGACATGCACAAGGCCAAAGCGCTTGTCATAGCCTTCGGCCCATTCGTAATTGTCCAGCAACGACCAGTAGAAGAAGCCCTTCACATTGGCGCCCCTGGCCATGGCGCGTTTGGTCGCGGCCAGGTGCGAAAACAGGAATTCTTCGCGAATCCTGTCGGTTACGACACCATCCTCGACCATGTCGGCATTGGCCATGCCATTTTCGGTGACATAGATCGGCAGATCGCCCACATAGTCGCTCGCCATTCGCGTCAGGAAATGTTCCAGCCCTTCCGGGTAGATTTCCCATCCCATCTGGGTCTTGGGCAGATCGCCCGGCCGATCGCGCAGGGACGGCCAGGCCGTGCCGGGGGCGGCGGCCACGAAATGCCGCGTGTAATAGTTCACGCCCAGCCAGTCCAGATTCTGGCCGATGGTATCCATGTCGTGTTCCCATCCTTGCGGCAGATGTGAAGAAAGCCCTACAAGTGCCTCTTCTGGATAGGATTTCCTGGTGATTCCCTCGATGAACCAGCGGTTGAAGATCGCATCCCAAGTGGCCGCGGCCGCCCGGTCGGCCGGCGCAGGGCTGGCGGGCGAGGTGTGATCGAAGTTCAGCACGATGCCCAGGTTCGTCTGCCCCATGCCGCGCAGGCGTTCGACGGCCAGGCCATGCGCCAGCAGGACATGGTGCATCGCCCTGGCCGTGGCGCGGATGTCGCGCAGGCCGGGAGCATGAATGCCCATGAAATGGCTCAGCCAGGCCACGCACCAGGGTTCGTTGATCGTGGCGATGGCGCAGACGCGATCGCCCAGGCGGCGCGTGATGATCTCGGCAAAATCGGCAAGGCGCAGGGCCGTGTCGCGGTTGGCCCAGCCGCCCCTGTCGGCCAGAGCCGAGGGCAGTTCCCAGTGATACAGGGTCTGGAACGGCTTGAGCCCGCGCGTGAGCATGCCATCGACCAGCCGGTCGTAGAAATCCAGACCTTCCGGGTTCACCGTCACGCCATCCGGCATGACCCGCGCCCAGGAGGTGGAAAAGCGATAGGCATCCAAATGCGCTGCGGCCAGCAG
>JAKALB010000028.1 GCA_021813365.1 Pseudomonadota bacterium | reverse complement strand
GAGCAGCACCTTGGGCTCGATCGCGAGCGCCCGGGCGATCGCCACCCGCTGCTGCTGGCCGCCGGAGAGCTGGTAGGGGTAGCGGTCGGCCGCCTCCTGCAGGCCGACCAGCTCGAGCAGCTCGTCGGCGCGGCGCAGGCGCGTGGGCTTGTCCTCCCCGCGCATCCGCAGCCCGAAGGCGACGTTGTTGCGCACGTCCAGGTAGGGGCGGGCGTCATGCCACAGCGGCAGGTCGCGGGGCAGGATCAGATCCCTCACAGCGGGTTCTCCCAGCTGAGGTACATGGTCTTGTATTCCAGATAGGACTCCACGCCGTAGCGCCCCTTTTCGCGGCCCAGCCCCGATTCCTTCATGCCGCCAAAGGGCATGTGGTGGCTGGATCTCTGGATGTCGTTCAGCCAGACGGAGCCGGCCTCGAGCCCTTCACACAGGGCAAGGCCCAACGCAAGGTTCCGGGTGAAGACATAGGCGGCCAGGCCGAAGCGGCTGTCATTGGCACGTTGCAGCGCCTCGGTCGGGCCATCGACGGCGGCGAGGCCAAGGACCGGGCCAAAGGTTTCTTCGCGCATCACCAGCGCTTCGGCGGGGGCGTCGGCGATCAGCGTGGGGGGCAGATAGAAGCCGCCGTCAAAGCCCGGGCCCGTGGCGCGCTGACCGCCGGTCAGGATGCGGGCGCCGCGCGAACGGGCATCGGCGATCTGGGTTTCGGAATTGCGGTAGATCTTTTCGTTGACCATCGGCCCCAGGTCACCCTGGCCGCCGGCCGGGGCCAGGGTCAGTGCCTGGACCAGTGGGGTCAGCCTGGACAGGAAGGCGTCATGGACGCTGCGGTCGACATAGACCCGGTTCACCCGGTAGCAGAACTGACCGGAATTGGCGAAGGCATGGCGGCAAATGGCGGTGGCGGCGCGGTCCAGGTCGGCATCGGCGCAGACGATGGCGGGCGACTGGCCGCCCAGTTCCAGCGTCAGCCGCTTCATCGTGCCGGCGGCGGCGGCGGCGATGGCCTTTCCGGCGGCGACCGATCCGGTGAAGGCGATCTTGCGCGGGATCGGATGGGCAACCAGCGCCTCGCCCAGGGCGCGTTCGCCGGTGACGACGTTGAACAGGCCCGGCGGCAGGCCCGCGGCGTGGAAGATCTCGGCCAGTTTCAGGGTGCTGAGCGGCGTGTCTTCCGAAGGTTTGGCGACGACCGCGCAGCCGGCGATCAGCGCCGCGCCGAGTTTGAACATCAGAAGGTTGATCGGATAGTTGAACGGCGTGATCGCCACGACCACGCCCACCGGATCACGGGTAACGATCATGCGGTCGGTCGCGCCGGTGGCCAGCGGCATGGTGGCGGCCAGGCGCAGGCCCTCCTCGGCATAGATGTCCAGGAGATCGGCGGCGCGGGCGACTTCCTGCAGGCAGCCCGGCAGGGGGCGGCCCAGTTCCCGCGCCAGCAGCCCCGCCACCTGCACAGCGGTCTCGCGCATCGCGCGGGCGCAGGCTTTCTGGATGCGCACCCGATCCGCCATGGCGGTCATGCGCCAGGCTGCGAAGGCGCGGGTGGCCGAGCGCAGGGCGGCATCGGCATCGGCAGGGCCGGCCAGCGGAACCGTGTCGAAGGCCAGGCCGGTGGTCGGGTCGGTGACCGGCATGGTCGCGCCCGATGCCGCAGGGATCCACTGGCCGTCGATGAACATGTCCATGGCGAGGTTCCTACAGCACGTGCAGCATCAGGGCGGCGCGAGTGGACTCCAGCTCTGCCTCGGCCAGGGTGCGGCTTTCGGGCAGTTCGAACCAGTGGAACTCGCCGGCGAGCCGGTCGGCATAGGCGCGCGGGGTCATGGCAAACCAGTCGCAGGCGACCGCAATGCCGGGCACACCGAAACGCCACAGCTTGTCGGCGTCACGCACGATGCGGTCGTTCAGGTGGCGGGGTTCCGGCCTGGTGTCATGGCCGTCGATGATCTCGCAGACCTGGGCGATCACGTCGGCGCTCCAGCCGGTCTGGCGCAACACCTCGCTGCCCAGGCGGACGCCTTCGGTTTCATGCAGGTAGCGCACGTCGGATTGCAGGATGTTCGGGCCGCGAAAGCCCTCGCGCAGGATGCGGTCCATGTCGATCGTGGCCCAGCCGATGTCGTGCAGCAGGATCGCCAGCGAACAGATGTCGCGGTCTGCGCCGGGGTAGAGACCCAGAAGCCGCTGCGCCCAGTGAAACGACAGGGGCACATGCACGTCGTTCTTGCGGGCGCGCATGTAGGGTTCGGCGGCGCGCCAGACCGGGTCATAGCGCGAAAGGTCGGTCGTCATGGCTTTGGCCCTGAAGGGGGTTCGGGGGGCGGCCTGTCCGCCCCCCGGGGAAGGCTAGTCCAGGATCGTCACGGTGCCGGTGTTGCCATCGACGCGCAGGCGCATGCCGGTCTTGATCTTGGCCGTGGCGTTGCCGGTGCCCGTGACGGCGGGCAGGCCGTATTCACGGCAGACGATGGCGGCATGGCTCATCATGCCGCCGATGTCGGTGACGGCGGCGGCGATCTTGCCGAACACCGGTGCCCAGGATGGCGCCGTGACCGGAGTCACCAGGATCTCGCCCTTCTGCAACTCGCCCAACTGATCGGGCGAGCGCAGCACGCGGGCGATGCCTTCGACGGTGCCGGGCGCGGCGGCCATGCCTTTCAGCCCGCCGCTGTCGTCGACGGCCCCCGTCCAGCGCTGGATGGCATCCGAGGTGATGCCCCACAACATGATGGTGAAAGGTTCGGTGATGACTTCGGGCGGGTCGTTCAGCGCGGGCAGCGGCGGCTGGGCCGAGAGCGTGTCGACCAGCTTGCGGCGGCGTTCCACCTCGGCCGGCCAGACGGCGGAACCGACATTCCTGGTGCCGATGGCCCAGGACGCGGCATAGTCCCACAGGACATCACGCACTTCGTTGCGCGACAGGTAGAACATCCCGTCTTCATCCGGCCAGAAGCCCGCACCCTGAAGCAGACGCGACAATTCGCGCATCTTGCGCCAGAACACGCCAAGCGCCCAGTGTTCGATATAGAAGTTGTGATCTTCCACATAGGGAAACACGGTGCGCGACAGGCCGAGCTTGCTGTCGAACACGGCCTGGGCTTCGGCATCCATCATGTCGCGATATTCTTCGGTGATCCGGTCGCGTTCGGCCAGAAGCCGGGCGGTCGGGCGCTCGATCACCTCACCGGCCTTCACGCGAGGAATGTAGTCGCGCAGATAGCCCAGCGGGATGTCGAGGTGATCGATCCAGTATCTGTCGGTCGAATAGAACCCGTTGCCAGAGGTGAAGTTGAACCACGGATCCTGTGCGGCCTTCCAGGCGGCCAGCCAGGTGTTGCCATTGGGCCGGGCCCCCACGGCCGCCAGAGCCTGGTCGACTGTGCCCGTCATCAGCGCGTCATCCACGCGCAGTTCCACGGCCAGACGGGCGAGCTTCTTCACTTCGTCATCGGGGCGGAACAGTTCCGAATCCACGCCCTGCACCATCTTGGCGATGGCCTGGTCGGGGATGGTCGGGAACTGCGACTTCACAAAGCTGAAAAAGTCCAGATAGGCGGCATAGCCCAGGTTCAGGAATTCGAAGTGGTATTGCCAAGTCTTGTAGGAAAGTTCGATCAGCTTGTCATAGGCCTCGAACAGGGCGTTGGTGTTGTCGAGGCCGACACCGCCCTTGACCCATTCCACCGGCACCACATCGGGCAGGTGGGTGAACGAGATCGCGTTCATCTGGTCGATCATGGACATGACCTTGGTCTTCCAGTTGGCCAGAAGGTCGTTCCAGTTCATGAAGTAATGGCCGGCGCGGTCCATGAATTGCGGAACGCGGGGGCCGATGTCGTCGGGCGCCACGGCCACCGGGCTGAAGTAGACGAAACCGTTGAGGATGCGATAGTCGATCCCGTTGGCAGGCGGCACCAGAAGGTGACGGCTGTTGTACTGGCCAAGGCACTTGATCGCGAAATCCAGGAAGATCACGTCGAACGGGCGCAGCGCGGTCGGCCAGTGCTGCGAGTTGCAGAACCAGAATTTCCGGTCGTCCTCGGCCCGGCGCGATGGCTGGAATCGGGTGTAATAGGGATAAAGATCCTGCCAGTCTTCGGCGCCTTTCGGCGGCTTCACGTCGAAGGCGCTGGGAAACAGCGGTCGCTTCGCATCCATTCTTGGTTTCCTCCCTGATGGTCCTGTTCCTGTTTGTCAGCGCCGAACCGGCAAGGCCGCGTTCAGGGTGCTGACGATACCCATCACGCCTGTTGCATAGGTCTTGGGGGCATCGGCTTTCTTCTTCTGGCTCCAGATCGTTTCGGGACGTGCTTGCAGCGCCAGAAGGTTTTCGCCGGGGGGCAGATCGGCGTCGATGGCCCATTCCACGTCTTGCGGGCAACGGTTCTGTCTTTCCAGCCGCTTGGCCAGCCGGGCCACGGCGATGACCTCGGCATCCGACAGGCACGGGCTCTGGCGCCGGGGCGCCTCGACTTCGCGCTCTACCGTGGTGCCCAGGGTGATATCGCCGACCAGTTCCACATGCTTGTCGGAAATCCGGCGCGCGATGATTTCCTCCAGCACCTTTTCGACGGTGAAGTTGTCTGGCGTGACCACGCCCGAGACGACCATTTCGCCCAGGCCCCAGGATGCGTCGATCACGATCTTGGTGCGGTCGCCGGTGACTGGGTCCAGCGTCATGGCGACACCGGCGGCCCTGGCATTGACCATCTTCTGCACACCCACGCTCATCAGCACGTCGACATGCCGGATCCTGTTCTTTTCGCGGTAGGCGACGGCGCGGGTGGTGTAGAGGCTGGCCCAGCAGTCACGAACCCTTTCCACGACCTGATCGGCACCCTTGACCCACAGATAGGTGTCTTGCTGGCCGGCAAAGCTGGCGTCGGGCATGTCCTCTGCGGTGGCCGAGGAGCGGACGGCGACGGCCAAGTCGTCGCCCATCGCGGCATAGCCGGCGCGGATGGCTGCCTCGACCGCCTCGGGCAGCCTGTGGCCGCGGATGCGGATGCGGATGGCCTGGGCGGCGCGGTCGACACTGTCCAGGTCGTCGGGGTTCACGCCGGCCAGGTGGCGTTCGATCTCCGCCGCCAGTCCGTGATGCGCCAGCATGGCGGCATAGGCATCGGTCGTCACCGCGAAGCCGGGCGGCACGGCGACGCCGGCCTGGGTCATCTGGCCGAGGCTGGCGCATTTGCCGCCGACCCTGGCATGATCGGCGGTGCCGATCCGGGCAAAATCCAGCGTATAGAGTCCGTCGCCGATCATTGTGCGTTGTCCCATTCCACGAGAACCGATTTCGGCACCCGGAAGCCGATGTTGCGGTGGTAGTCCGGCCGGAAGCCGGGGGCCAGGCGCAGCGTGGGGAAGCGCTGCGACAGTTGCCGCAGCAGGGCCTGCGCCTCCATCTTGGCCAGCTGGAAGCCCAGGCAATAGTGGATGCCATAGCCGAACGACAGGTGGCTGCGGGCATTGTCGCGGTGGATATTCAGGGTCTCGCCATCGGGGAAGTGGCTTTCATCGCGGTTGGCCGATCCGGTGATCATCAGGATTTCGGCGCCCGCCGGCAGGTCGACGCCGCCCACCGTCTTGGCGTGCCGCGCCTTGCGCCGCCAGCCGACGACCGAGGGCATGTAGCGCAGCATCTCCTCGACCGCATTGGCGATCAGCGCGGGATTGGCGCGGATTTCGTCCCAGGCATTGCGGTTGTCCATCATGGCCACGACGTAGTTGCCCATGAAGGTCGACGTCGTTTCGTGCCCGGCAAACAGGGTGGAATAGAGAACGCCCGCGATTTCCTCGTCGGTGATTTCGGCGCCTTCCGCCTGCAGGCGCAAGAGGTCGGACGGGAAGTCGTCGCCCGGATTGGCACGGCGCAAATCCAGAAGGTCGTGGATGTATTTCCAGTAGGCGACCATGTCATGGGCGATGGCGATCTGGTCTTCGTCGCTGGGATCGCCCCAGGTCATCTTGCCGCGCGAGGCGCCATACTGCTTGATCCTGGGCACATCGGCGTCCGGGATGCCCATCAGGGTGAACAGCACATGCGCCGGCACCGGATAGGCGACGATTTCCCAGAAGTTCACCGGCTGGCCGGATCTGCCCGCGGCTTCCAGCATGTCCAGATGCCGGGCGACGATGGTTTCGATCTGCGGTTCGATGGACTTGAACCGGCGGGGACCGAAGCACGACTGCGCCACCTTGCGGATGCGGGTGTGGTCGGGCGGCACGCGGGCGGTCAGGCCGGAATAGGCGGTGAAGCCGCCGTCGGTCAGCACCTTGCGCGCCGCCGGACCCATCGGGCGCACCGGCTTCTGGGCGTTTTCCGAGGAAAACGTCTGCCAGTCGTCAAAGATCGCCTTGATGTCGTCATAGCGCGACACGATCCAGTAGCCGGTGGGTTCGTGGAAGAAGATCGGCTCGTCCTCGCGGAAGGCTTTCCACCTGGAATGTGGGGTATTGAGGTCGAACGGGTCATACCCGTCCGACGGCAGGCTGCCGCCCATCGCGTTCATTTGGCTCTCCTCCCGAGGGGCCCCGAACCCCCTCCGGTTCCGGCCCGAGAATCACCCTATGTCGGCCTCTTTGGTTTTTCTTTGGCAAGTTATCCACAGGCCCGGTGCGGGGCTGATCCCCGGCTGATCCCCGGCCGATTCCCGCCGATTCGGGTGCCGCGGCGAGATTTCATCACGGGCCGCGGGTCAGATCGCGGTAGAGCAGGCGGATTTCCTCGCCCTCGGGCGCGCCGATGGCGGCGATGGCGGTGCGATAGGCGCGATACTGGCGCTGCATCGCCTCGGTCCGGCCCTGCGCCATGAAGTTCCGCATGGCCTGGGCATTGGCACCTTCACTGGCCGGGTCGATGGCCAGGGCCTTCTGGCAATGCTCGAGCGCCTCGCGCGTGCGCCCCATCCGCAACATGACTTTCGAAAAGTCATATTGCAGCTTCAGCGCCATTTCGCGCAGCCAGGTGCGGCGGGGCAGGCACCAGTCCTCCAGTTCGGATTCGACGTATTCCAGCGGCAGATCCTCGAACAGGTCGCCGCCATAGAGTTGCTCGGCGGCGGCATAGATGCGCAGCGCCGCCTCGTCCTGACCGCGCTTGAACAGCGACAGGCCGCGACGGCACAACTGTTCGAACGTGTCGATGTCGATCCAGCTGCCGGGCGGCGGGTTCAGCCGGTAATATTCGCCGGCGCGCAGCACGGCATCGGCGCTGCCCAGGGTCTTGCGCAGCATGGCGACGGTGTGGTGCAGCCGGGCGCGCTTGACGGTTTCGCTGCCATCCTCGGGCCAGAGCAGTTCGCCGATCTGGTCGGCATGAGCGCCCTTTTCGCCCGATTGCAGCAGGTAGGCGAACAGGACGCGGGTCTTTTTCGGCGCGCCCCCGGGAATGCGCCAGTCGATCCGGCGGCTGCCGATATAGACGCGCAACTGGCCCAGGCAGCGGATGTGCCAGCGCTGCGTGCCGGCCTGCACGCCCATGGTGCCCTGCGGCCGGGCCAGCCAGCTGGGCGTCGCGCCCCGGGCGAATTGCTGGTCGGGGCGACGAAAGGCACGCTCGCCCGCGAAATCGGGCACCACCCGGCCCAGAAGGAAGGTCAGCTGTTCATCCAGCGGCGCGGTTTGCAGCAGGGCGGCGGGCAGCCAGTGCGGGTTTTCGTAGAGGCCCGAGGGCGCCAGAAATTGGCGATGCGCGCGGAACGCGGCCTGAAGTTGTTCCTCGATCGTCAGTTCCCGGTCGTACAGTGACACCACCGGCAGGCCCGGATCCTGCGCCAACTGTTCGGCCACGGCACCCCAGGCCTCGAGATCGGCTGCGCCCTGGGCATGGCCGATCGCCCAATCCATATCGACGATCAGGCCCGAGGCCGTCCGATCGGCCAGTTTGCGCGCCAACCGCGCCAGAACGGATTCCGGATCGATCGGCGAGGCGTCCAGGCCCGCTTCGGCCAGGGGTGCGCGCCGACCGAGTGCCAGATCGGGCAAGAGGTCGGCGGTGTCCGAGAGGAGCAGCGCGCGGGACGGGTCCATGACGCGGGACAGTGCCGCCAGCAGGCTGGTGGCATCGCCCAGGTCACCGAAAAGCGCGGCGTGAACCTCGGATGATGGTGTCTGGATATTCATGTGGCCCCCTCGGCCTCAGTTTAACGCCGGTCGCGCCGGGCGCCAAAGAAAAACCAAAGGCCAAGAGCTAGTCTGATTCGCAAGCCCTTGGAGGAGGGCGGGAGGTTTCGTTTCAGGGGTCATGGCCGGGTTGTCCGGTGGAACCGTCGCTTTGGCGCGGGCGGTTTCGTGCACCCTGACGGAGCCCTGGGAGGGGAATTTGACGGCGGCGCGGGCAGAGTTCGATTATGTGATCGTGGGGGCGGGGTCGGCGGGGGCCGTCCTGGCCAACCGGCTGTCGGCCGACAGTTGCGTCACGGTCTGCCTGATCGAGGCCGGGCCGCGCGACACCAGCCCCTTCATCGCGGTGCCCCTGGGGGTGATGTGGCTGTCGAGAGATCCGCGCCACAACTGGCTGTTCAAGTCGGTGCCACAGTCCGGCCTGGGCGGGCGCGAAGTGTCGGTGCCGCGCGGCAAGGTGCTGGGCGGGTCTTCGGCGATCAACGGGATGATCTATGTCCGGGGCCATCGGGCGGATTACGACGCCTGGGCGGCGGCGGGTTGCAGGGGCTGGGGCTATGACGATGTGCTGCCCTATTTCCGCCGGTCGGAGGCGAATGCGAATCCGGCAATGGACCCGGCGCTTCATGGCACGGATGGGCCGCTTTCGGTGGCGGACCTGCGTGACCCGAACCCGGTGGACCGCGATTTCATCGCAGCGGGCGAAGCGTTGCAGCTGCGGGTCTGCACCGATTTCAATGCGGCCGAGCCGGAGGGCCTGGGCATCTATCAGGTCACGCAGAAGGACGGGAAACGCCATTCCACGGCGGCGGCCTTTCTGGCGCCGGTGCGGGGGCGGGCGAACCTGACCGTCCTGGCCGGGGCGATGGTGGCGCGGCTGGACATGGCCGGAGCCCGGGCGGTCGGCGCGGTGCTGGCCGATGGCCGGGTGCTGCGCGCGCGGGGCGAGGTGATCCTCGCTGCCGGGGCAATCGGCTCGCCCGACATCCTGCTGCGCTCGGGCATCGGGCCGGGGGCGGCGATCCGGGCGCTGGGCGGCGAGGTGATCCGCGATCTGCCAGGGGTCGGACAGAACCTGCAGGACCATGTGGATTGCATGGTGATCTGCCAAAGCCGTTCGATGACACCCTATGGGCTTTCGGTTGGCGCCCTGCCGCGGCTGGCGCTGGACGGGTTGCGCTGGATCACCGGAGCACGGGGCATGCTGGCGTCGAACATGGTCGAGGCGGGCGGTTTCGTGCGCAGCCAGGCCAGCGAGCCGCGGCCGGACATCCAGTTTCACATCATTCCGGGGCTGAAAAGCCACCGGGGGCGGATGGTCGAATATGGCCATGGCGTCAGCCTGCACACCTGTGTGCTGCGGCCCGAAAGTCGGGGCAGCGTGACCCGGACAACACCCGACGGCGCGCCGGTCATCGACCTGGGGCTGCTGACGGCCGAGGCCGACATGACGCGACTGCTGCGCGGCATCCGGCTGGGTCGCCGCATTCTGGCCGCGGCGCCGATGGCGCGGCACGGACTGCACGAGGTGATACCCGGTGCCGCCGTCGAGGACGACGCGGCGTTGCGCGACTATGTGCGGCAGAATGCGCGCACCGTGTATCATCCGGTCGGAACCTGCGCGATGGGCACCGGCCCGGATGCGGTGACCGATCCGGAATTGAAGGTGCGTGGCGTGGCGGGGCTTCGAGTGGTCGATGCCAGCGTCATGCCGACGATTGTCAGTGGAAACACCAACGCCCCGGTCATCATGATCGCCGAAAAGGCGGCCGACATGATCCTGGCCGACCGACGAAGCGCCTGAGGTGCCAGCAAACGTCCCAGGCCGCGGCAAGACGGTCAGGGACACCACCCGAAGATCCAACGAGGAGGACCGAATGAAGTTCAAGACATCCCTGATGGCCGTCATCGCACTGGGCGTGATGGCCATTGCCGGCCAGGCCTCGGCCGGCCCGAGCTGCGGCATGAACACCGGGCAGGCCGCCACCGGCAAGCCGATCGTGATCGGCGGCATCTATGGCAACGGCGCCCCGGGCGACTGGTCGTCATCGACCGACAGCGCGGCGGCCTATTTCGCCTGCGTGAACGCCAATGGCGGGATCAATGGTCGGCCGATCGAGTACCACGTCGAGAATGACGAATGGAACCCGGAAGCCGCTGCCCGCGCCGCCGCGAAGCTGGTGAACGACGACAAGGCCGTGGCGCTGGTGGGCAACGGCTCGTTCATCGAGATGGCGGTCAATGCCAAGACCTATGCCGATGCCGGGATCATGAGCATGGCTTCGGCCTGTGCGATTTCGGAATGTTTCGAATCGTCGAACATCGTCTCGACGAACCAGGGCCCGCTGCCGTCCAATCTGGGCGCGGCGCAATATGCCCAGGAAGAACTGGGTGCCAAGAACGTCGCCTGCATCGGCCTGAACATTCCCGACAACGGCATCTGGTCGTGCCAGGCGGTCATCGACTTCATGACCAAACGCGGCGGCACCGGCTCGATGGCCATGCTGAACCCCGGCGCGCCGGACGTGAACTCGGCCCTGCTGGAGGCGGTGTCTTCGGGGGCCGACACGATCCTGATGAACCTGCCGGCGGGCCTGGCCCTGGCTGTGCTGAAGGCGGCACAGGAGCAGGATCTGCGCGACGCCTACAACTGGATCGCGCCGACGCCGCTTTATGACCTGTCGGTGCCCGCCGCGATCGGCGACTACTGGAACGGCAAGGTCTATGTGAACGCCGAACTGGCGCCGATCAGCGTGAACGGCCCGGATGCGCAGAACTGGATTGCCGTGCTGGACGCCTTCGGCAAGCCCGACGATCCGCGCGACACCTTCGGCCAGGCGGGCTATCTGTCGGCGGAATTCTTCGTCAAGGCCGCGCTGGCGATGAATCCCGAGGATCTGGACGACCGTGCCAAGGTGACGGAGGCAATCAAGGGCATCGTGGGCTACCGGTCGGATCTGATGTGCGGGCCCTACTATGTCGGCGACGCGGATTTCCACATGCCGAACCATGCCGGCTACATGGTTCAGATCATCGACGGCGGTTTCAAGATCGTGCGCGACTGCTATGAGTTCGACAGCGATTACTTCAACCGCCACATCGAACTGGAAAAGAAACTCGGCTTGCGCTGAGATCAACCTTCACGGCATCGCACCAGCCGGAGCCCCCGGCTGGTGCATCCTTGCGGCGGGACCGGCGGAATGAGCAAGCGAGCCCTGGTGAACTGGCTGATCTATGTTGTCCTGATGGGCGGCGTCCTGGCCTGGCTGGGCTGGGGCAAACCCCTGGCCGTGCAGGGCCTGTTCATCACCGCCGGTCTGGCGGTGGGGTCGCTGTATGCGCTGGGTGGCATCGGCATGGTGGTGCTGTATCGGGCCTCGGGCGTGCTGAACTTTTCGTCCGGGGCGGCGGGGGCCGCGGGCGCGTTCTCCGCCTGGCAGGTCGTGCAATGGGGCTGGCCCGCGCCGGTCAGCTGGAGCGTCTGCATCCTGGTCGCGCTGGTGCTGACGCTGATCTACGGCCGCTTCATCGCGCCGCACCTGGCCTGGCGCGAGACGGTGGTGAAGGCGGTGGCCACGCTGGGCTTTGCCCTGATCATCCTGGGGATGGTCACCTTCCTGTGGATCGACGATCCGCGTTCGATGGATCTGCCGACCGATGGGGTCAGCGTCACGATCCTAGGGCTGAAGGTCACGGGCACAAGGCTGTTGGCCTTTGCGGCCAGCCTGCTGATTTCGCTGGGAATATTCATCTTTCTGGGGCGCACGCAGATCGGCTTGCAGATGCGCGCCGTGGCCAATGACCGCGACCTGTCGGCGCTGCTGGGCGTGCCGATCCTGAAGGTCGAGACGATTGCCTGGGGGATTTCGGGCGTGCTGGCCGGGTTTTCCGGGCTGATGTTCGCCAATCTGATCCGGCTGGAACCGGTGGTGATCACCTTCATGGTCATCCCCAGCATCGCGGCCGCGCTGGCCGGCCGGCTGGACCGGCTGGCTCTGGTGCTGGTGGGTGGGCTGTCGATGGGGGTGATCGAGAGCATGTTGACCCTGTCTCCGCTGTTGAAGGGCGTGCGGCCCATCGCCCCCTTCGTGATCGCGGCACTGGTGCTGCTGTATTACCAGCGCGGCGCGCGGCTGACCTTCGGAGGGCGCGATTGATGGACCGCAATCTGTTCCATGTCACGCCGCGCGGCTGGGCCGGCCTTGGCCTGGCCGCCTTCTGCTTTGCCGTGCTGCCGGCGGTCGTGGGGTCATACTGGCTGTCGATCCTGACTTCGGCCGCCTGTTTCACCATGGCGGCCTCGGGTGTGGCCTTCATGTATGCGCGGCTGGGCATGGTCAGCCTGACCCAGGTCGGGCTGATGGGGATCGGAGGCTGGGTGGCGCTGCGGCTGAACTATGCCTTTGCCTTTCCGTTCGAGGTCAACCTGGTGCTGGCCGCGCTGGCCACCATGATCTGCGGCTGGGTGCTGGCCCTGCCTGCGCTGCGGATGCGGGGGCTGTATCTGGCCCTGGTGACGCTGATGGCGGCGGGCGGGCTGGAGATCATCTTCTCCACCTTCCAGTTTCCGAACGGCGGCAGTGGATTCTGGGGCGTCAAGATCGGCTCGGCCGATCCGTTCCGGGGCCCTGCGCTGGCGCCCGGCCCCGCAGCCTATTTGCGCTATGTCGTCGTGATGGTGACGCTGGGCTTTCTGTTCATCGAGGGCCACCGCCGCCTGTTTCCGGGCCGGGCCTGGGCGCTGATTCGCCGCAGCGAGGCGGCGGCGATGGCAGCGGGGGTCAACGTGACGCTGTACAAGACCTGGGCCTTCGGCATCGCCGGTCTGCTGGCGGGGGCCTCGGGCACATTGCTGGCGGGCAGCCTGGGCCTTCTGGACGATGGCACGTTCCGGTCGCCGGAAAGCATCATGATCTTTGCCCTTTCGGTGGTGGGCGGCGCGCAATACTGGCTGGGAGCGGTGGTGGCCGCGGTGCTCTACCGGGTGCTGCCGGGGCTCTTGAACCAATGGGGCGTGAATGCCGACCTGGCCTTCGTGATCTTTGGTGCGGGGCTCCTGCATGCGGTGATCACCGCGCCCGACGGCATCGCCGGGCAGATATGGGGCGGGATCGGGCGGTTGATGTCGCGCAGGAAGGGGGGCGCCGAATGATCGAGGTCGAGGGTGTCCTGGTCCGCTTTGGCGGGGTGATCGCGCTGAACGAGGTTTCGGCCCGGTTCACCGCACCGGTGGCGGGGATCATCGGGCCGAACGGCGCGGGCAAGACGACGCTGATGAACGTGATATCGGGCTTTGTTACCGCCACCGCAGGGCGGATCCTGGTCGAGGGAGAGGATTTCCTGGCGCTTGCCCCGCATCGGCGCGCGCACCGGGGATTGCGCCGCTCGTTCCAGAAGGACCAGATCGCCGATGACCTGACGGTGTTTGACAATGTGCTGGTGCAGTTGGATTTCACGCTGGCCGGCGGCGCGGCCAAGCGGGCCGAGGTGATGCGGATGCTTGACGTCGTGGGCCTGGCCGACCGCGCGGGCAGGATCGGGGCCGAACTGACGGGCTTTGAACGCCGGTTGACCGATGTGGCACGCTGCCTGGTCGGTCGGCCGCGTCTGGTGATGTTCGATGAACCGGCCGGGGGGCTCTCGGTCGAGGAAACCCATCGTCTGGGCGAACTGATCCAGGGCATCCATGGGCTGACCGGGGCACAGACCCTGGTCATTGACCATGACGTCGAACTGATCGCGCGCGTCTGCGCCGAAACCCTGGTGCTGGATTTCGGGCGCCGCATCGCCTTTGGGCCGACGGCAGATGTGTTGGCCGATCCAAGGGTGAAGGCCGCCTATCTGGGAACCGAAGAGGTCGCACCATGAGCCTGGAGGTTCGGGGCCTCGATGTGCTGCAAGGCAGCCGCTGCGTGGTGACGGGTGTCGATCTGGCAATCCGGCCCGGCCGGGTGACGGCCGTGATCGGTGCCAATGGCGCGGGCAAGTCGGAACTGGTGCTGGCCCTGGCCGGGATGCTGCCGGTCAAGGCGGGCAGCGTCACGCTCGACGGCCGGAACCTGACGGGTTGCGGAGCCGAGGCGATCCGTCGCGCGGGCATTGCGGCCATTCCCGAAGGTCACCGGGTGCTGACCCGGCTGACGGTGGACGACAACCTGCGTGCGGCAGGCTCGCTGATCCCCGAAGCTTTGGCCGACCGTCTGGCCGAGGTCTATGCGATCTTCCCCGAACTCGCGGAACGCAAGGGCCAGCTCGCCGGCACCATGTCGGGCGGGCAGCAGCAGATGCTGGCGTTGGGCCATGCCCTGATGTGTCGCCCGAAATACCTGCTGATCGACGAAATGTCGCTGGGCCTGGCCCCGCTGATCGTCAAGCGCCTGCTGGGCGTGGTGGGCGATCTCAAGGCGCGGGGCGTGGGCATCCTGCTGATCGAACAGTTCACCGATCTGGCGCTGGGCATGGCCGAGGACGCGGTGGTGCTGCGCTCGGGCAGGATGCGCTGGGCCGGCCCGGCTGCGGTGCTGCGCGCCGACCGGCTGGTGCTGCAGACCGCCTATTTCGGCGTCTGACCAGGCCTGGCCTTCACCTTGCCGAAAATATCCCACGGGGGCCCGGGGGTGTGAAACCCCCGGCGCGGGCGCAGGACGGGGTCCGGGGGTGTGAAACCCCCGGCGCGCGCCCGAACCTATCCGTCGAATCGCGTCGCGCCGCGCCGCTTTTCGTCCACGGGCCTGGCGTCGATCACTGCCTGATGTGCACGCTGGTCGCAGCCGGTGCGCGGACAGATGCGACAGTTGATGCCGATCTGCGTGATCTGCGCGGTCTGCACCGAAAGGCCTTCGGCGTAGCCAATCGCGGGGGCGTGTTCGATGGCGCAGCCCATGGCCACGGCCAGGCGATTGTCTTGCGCGTGGCGGAACCAGGTCGGGCGGTCGACGGTGCGCGAGACCACGAAATACCGGCTGCCATCGGGCATTTCCACGAATTGCGGCACGATGCGGCCGGGCGTGCGAAACGATGTGTGCACGTCCAGCCGGGGACAGGCGCCGCCGTATTCGGCCAGCGGAAAGTCGGTGGCGTTGAACCGTTTGGTCACGTTGCCGCCCTTGTCGATCCGCAGGAAGAAGAAGGGCACGCCCTGCGCCCCCTCGCGTTGCAGTGTGGTCGCGCGGTGGCAGGCCTGTTCGAAGCTGACGCCGAACCGGGTGGCCATCAGGTCGAAGTCATATTTCGTCGCCCGCGCCTCGGCGAGGTAGGCGTCATAGGGCATCAGCACGGCGGCGGCCATGTAATTGGCCAGTTCCACCCTGAGCCGGGTCACCGCCCCCCGATCGGACAGGCCGGCGCGGGCCACGATCCCGTCCAGCAGCGAGCGATAGCCCAGCAGGGCGGCCATGTGCACCAGCTGAAAGCTGCGGTTGGGATGGTCCAGCGCCTCTGACAGCAGGATCTCGCGCCGGTCCTCGTCATAGGTGCGCAGGGCGCCCGGCATATCCTCGACCCGTGCGAGGCGGACACTCACACCGTGCCGGTCGCGCAGGCGAATCTTCAGGGCGAAATAGACCTCGTCGCTGGCCGGCGGGGTCGGGCCCCAGAAGATTTCGGCGGCCTGTTCCAGCTCGCGGAAATGGTTGCGGTTGCGGCGAAAGACGTTGTGCACGGCAGCCTCGGGCGAACCGGCCAGTTCCGGTGCGCTGTCGGCCAGGGCCGACAGGCGGTCGATGGCCGAGCCATAGGCACGATGCAGGCGCAGAAACGCGGCGGCCAGGTCGGGCGAATGCACCAGAGCCGCGCGCAGCTGGGTCAGGTCGGGCTTGGCGCCGGCGAACAGCGGATCGGTCAGCGCGGCGCGCAGATCGGCCAGCTGGGCGCCGCCGGAATCCTCGGCGATGTCGCGCCAGTCAACGCCATAGGTGTCCATCAGGCGCAGCAGAACCTGAACCGAGACCGATCTTTCGTTGTTTTCCAACAGGTTGACATAAGAAGCCGAAATGCCCAGCGCCCGGGCCATGGCCCCCTGGGTTTCGCCGCGGTCCTGCCGCAAGCGCCGAAGTTGCGGGCCTATGAAGGTCTTCTGCATACCGTAGCACACAATTCCTGGTTTGTGTGATTGACAATATTACAGATACGCAATCCTGTAAATTGCTGCATTTACAGCAGAACCCGTCCGCATTTGCCCAAGACGCAGGCAGGCCGCATGTTTTCCGGCAAATGGAGGTCGCCATGACATTCAGAGCCGGACACAATCATCTGTTCATCCCTGGCCCGACCAATGTGCCCGAAGCGGTGCGCATGGCGATGAATCAGCCTCAGCAGGATCAGCGCGGGCCCGATTTCGGTGCCTTCGTTCTGGGCATCATGGCTGATCTGAAGCCGATCTTCGGCACGACACGGGGCACGATCATGCTGTTTCCCGGTTCGGGCTGCGGCGCGTGGGAGGCGTCGATCGTCAACACGCTTTCGCCCGGCGACCGCGTGCTGATGGCACGGCACGGCCATTTCTCGACCCTGTGGGCCAGGATGGCCGAGGATCTGGGGCTCGAGGTCGAGGCGGTCGACGTGGCCTGGGGCGCGGGCACGCCGGTGAACGAATTCGCCCGGCGGCTGGCGGCCGATCGCGAGGGCAGGATCCGGGCGGTTTTCGTCACGCACAACGAAACCGCGACCGGCGTCACCTCGAATGTCGCGGGGGTGCGGGCGGCGCTGGACGCCAGTTTCCACGATGCGCTGCTGTTCGTGGACGGTGTGTCGTCGATCGGGTCGATTCCGTTCCGGATGGATGACTGGGGTGTCGACCTGGCGGTGACCGGCAGCCAGAAGGGCCTGATGAGCCCGGCGGGGCTGGGTGTGCTGGGGGTCTCCGAAAAGGCACTGGCGGCCTCGGCCAAGGCGGGTTTGCGGCGCAGCTTCTTTGCCTTTGCCGATTATGCGGTCAGCGCGAAGACCGGCTATTTTCCGCATACCCCACCGACGGCAGTGCTGCATGGATTGCGCGCCGCGCTGAACCGCATCGCGGCGGAAGGGCTGGACCAGGTGTTCGCCCGCCATGCCCGACTGGCGGAAGGCATCCGCGCCGGCGTGGCGGCCTGGGGCCTGCAGCCTTGCGCCGAACATCCCTCGCTGGCATCGAACACGGTGACGGCGATCCGCACGCCGCAGGGCGTGGATGCGCGCGAGGTGATCCGCATCGGTCTGGAGCGGTTCAACACCAGTTTCGGTTCGGGCCTGGCGCAATTGGCGGGCAAGGTGTTCCGCATCGGCCATCTGGGCGATCTGAACGAAGGCATGTGCCTGACCGCGCTGGCGGTGGCCGAGATGAGCCTGCGGGCCGCCGGGGCAAGACTGGCCCTTGGCGCCGGCGTGGCTGCGGCACAGGAAATCTATGAGCGAACAGCACCGGTCGTGGCGCTGGCAGCGGAGTGAGAGATGAGCCATACGCTTTACCCCCTGAAGAGGCAGCGATTGCAGCGATCGGAGCTGGCCGTTCCGGCGTCGAACCCGGCCATGATCGACAAGGCGGCACTGGGGCCGGCGGATTACGTGTTCCTGGATCTGGAGGATGCGGTGGCCCCGCCGGAAAAGGAGCAGGCGCGCCGGAACTGCATCCAGGCGCTGAACGACATCGATTGGGCGGCCAGGGGCAAGACCGTTTCGGTGCGGATCAACGGGCTGGATACGCATTACATGTACCGCGACGTGGTGGATGTGATGGAGCAGGCCGGCAGCCGGGTGCACACGCTGCTGGTGCCCAAGGTCGGCGTGCCGGGGGATCTGTACATGGTGGAAGCCATGGTGAACCAGATCGAGATGGCCAAGGGATTCACCACCCGCGTGGGGCTGGAGGCGCTGATCGAAACCGCGCTGGGCATGGCCAATGTGGAAGCCATCGCGCAATTCGGCGGCCGGCTCGAGGCGCTGCATTTCGGCGTGGCGGACTTTGCCGCCTCGATGCGGGCGCGCACCACCAATATCGGTGGGCTGAACCCCGATTATCCGGGCGACCAGTGGCATGCCGCGATTGCGCGGATGGTCACGGCCTGTCGGGCCTATGGGCTGCGGCCGATCGACGGGCCGTTCGGCGATTTCAGCGATCCCGAAGGCTACAGGGCGGGTGCGCGCCGGGCGGCGGCACTGGGCTGCGAGGGGAAATGGGCGATCCATCCCAGCCAGGTCAGCCTGGCCAACGAAGTCTTTTCGCCCACCGAAGCCGAAGTGACCAGGGCCCGCCGGATCATCGAGGAGCTGCGCGCCGCCGAGGCACAGGGCAAAGGCGCGGCCAGCCTGGACGGCAAGATGATCGACGCGGCCAGCGAGCGGATGGCCAGGAACGTGCTGGTGATCGCGGAGGCGATTTCCGGGCGCTGAGAGGGATGGGCCTGAAGGCCCATCCTGCAGGCAGATTCGGGGCATCCGGGCACGGGTTTCCGGCAGGCAGAGCCCAATTCGGGAGAATCGGATGGACATTCACGAATATCAGGCCAAGGACATTCTGGGGCGGTTCGGCGTGCCGGTGCCCAAGGGCGGACTGGCTTACAGCCCGGAACAGGCGGCCTATCGGGCGCGGGAACTGGGCGGACATGCCTGGGTCGTCAAGGCGCAGGTTCATGCCGGGGGGCGCGGGGCTGCCGGAGGGGTGAGGCTGTGCCGCTCGGTCGAAGAGGTGCAGACCTATGCCGCCTCGCTGTTCGGCCGCCAGCTGGCGACCAAGCAGACCGATGCGGCGGGCAAGGGCGTTTACCGGCTGTGGGTGGAGCCCGCCTGCGACATCGCCAGGGAACTGTATCTGGGCTTCGTTCTGGACCGGAAGTCGGAACGGATCATGATCGTGGCCTCGGCGCACGGCGGGATGGAGATCGAGGATCTGGCCGAAACCGACCCCATGTCGCTGCGCCGGATGACCATCGACCCGGCGACCGGGCTGGTCGAGTTTCAGGCGCGCGAACTGGCCTTTGGCCTGGGGCTGACAGGCACGCAGATCACCCAGATGGTCACGATCCTGAAGGCCTGCTATCGCGCCTATCGCGACCTGGACGCGATGATGGTGGAAATCAACCCGCTGGTCATCACCGGGGCCGGAGACCTGCTGGCGCTGGATGCGAAGATGAGCTTCGACACCAATGCGCTGTTCCGCCGCCCGGAAATCGCCGAACTGCGCGACCGCAGTCAGGAGGACCCGCGCGAGTCGACTGCGGGCGATCATGGCCTGGCCTATGTGGGTCTGACCGGTGACATCGGCTGCATCATCAATGGCGCGGGCCTGGCGATGGCCACGATGGACATGATCAAGCTGGCGGGCGGCGAGCCGGCCAACTTTCTGGACATCGGCGGCGGCGCCAGCCCGGAACGGGTGGTCCGTGCCTTTCGCACGGTGCTGGCGGACCGGGCAGTCAGCGTGATCCTGGTCAACATCTTTGCCGGCATCAATCGCTGTGACTGGGTGGCCGAGGGCGTGGTGAAAGCCTACCGCGAGGTCGGGATGACCCTGCCCGTCGTCGTGCGTCTGGCGGGCACGAATGTCGAGGAGGGCAAGGCCATCCTGCAGGGCTCGGGCCTGCCGCTGATCACGGCCGACACCCTGGCCGAAGCCGCCGCCAAGGCCGTGGCCGCCCGTCCGAACCTGGCAGCCTGACCCCGACGCCGGGCAGGCCGCCGCGGCCGCCGCAGCAGCGGCACGGGGCGGTCGACCGGGGGCGGGCGCCTTTCCCTCATCCCGCGGCGCGGGCACTGTCCTTCGCCGCCGGACTGCCACCCGCTTTGATTCAAGCAATGGAGACCCAGATGGCCATCCTGATCACCGAAAAGACCAAGATCCTCGTGCAGGGCATGTCGGGCCGCATCGGCCAGTTCCACGCCGCCGACATGATCAGGCACGGGACGAACGTGGTGGGCGGCGTGACCCCCGGCAAGGGGGGCGAGCGGCTGCTGGACCGCCCGCTGTTCAACACCGTGCGCGAGGCGGTCGAGGCGACGGGGGCCGAGGCGAGCCTGGTCTTCGTGCCGCCGCCCTTTGCCGCCGATGCCATCATGGAAGCCGCCGATGCCGGCATCAGGACCGCGGTCTGTGTGACCGACGGCATCCCGGCGCAAGACATGATCCGGGTGAAACGCTTTCTGAGGCGCTATCCCGAGGCGCGCAAGATGCGGCTGATCGGGCCGAATTGCGCGGGTGTCATCAGCCCCGGCAAGGGCTTCATGGGGATCATGCCACCGCATATCTACATGCCCGGCCGTGTGGGCATCGTGGGCCGGTCGGGCACGCTGGGCTATGAGGCGGCCAGCCAGATGAAGGCGCTGGGCATCGGCGTGTCGACCAGCGTGGGGATCGGCGGCGATCCGATCAACGGGTCCAGCTTCCGCGACATCCTGGAATTGTTCCAGAATGACCCGGAAACCGATGCCGTGATGATGATCGGCGAGATCGGCGGCCCGCAGGAAGCCGAGGCGGCGCAATGGGCGGCCCGCCACATGACCAAGCCCGTCGTCGCCTATATCGCGGGCCTGTCGGCGCCCAGGGGCCGCAAGATGGGCCATGCCGGGGCGATCATTTCGGCCTTTGGCGAAAGCGCGCAGGAAAAGGTGGAAATCCTGACCGCTGCGGGGATTACGGTCGCCCCCAACCCCTCGGCCATGGGAGAGACGGTGGCGCGCGTCCTGGCCGGCCGGCGGAAGGCTGCCTGACGCGTCGGTTTTTCCGCGCCATGTCAGAAAAAGCGACAGGAAGGGGGCGGAAAACCCGCCCGCTTTGGCGCATTTCCGCCTGACGCGCCGGGGGCAAGCCTGTAGTCAGAGGGCAAGTCACGGAGGTGCCGATGCGGTTTTCCGCCCTGAAGATTCTGAAAGAGGCGCTGACCGGCCACAAGGGCTGGCAACCGATGTGGCGCGACCCGGTGCCCCAGGCCGAATACGACTATGTCATCGTCGGCGGCGGCGGGCATGGGTTGGCCACGGCCTATTACCTGGCCAAGGAATTCGGCCAGGCGCGGATCGCGGTGCTGGAGAAGGGCTATCTGGGCGGCGGGAATGTCGGGCGCAACACCACGATCATCCGGTCGAACTATCTTCTGGACGGCAACGAGCCGTTTTACGAATTTTCGCTGAAGCTGTGGGAGGGGTTGGAGCAGGACTTCAACTTCAACGCCATGGTCAGTCAGCGCGGCATCCTGAACCTGATCCACACCGACGCCGCGCGCGATGCGGCCACGCGACGCGGCAATGCGATGCTGCTGAACGGGGCGGATGCCGAACTGCTGACACGCGACCAGGTGCGTGCGATGTATCCCTGGCTGAACTTCGACAACGCCCGTTTCCCGATCAAGGGTGGGCTGTTGCAGCGGCGCGGGGGCACGGTGCGGCACGATGCGGTCGCCTGGGGCTATGCCCGCGGCGCCGACATGCGCGGGGTCGATCTGATCCAGAACTGCGAAGTCACCGGCCTGCGCATCGAGGGCGGACGGATCAGAGGCGTGGACACCACGCGCGGCCATATCGGCGCCCGGAAGGTGGGCGTCGCGGTGGCCGGGTCGTCGGGGAAGGTGATGAGCTATGCCGGGATGCGGCTGCCCATCGAATCCCATGTGCTGCAGGCCTTTGTGTCCGAAGGGCTGAAGCCATTCATCGACGGGGTGATGACCTTTGGCGCGGGGCATTTCTATGTCAGCCAGTCCGACAAGGGCGGCCTGGTCTTTGGCGGCGACATCGACGGCTACAACTCTTATGCCCAGCGCGGCAACCTGCCGGTGATCGAGGACGTGATCGAGGGTGGCATGGCGCTGATGCCCGCGATCGGCCGGGCGCGGCTGCTGCGCACCTGGGGCGGGATCATGGACATGTCGATGGATGGCTCGCCCATCATCGACAAGACCCATGTCGACGGGCTCTATTTCAACGGCGGCTGGTGCTATGGCGGGTTCAAGGCCACGCCGGCCAGCGGCTGGTGCTTTGCGCATCTGCTGGCCCGGGACGAGCCGCACAAGACCGCCGCCGCCTATCGCTTTGACCGCTTCCTGCGCGGGGCGATGATCGACGAAAAGGGCCAGGGTGCCCAGCCGAACCTGCACTAGGGGGCGCGGGGCTTTCTGCGCCGGTTCAGGACAATTGGGGGCCGGTGGACCGGTTCGAAAATGCGAAAGAGAATGGTGGCATGATCATCAATCACCCGATCCTGGGGCCGCGCGACGCCGCTGAATTCGTCTATCTGGGCGATGCGGCGCTGATCAACCGGCCGGATGGCATGACGGCCTCGGTCGAGACCTTTCACGACTATCTGTATCTGCGCGACAATCCGGCCGGCGAACACCGCGAACTCTGGTATCACGAACAGGGCGACCGGTCGTGGCTGGTGGTGACGCGCAACACCGTCACGCATGAGATCACCAAGGTCGAACTGGCCCGCGATGTCGCCCGCGCGCAGGGGAGGTCGAAATGACCCAGGTGAACCGCATCGCGGGTGGGCAGATCGACCGATCGCAGACCCTGCGCTTCACGTTCGACGGCATCCCCTATCAGGGCCATCCGGGCGATACGCTGGCCAGCGCCCTTTTGGCCAATGGGGTGCGGCTGATGGGCCGCAGCTTCAAATACCACCGGCCGCGCGGGGTGATCGCCGCCGGCTCGGAAGAGCCCAATGCTCTGGTTGAACTGCGGACCGGCGCGCGGCTGGAACCCAATACCCGGGCGACCGTGGTGGAGCTGTGGGACGGGCTGGTGGCCAACAGCCAGAACCGCTGGCCGTCGCTGCGGTTTGATGCGCTGGCGATCAACGACCGGTTCAACAGCTTTTTCACCGCCGGGTTCTATTACAAGACCTTCATGTGGCCGGCCGCCTTCTGGGAGAAGGTTTACGAGCCGATCATCCGCCGCGCTGCGGGACTGGGATCGTTGAGCCACCTGGAAGACCCCGATGCCTATGACAAGGGGTTCCTGCACTGCGACCTGCTGGTGATCGGCGCGGGCCCGGCGGGACTGATGGCGGCGCTGACGGCTGGCCGCGCCGGGCTTCGGGTGATCCTTGCGGATGAGGATTACGCCCTGGGCGGGCGGCTGAATGCCGAAACCTTCGAGGTCGGTGGCCAGGCTGGCTCGGATTGGGCGGCGGGCGTGGTGGCCGAAGTGTCGGCCTTGCCGAACGTGCGTGTCATGCGGCGCACCACGGTCTATGGCGCCTTCGACCACGGCATCTATGGCGCGGTGGAGCGCGTCAGCGATCATCTGGCCGAACCGCTGCCGGGCAAGGTGCGGCAGACCGCCTGGAAGATCTACTCGCGGCGCGCCATTCTGGCGGGCGGGGCCACCGAAAGGCCCATCGCCTTTGAAAACAACGACCGGCCCGGCGTGATGCTGGCGGGGGCGCTGCGCGCCTATGCCAACCGCTGGGGGGTTGCGGCCGGGCAGCGAGTTGCCGTTTTCACCAACAACGACGATGGCTTGCGCAGTGCGACAGACCTTCAGGCCAAGGGCGTCGATGTTGTGGCCGTGATCGACAGCCGCGAGGGTGGCGAGCTGCTGCCCGGCATCCGCCATCTGCGTGGTGCCGAGGTGGTCGACTCGCAGGGGCGGCTGGGCCTGACCGGCATCACCGTGCGCGACGCCAGGGGCCGGACCGAGGTGATCCGGGTGGATGCCCTGGGTGTTTCAGGTGGCTGGAACCCCAACGTCAACCTGCTGTCGCATCACCGGTCGCACCCGACCTGGCGCGAGGATATCGCAGCCTTCGTGCCCGGCACGGGCGGTCCGGTGGGCCTGGTTGCGGTGGGCGCCGCGGCGGGGGCCTTCTCGACGCATGCCGCCCTGGCCTCGGCGGCCCGGGCGGCGGCGCAGGTCGTGTCCGATCTGGGTGGCAAGGCCAGCTACGACCTGCCGCAGGCCGAGGACGCGCCGGTGGCGATCAGCCCCCTGTGGTTCGTGCATTCCGGCAAGGGCCGGGCCTGGATCGACCCGCAGAACGATGTCACGATCAAGGACGTCAAGCTGGCGCATCAGGAAAACATGATCTCGGTCGAGCATCTGAAGCGCTATACCACGCTGGGCATGGCGACCGACCAGGGCAAGACCGGCAACGTGATCGGCCTGGCGGTGATGGCGGAACTTACCGGCCGGTCCATTCCCGAGACCGGCACCACGGTCTATCGCCCGCCCTATACGCCAGTGGCGCTGGGCGCGTTGGCGGGCCGGTCCCGGGGAAAGGAATTCAAGCCGTTCCGCCTGACGCCCAGCCACAAATGGGCCGAGGAACAGGGCGCGGTCTTTGTCGAGGTCGGCATGTGGCTGCGGACACAATGGGTGCCGCGGCAGGGCGAGACCGAATGGCGCCAGTCGGTCGACCGCGAAGTCCTGGCGACGCGCAAGTCGGTGGGCATCTGCGACGTGACCACCCTGGGCAAGATCGACATTCAGGGCACCGATGCGGCGGCTTTCCTGGACCGCGTTTATGCCAACACTTTCTCGACCCTGCCGGTCGGCCGCTGCCGCTATGGCCTGATGCTGCGCGAGGACGGTATGGTCTATGACGACGGCACCACCGCACGGATGGGGCCGAACGAATTCGTGATGACCACGACGACTGCCAATGCGGTGCTGGTGTATCGCAATCTGGAATTTGCCCGGCAGGTCTTGTGGCCGGACATGGACGTGCAGATCATCTCGACCACCGAAGCCTGGGCGCAATATTCGGTGGCTGGACCCAATGCCCGGAAGCTGCTGCAGAAGATCGTCGATCAGGACATATCCGATGCCGCCTTCCCCTATATGGGTGCGGGCGAGATCACGGTGGGTGGCCTGCGGGCGCGTCTGTTCCGCATCAGCTTTTCTGGTGAACTGGCCTATGAAATCGCGGTGCCGACCCGCTACGGCGATGCGCTGATCCGTGCCCTGGTCGAGGCGGGGCGCGAGTGGGATGCCGTGGTCTACGGCACCGAGGCGCTGGGTGTGATGCGGGTCGAGAAGGGCCATGTCGCGGGCAACGAGCTGAACGGCACGTCGACCGCGCTGAACATGGGCCTGGGCAAGATGGTGTCGCGGAAGAAGGACGCGATCGGGGTCAAGCTGTCGGGGCGCGAGGTGCTGGTGGCCGAAGATGGCCTGCGCCTGGTGGGGGTGAAACCGGTGAACCCGGCCCATCCATTGACCGCGGGCAGCCACCTGCTGAAGATCGGCGCGACGCCCGTGGTAGAGCATGATGACGGCTGGCTGACCTCGATGGTCTATTCGCCGCATCTGGGCCATCACATCGCGCTGGCCTATCTGAAGAATGGTGCCGCGCGGATCGGCGAAAGGATGCGGGCCGTGAACCTGCTGGCCCGGACCGACATCGAGGTCGACATCGTGAGCCCGCATTTCATCGACCCGGAAGGGGAGCGTCTTCGTGGCTGAGATCAAGCTGAAACCGCTGACTGCACTGGGCCATGACCTGCCCGTGACCGAAGCTCTGGGCCCATGGACCCTGACCGAACGCTTCGACGTGGCGCTGGCCTCGCTGGCGCCGCGCCGGGGGCGGCTGGACGAGGTGCGCGCGGCGGCCGCCAGGGCCGGTATCCCGATGTCTGCGCCGGCGCGGGCCGAACTGGGGGCGACCTTTGGAGCCTTCTGGATGACACCCGACATGTGGATGGTCGAGGCGCCCTTCGCCACGCATGAAGACATTCGCCCGGCGCTGCTGGCCGTGTTCGGCGATGCCGCCTCGATCACCGAACAGACCGATGCCTGGGTGCGGTTTGACCTGGCCGGGCCGGAGCTGGAACGGCTGATGGAGCGGCTGTCGAATTTCGATCTGGCGCCGGCACCGGAAGGAGCGGCCACGCGGACGGTGATCGAGCATATGGGATGCTATCTGATCAAGCGGTCTGCCCAGGCGATCACGCTTTATGGCCCCCGATCCTCGGCCCGCAGCCTGCACCACGCGCTGACGGTCGCCGCCGCCTCGCTCGCCTGATTCTTCAGCCGGGTGATTGCACCGCAGTAATTTTCCCTGTAGTGAAAATCAAAGGGGTTTCAATGCAGGGACAAACCGATGGCGGAAGATGGTGACCGGACGATGGCGCGCGGCAAGCCAACGCTGAGCCAGGACCCCCACCGTGTGCGCGACATCTCGGAGCGCAACCTGGAAACCGCCATTGGCCGCGAAGTCCGGACGCTGCGCCGCAAGCAGGGGCTGACCGTCTCGGACCTGGCCAACATCACCGGCATGTCGATCGGGATGCTTTCCAAGATCGAGAATGGCAACACATCGCCCTCGCTGACCACCCTGCAGGTTCTCAGCCACGCGTTTTCGGTGCCGATCACGGCCTTCTTCAAGGGTTTTGAAGAACGCCGCGAGGTGCAGCATGTGAAGGCGGGCGAGCATATCGAGGTCGAGCGCCGCGGCACCCGGGCCGGGCATCAGTACAACCTGCTGGGCCATATCGGGTCGAACAACTCGGGCGTGGTCGTGGAGCCCTACATGATCACCCTGTCGACCGAGGCCGACACCTTTCCGACCTTTCAGCATGAGGGTCTGGAACTGCTGTACATGCTGGAAGGCGAGGTGACCTACAGCC
>JAKALB010000027.1 GCA_021813365.1 Pseudomonadota bacterium | reverse complement strand
AGATGCCGCGCAGCACCAGTTCGGTGATTCGTTGCGGGTGGGTGATCGCATAGGCCAGCGCCAGGGTGGAGCCCCAGCTGCCGCCAACCACTTGCCAGTTCTCGATCCCCAGATGCTGGCGGATCGCCTCGATGTCGGCGACCAGGTGCCAGGTGGTGTTGTGCTCGAGGCTGGCGAAGGGGGTCGAGGCGCCGCAGCCGCGCTGGTCGAAGGTGATGATGCGATAGCGCGCCGGATCATGGCCCTGGCGCTGCATGTCCGAAGTGCCGCTGCCGGGGCCGCCGTGCAGCACCACGACGGGCTTTCCCTGGGGATTGCCCGCCTCTTCGACCTGCAACTCGTGACCCTGCCCCACGGCCAAACGAAACCGGCGGTAGGGTGTGACGGGCGGATACAGGCGGCGGCGATCGGTCATGGCGGGCTCCTTTGCCACAAGCTGCGACGGGCGCGCCCGTCTGTCTGTTCGAAGGCGGCGCAGCCATGTCGCATTCTGGTCAGACCCTGCCGTGCCGCCGGCCGACAGTGGCGCAAAGTGGAGGACGCCGCCGCATGTCCAAGATCATCATCACCTGCGCCATCACCGGCTCGATCCATGTGCCGAGCCAGTCGCCGCATCTGCCGGTGACCGGCGAGCAGATCGCCGCCAGCGCGCTGGGCGCGGCCGAGGCCGGAGCGACCATCCTGCACCTGCACGCGCGACGCCCCGCCGATGGCCATCCTTCGTCCGCCCCCGAGGACTGGGCGGGCTTTCTGCCGAAGATCAGGGCGGGCACGGATGCGGTGGTGAACATGACCACCGGCGGATCGGCCATCATGACGCTGGATCAGCGTCTGGCCGCGCCCAAGCGGTTCAGCCCGGAAATGTGCAGCCTGAACATGGGGTCGATGAACTTCGCGCTTTACCCGATGATCAGCAGGATCAAGCACTTCCAGTATCCCTGGGAGGAACCCTTCCTGCGCGCGACCGAGGACATGGTGTTCAAGAACACCCCGCGCGACATCGAACATGTGCTGCGCGAGATGGGCGACGAGCGCGGCGCGCGCTTCGAGTTCGAGTGCTATGACATCGGCCATCTGACCATGCTGAAGCATTTCGTGGATCGTGGCGCCGTGAAGCCGCCCTATTTCCTGCAATTCGTCTTTGGCGTGCTGGGCGGCATGGCACCCGAGCCCGATACGCTGACCCATCTGAAGCGCACCGCCGACCGGCTGTTCGGGTCTGACTATCTGTTCAGCGTGCTGGCGGCCGGTCGGGCGCAGATTCCGATGGCAACCATGGCCGCCGCGATGGGCGGGCATGTGCGCGTCGGGCTGGAGGACAGCCTGTATATCGGCAAGGGCCGGTTGGCAGAATCGAACGCAAGCCAGGTGCGCCTGATCCGGGGCATCGTCGAAGCCCTGGGGCGCGACGTGGCGACACCGGCCGAGGCGCGGGCGATGCTGGGACTGAAGGGCAAGGACAAGGTGGCGTTTTGATCCTGCGTCCGGCCGTTCCTGCGGATGTCCCGATCCTGCACGACATGCTGCAGCGCCTGTCCGACCATGACGGCGGCAGCTATGCCGTGGGTCCGGCCAGCGCCCTGGCCGGGGCGCTCTTCGCGCCGAACCCGCTGCTGCACGCCCTGATCGCCGAGGCTGCCGCGCCGCAGGGGATGATCTTCTATTTCCCGGAATTTTCCACCCACAGGGGCCAGCCCGGCCTGCATGTGCAGGATCTGTGGATCGAACCCGGCGCACGCGGCCAGGGTCTGGGGCGCCGCCTGCTGGCCGCGGCCATGGCCCGGCAGGACTGGGGCGCGCGCTACATCACCCTGTCGGTCACGCCGGAAAACACCGACGCGGTCGCCTTCTACACCAGGCTCGGCTTCACCTTCCGGGGCTATCAGGCGATCATCCTGACCGAACCGGAGGCGTTGGCGTGATCACCTACTTTCATGATGCCCAGTCGGCGCATGACCCGCAGTTCTTTCTTTCCTCGGGCGCGGCCAGGCCCTGCCCGGAAAAGCCCACTCGAATCGCCGCCCTGCTGAGCGGCGTGAACCGCCTGGGTCTGCCGCTGCAGACCCCCGCCGATCACGGGATGACCCCGATCCAGGCGATCCACCCGCAACGCTACCTGAGCTTCCTGACCACGATCCACGACCGCTGGACACGGATTCCCGGTGCGAGCGGCGAAGTCATCCCGAATATCCACCCTGCCAACCGCTCGGATGGCTACCCGAAATCCGCCGTGGGCCAGGCCGGGTATCACATGGCCGACACCTCCTGCCCGATCGGACCTGCAACCTGGACCTCGGCCTATTGGTCGGCGCAGGCAGCCATCGCGGCGGCCGAAAACCTGCTCGCCGGCGCCCGGGCGAGTTATGCGCTCTGCCGCCCGCCCGGGCATCACTGCTTTACCGAACTGGCGGGTGGGTTCTGTTATCTGAACAACACCGCGATTGCCGCACAGATGCTGACGATGCACGGCCGCAAGGTCGCCATCCTGGACATCGATCTGCACCACGGCAACGGCACGCAGGGCATCTTCTATGACCGGCCCGACGTGCTGACCGTCTCGTTGCACGCCCATCCCGAGCGGTTCTATCCCTTCTTCTGGGGCTATCCGTCAGAGCGGGGCGCGGCCGCGGGCGAAGGCGCCAACCTGAACCTGGCGCTGGAGCGTGGCAGCGGCGATCTGCCCTTCCAGCGCGCCCTGGGCCAGGCCTTGCAGGCGATCAGCCTCTGGGGCGCCGACACGCTGGTGCTGGCGCTCGGACTGGACGCCTTCGTCGGCGATCCCTTCGCCGGCCTCGCGGTCACCACCCCGGGCTTTGCCGAAATCGGCAGGCAGATCCGCGCCCTGGGCCTGCCGACGCTGATCGTCCAGGAAGGCGGCTATCTATGCCCCGAACTGGGCGACAACCTTGCTGCCGTGCTGAACGCTTTCCTCTGATCCGTTTCATCTGTTCAAAAATATCCCGGGGGGTCCGGGGGGCAGAGCCCACCGGGGGCAGAGTCCCGCGGGGCGCGACATGACGACCCCTCACCCCCAGGTCGGCATCGCCGGCATGCTGAAGGCCGGGGAAATCCTGCCCGTCATCGACATGAGCGCCAAGCTCCTGGCACGGCGGGGCGTGGCGAGTCTGATCCCGGTCCGGGCACGGTCGGGGCGCGGTCTCGGCACGGCCGACCTTCGAACCCGGCCCGTGACCCTGCCCAAGACGGAAAGGAAAGCGGGAAGCGTGGCTTTCCACACCTCCGCGTCGGATCCTTCAGCGCCTGCGATGCGGTTTTTCGGGAAAAATGGCCGGCCGGGATGTCCTGGGCAAGCACCTGTTCCGGCACCAGCCCGTCGCGCAAGATCTCCAGCCGCGCCCATGCCGCGCTGGACATGACGTGCAGCACCAGATCCTGGCCGGGCAGATAGCTCAACCGGTCGGTATACCCCCCCAGACCTGCGGACGGTTCCGGTCGGGGCTGGCCGTTTCGCAGTAGTGCCCGATGACCGGATCGCCATCGTCCTGTGGCCCGGCCACGAAGAATCCGCGCAGGCTCATGCCTCGGCCACTGCCGGCTGTTGCGGTGCCGTTTCGACCGCAGCGCCAACCCGGATCACCGTGACCGAACAGGGCGCCTGGGCCACCACCTTGGAACTGACCGACCCCAGATAGCGTCGCGCCTGGCCCGACCCACGCGCGCCCATCAGCACGTGGTCGGCGTGAATCGCCGCGGCATGGTCGATCACCGCCTGCGCCGGGTCGGAACTTTCCAGCACGCTGAAGGTCAGTTGGGCTTCCGACAGGTCCAGCCCCGCCGCCCAGGATTTCAGCCGCACCAGGCGCGAGACATGGACCGAATTGCCAGTGTCGTCGGTGCCGAGGTCCAGCCCGAGAACGGCGGTGCGGATCACATTGACCACGGCGATCCTGGCGTCGGGCTGCAAGGTCAGCATCCGCTTCACCCACAGCATCAGCGGGTCATGCAGCGGTTCGCCTTCGGGCGAAAGGTCGAGCGCCACCAGCAGGATGGGCGCGCGATCGATCTGATGTGCCAGGCTTTTCGGCGGCGGAAAGCCGGTGATCCTGCGCGCGGCCCAGCGCCGTTTCAGCACGGTCAGGAATCCGTCGGGCGCGACCTTGCGGCCCCGCGCGGTCAGGGTCACGGCGGCCGGATGGGTCAGATCCCAGGCCAACTGCGCCGCCGACTGATAGCGGCGGGCCGGATCGACCTCCAGCGCGCGCAGGATGATTTCCTGCAACCATTCCGGCAGGTCGGGGCGCAGCGCGCGCGGCGGCACCGGGTCGCGCCACAGCCGCCGGCGCACCGCCTTCAGCTTTTCGGGCACGCCGAACGGAGCATGGCCCGTGGCGGCCTCGTAGATCATCGCACCCAGAGCGAAGATGTCGGATCTCGGATCCTCGCGGCTTTTCAGAAATTGTTCCGGCGCGATATAGGGATAGGTGCCCATGGGGATGGTGAATTCTTCAGCCAGGAGGTCGGGCAGCTGATCATGCCGCGACAGGCCGAAATCGATTAGCACCATCTCGCCGGTCTCGCGCTGCATGACATTGTCCGGCTTCAGGTCGAGATGCGCCACGTGCTGCAAATGCAGTGCATGCACCGCTGCCGCCAGCCGCGCCGCCATTTCCACCAGTTCGGACAGCGGCAGCGGCGCCGACTTGAATCGTTGCAGCAGCGAACCACCGGGGATGCGTTCGGTCACGATATAGGGCATCACCGCGAAATCGCCGGTGCCCAGCACACGGGGCACATGCGGGCCGGACAGGCGCGGCATGATCATCTGTTCGACCTCGAAGCCCACGATGGTGGGCCCGTCATAGCCGTCCAGGATCGTCGGCACCTTCATGACCAGGGGTGTGCGGTAGAGCGCATGTGTGACCTCCCAGATCGTCGCAAAGCCGCCCTGATGGATCTTCTCGCCCAGGGTGAAGCCGTCGATCTCCATCCCGGTTTCGGGGCGCTTCATGCCTCAATCTCCACTCAACAGCCGCAGGGCAAGCGACTCGGGCAGGCCCGCGGCGCGCACCTTGCGCGCGGTCGCGGCGCAGTCATAAGGCACCTTGCGGAAGGTCAGCTCATTGGCCGCGCTGTCATAAACCGCATAACCCGCCGCCGGGTTGCGATCGCGTGGCTGGCCGACCGAACCCACCACCGCCAGCCAGCGGCGCGACCGGAGCAGCGGCACGGGCAGGCCTGACCTGGCCTTCTGCTCGCGCACGGTGCCCGACATCTCGGCGCTGACGAGCAGCGGCACATGCACATGGCCCACCAGGATCACCCTGGCGCGCGTGGCGCGAAAGGCGCCCACTGCCTTCAGTTCGGAGGTGATGTAGATCCAGTCCGCCGGCGCCTCGGCACTGGCGTGAACCAGCATCACGTCGCCCAGGTCCGCCGTCATCGGCAGATGCGCCAGAAACTCCAACTGGGCGGCGTCCAGCTGCGTGCGGGTCCAATCGATCGCCTTCCTGGCGGTAGGGTTCATCGGCGCACCCGGACCGCAGGCCGCGGCGTCATGGTTGCCCTTCACGCAGATCGCGCCTTCGGCCACCAGCCGCCGCACCCGGTCGACGCACCAGGCCGGATCGGGGCCATAGCCCACGATATCCCCCAGCACCGCGATGGCGTCGCAGCCCCGCGCGGCCTGATCCTCCAGCACCGCGGTCAGCGCCTCGCGGTTGGCATGGATATCGGTCAGGATGGCCAGTTTCATGCCCGCCCCGTCTCGTCGGGTTGCTGCATGCGGGCCGAATGCACGGCCGCGACCGCGACCGAAGCCAGCCGCTCCATCGGGCTGGCCGAGCGCGAGGTCAGGATCACCGGCACCGTGCCGCCCAGCACCACGCCGGCCGCCTCGGCATGGGCCAGTTGCGTCAGCAGTTTCGCCAGCATGTTGCCCGCGTCCATGTCGGGCACCACCAGCACATCGGCCCGGCCCGCCACCCGGCTGCGAATACCCTTGATCCGCGCCGCGGCCAGGTCGAGCGCATTGTCCATCGCCAGCGGCCCGTCGACCAGACCGCCGGTGATCTGGCCGCGCTCGGCCATCTTGGACAGCAGCGCCGCGTCCAGCGACGAGGGGATGGCCGGCGTCACCGTTTCGACCGCTGACAGCACCCCGACGCGCGGCAGGGTGATGCCCAGCGACAGGGCCAGGTCTATGGCATTCTGGGTGATGTCGGCCTTCGTCATCAGGTCGGGCGCGATGTTGATCGCCGCATCGGTGACCAGCAGGGGCGTGCCACGACCCGGCACGTCCAGCACGAAGACATGGCTCATCCGCCGCCCGGTCCGCAGGCCGCAATCGCGGTCGACCATCGGTCGCAGCAGGGCATCGGTGCGCAGATGGCCCTTCATCACCGCCCCGGCCCGGCCCGCGCGCACCTCCTCTACCGCCCGGGCAGCCGGATTGTCGCTGTCGATCAGGGTCAGCCGCTCCAGGCTTTCGCCCAGGTCTGCCGCGACCCGGCGGATCGCCTCGGCACGGCCGATCAGCACCGGCTGCATCAGCCCCTGCCGCCATCCCGCCAGCGCGCCCTGCAACGAGGGCGCGTCCTCCGGCGCCGCCACGGCCACGATCATGGGCTTCAGGCCCTTGGCCCGTTCGATCAGCGCCTGGAAATGCCGGTGGCGCTCCACGATCAGCCCGGGCAGTTCGGCGCTGTCGACGCAGATCGTTCGGGTCGGTGCCTGCACCAGCGCCTCGCCCGAGACCACGATCCTGCCGTCCAACTGGCGCACTTCGGTCGCCAGCCGCACTTCGCCAGTCTCAGCCACGTCCTGCACCACAACCCGCGCGATCAGTTCCTCGCCCGCCCGCGCAATGCCCAGAAACTTCAGGCTCTGGCTCAGATACAGCGTCCCCGGCCCTGGCAAGAGGTTGCCCAGCACGGCCGAGATGATCGAGGCCAGGAACATGCCCGAAGCGATGGCTTCGGGATGGCCGTCGCCATCGACATCGGTGTCGGGCAGATACATCGGGTTGTGGTTGCCGGTGACCGAGGCAAAGACCAGCAAGTCATCCTCGGTGCACAGACGCTTCAACTCGGCCGCATCTCCGGGCTTCAGGCGTGCCAGCGGACGGTTTTCGATGATCATGGGGGCCCCCTTCCGGCCAAGGGTGGACCGGATGGGTCGGTGAAGGCAAGGGTCAAGGCAGGCAAATGCCAGGGCAGCCGGGGGGCAAGCCGTCGCAGGCTGCGCGAGGGTTCAGGGCAGGGCCAGATAGGCCCCGTGGCTGTACAACAGCGACCCCGCCCCATCGCAGGCATGCACCGCGCGCACCCGGCCCAGCACGATCGTATGTGTCTCGCGGTCGATCATGTCGGCCAGTTCGCAGTCGAAGGCCACCGGCGCATCGGCCAGGAGCCTTACGCCGCTGGGCAGGGTGATCCAGGCCGCGCCATCATACCGCGCGGCCCCCTTCACGCCGGTGCGGCCGGAAAAGCGGTGCGCCAACGGCTCGTGCGCGGCACCCAGGGCCTGCCAGCCGAACTGGCCCTCTGCCTTCAGGATCGGAAACGAGCTCGAGGTCCGGTTGATGCAGGCGAAGATCATCGGCGGCTCGGCCGACAGCGACGACCCGGTGGTGACGACCAGCCCCGTCGCCTGTTCGCCGCGGCCCACGGTGATCAGCGACACAACCCCCATGAAGCCGCGCATCGCGGCGCGGAAGGCATCGGGCGTGGCGGGCACGGGAGACAGCGGCAGGGCGTTCATGGTCAAAGGCATATGGCGGATGCGTCGATCCGCGGCAAGACCCGGATCATCCGCGCAGGATGTGCCCAAGCGCCTGTTCCAGCCGGTCCACACCACCCGGAGTGGTCATGACCCCCGGAGACAGACGCAGCAACTGGCCGCGCGCATCCGCCGCGATGCCCTGCGCCCGCAGCGCCGCGATCACACCGGCAGCGGGCGAATGATCGGGCAGGATCGCCATGATCGACCCGCCGCGCCGCGCCGGATCGCGCGGGGTCACCACGGCCAGGCCCAGCGCGTCCACCACCTCCAGGATCCGCGCGGTCAGGCTGCGATTGTGCGCCAGCAGGGCCCCGTGATCCTGCCGCGCGTGCCATTCCATGGCCGGCACCGAGGCCAGCGCCGCCATGACCCCCGGCGTGCCACTGTCAAAACGGCGGATGTCGGGGGCGATCTGGAAATCGGCGATGTCCCAGTTGAACGGATTGGCCTGGCTGAACCAGCCGCGGGCCTGTGGCCGCAGATGCGGGATCAGCCGGGGCGAGACATACAGCACCCCCGCCCCCGGCGTGCCGCACATCCATTTCAGGCTGGTGGTGATCGCGAAATCCACTTCGGGCATATGCACGTCGAACGGGATCAGCCCGACCGCCTGTGTCACATCCACCCCGACCAGCGACCCCATCCGCCGGCCATGCGCCACCATTCGGTGAAGGTCGATCCGGGCCGAAGAGGTCGAGGACACCCAGGTCAACAGCGCCAGCCCGACATCGGGCGTCCAGGCGTCGAGGAAATCTTCCTCCTCGACATATGCCGCGCCCTGGCGCAGCGGCACGGTCTTCAGCACGAACCCCAGCGCGTCCGCCAGCCCCTGCAGCAGGAAATGGTTCGAGGGAAAGCAGTCGGCGGCCACCAGCAGGCTTTTGCCGCGCAGATGCACCGCCGGCAGCGCGGTCAGGAACGCCTGGAACGCCTGGGTCACGCTTTCGGTCGTGGTCACGCTGCCCGGCGCCGCGCCGATCAGTCGCGACCACAGTTCGATGAAGCGGGCACGTTTCGGCAGGGCAAAGGCCCATTGCAGGTCGTCGTGGGCACTCCAGGCCACGGCGAATTCGGCCATGGCTCCGGCCAGATCGCGCGCCTTGTCGGGATACTGCCCGATCGAGTGATACAGGAAATAGGCCTCGCCCGACATGATCCCTCCCGATGTCCGGTGATAATTTTAAGCTTGAAATACCGAAAGTCCAGAGGGATCAGACCCCGTGGTAGCTGCGATACCAGTCGACAAAGGCACGCACACCCTCGCGCAGATCGGTCTGCGGCGCATAGCCGGTCAGGCGGCGCAGGAGGCTGGCGTCGGCCCAGGTGGCGGGCACGTCGCCGGGCTGCATGGGCAGGTCGTTGCGGATGGCCCGGCGGCCCGTGGCCATTTCGATCGCCTCGACGAAGTCGAGCAGCCGCACGCGCTCGGAATTGCCGATGTTGACCACCCGCCAGGGTGCCGCGGGTGACAGGCTGTCGCCTTCGACCGGCTGGCCCAGCACCGGGGCGGCGTCGATCAGCAGCCGGATGCCGCGCACCAGATCGGTGACATAGGTGAAATCGCGGAACATCTCGCCGTGGTTGTAGAGATCAAGCGGCTCGCCCTTCAGGATTGCCGCGACAAATTTGTACAGCGCCATGTCGGGCCGACCCCAGGGGCCATAGACCGTGAAGAAGCGGAACATCGTGGTCGGCAGATTCCACAGATGGGCATAGGCATGTCCCATGCTTTCGGTGGCCTTCTTGGTCGCGGCATAGATCGTCAACTGGGTATCGGCCCTGTCGGTCTCGACGAAAGGCATCCGGGTATTGGCACCATAGACCGACGAGGTCGAGGCCATCATCAGATGGCCGACCTTCAACCGCCGCGCCACCTCCATGACATTGAACGTGCCGATGACATTGGCGTCCAGATAGGCGCGGGGGTTCTCGATCGAGTATCGCACGCCCGCCTGCGCGGCCAGGTGCACGATCACCTCGGGCGCAAAGCGATCCGCCGCCTCATCCAGGCGGGCGCGGTCTTCCAGCATCGCCTCGACCGCGGTGAAATTGGGCGATTGCAGCAGGATCTGGTGCCGCCGCCGTTTCAGCGCGACATCGTAGTAGTCGGTCATGCCGTCATAGCCGAGGACTGCGAAACCCTCCTCCAGCAGCAGCCCCGCCAGATGAAAGCCGATGAAGCCCGCCGTGCCGGTGATCAGAACCTTGCGCATAGGCCACCTCCTGCCCCGCCTGATTGGACGAAGCCCACAGGCTTGTCCAGCCGCGCGCGGTCAGGCAGCCTGCTCCAGCGGGCCGGGAAAATGGCAGGCAACCAGCCGTCCCTCGCCCGAAAGCGCCGGCACCTCGGCCGCGCAGCGCGCCGCGGCGCGCGGGCAGCGCGTGCGGAAGACGCAGCCGGAGGGCGGGGCCATCGGGCTGGGCAGATCGCCCTGCAGCGGGATCATGCGCTTGGCGCGTTCCTTCGCCGGATCGGGGATCGGCACCGCCGACAGCAAAGCCTGGGTATAGGGATGGTCCGGTCGGGAGAACAGGTCGCGCTTGGGCGCCGCCTCCATCACGCGGCCCAGATACATCACCATCACCCGGTCGCTGATGTGTTTCACCACGCTCAGGTCATGCGCGATGAAGATCATCGAAAGACCCAGATCCCGGCGCAGTTCGGCCAACAGGTTGATCACCTGCGCCTGGATCGAGACATCCAGTGCCGACACCGGCTCGTCACAGATCAGAAGCTTCGGCTCCACGATCAGCGCCCGGGCGATGCCGATCCGCTGGCATTGCCCACCCGAGAATTCGTGCGGATAGCGGTTGATCTGGTTGGGCAGCAGACCCACGCGGTCCATCGCCAGTTGCACCCGCGCCTTCACTTCGGGCGCGGCGATTTCAGGGTAATGTGTGCGCAATGGCTCGGCGATGATCTGGCCCACCGTCATCCGGGGATTCAGGCTGGCCAGCGGATCCTGGAACACCATCTGGATCGCGCTGCGGTGCCTTTGCATCCGCGCCCGGGACAGGGTCAGCAGATCCTCGCCGGCCCAGTTCACCTGGCCGCTCGCCGGCACCATGCGGATGAGGGCCCGGGCCAGCGTTGACTTGCCCGAGCCGCTTTCGCCGACGATCCCCAGGGTTTCCCCCGGTTGCAGGGCGAAGCTCACGCCCCGCACCGCCTGCAACTGGCGTGGCGGAGTCCAGGGCATGTCGCCTTCGCGCCGCAGGCGAAAGACGACGCTCAGGTCGCGCACATCCAGAAGCGGGGTCATGCTGCATCCTCCAGCAGGTCGGAAACCGGGCGGTTGCAGGCCCGCCGCCGTCCGGGCGCCCATTCGGTCAGAGGCGACAGGCTGTCGTGGCAGGACGCCATGACCAGATCGCAACGCGGGGCAAAGGGGCAGCCTCTGGGCGCACGGGTCATGTTGGGCGGCGTGCCCGGTATGGCAGAGAGGACCGCACCTTCCTGGTCTACCCTTGGCAGGGCGTGCAGCAGACCCCGCGAATAGGGATGCGATGGCCGGGCAAAGAACGGATCGACCGGAGCGCTTTCCATCACCTGGCCACCATACATCACGATCACCTCGCGCGCGAAGCCTGCGATCACGCCCAGATCATGCGTGATCAGGATGGTCGCCATGCCGAAATCGCGCTGCAGCTCACCCAGCAGGTGCATGATCTGCGCCTGGACCGTCACATCGAGCGCGGTGGTCGGCTCATCCGCGATCAACAGGTCGGGCTGGCACAGCAGGCTCATCGCGATCATCACGCGCTGACGCATTCCGCCCGAAAACTCATGCGGGTATAGCCGCACCCGCCCCCGGGCGTCGGGGATCTTCACCGCATCCAGCATCCGCACGCATTCGGCCACCGCCGCCGCCTTGCCCATCCCCCGATGGTGCACCAGCACCTCGGCCATCTGATCCGAAACCCGCATATAGGGGTTCAGGCTGGTCATCGGATCCTGGAAGATCATCGCGATGTGGTTGGCGCGGATCCTGTTCAGCGTCGACAGCGGCGCGCCCACCAGTTCGGTGCCGTTGAACCGGACCGAGCCGCCGGCGCGGCCGTTCTTGGCCAGAAGCCCCATGATGGCAAAGGCCAGCTGGCTCTTGCCCGACCCGGATTCGCCCACAATCCCAAGGGTCTGACCCTTGTCCAGGCTGAAGCTGACATCGTTCACCGCATTCACCACGCCATCCGGCGTGTCGAAACGGACCGACAGGTTGTTCACATCCAGCATGGCCATGTCAGCGATCCTTCGGGTCCAGGGCATCGCGCAGCCCGTCGCCGACAAAGTAGAACCCGAACATCACCATCATGAAGAAGGCGATGGGGAACGCGATCTCCCACTGGGTGTTGTAATAGACCGATTTCGCCCCATCCGAAATCAGCGTGCCCAGGCTGGTCTGCGGCTCCTGCACGCCCAGACCCAGGAAGGAAATGAAACTTTCCCCGATGATCACATCGGGCACCAGAAGCGTGGCATAGACCACCACGATCCCCATCAGATTCGGCACGATATGGCGGATGATGATCCGGAACGACGACACGCCGGTGGCCTGCGCCGCCTCGATGTATTCGCGCCCCTTCAACGTCAGGGTCTGGCCGCGCACGATCCGCGCCATGCCGGGCCAGGACAGCAGGCCGATGGCCAGATACAGCACCGAAAGCGAGCGGCCGAACATCACCAGGAACAGGATCAGCACGAACAGATAGGGGATCGACATGAGGATGTCGACGAGCCGCATCATCACCGCATCGACCCGCCCCCCCAGATAGCCCGAGACCGCGCCATAGAGCGTGCCCAGGGTGACTGAAATCGCCGTGGCAATCAAACCGACGATCAACGATATCCGCGTGCCCATCGCCGTGCGGGCAAACAGGTCACGGCCCTGCTGGTCGGCACCGAAATAATAGCCCTCGGCCCAGTTCGGCCCGGATTTCGACGCCTCGCCCATGATGTCGTAATTCTGGAAATCGTAGGTATGGGCGGCGATCAATTGGCCGAAGAGCGCATAGGTCGCGCAGAAGGCCAGCAGCACCACCCCTGCCACCGCCGCCTTGTTGCGGAAAAACCGCAGCCGCGCATCGGCCCAGAGCGAGCGGCCCTTCACCTCGTCGAGGTTGGCCATGCGTGCTGCCAGGGCCGTCATGTCGATCGGGGTCAGGAGCGCCATCTCAGTACCTCACCTTCGGATCGACCCAGGCATAAAGCAGATCGACGATCAGGTTGAACAGGATGGTCAGCCCCCCGGCCAGCAAGGTGACGCCCATCATCACCGCATAATCCCGGTTCAAGGCCGCATCGACGAAGAACTTGCCGATACCGGCGGTAGAGAAATACATGTCGATCACCACCGACCCAGTGATCATCGCCACGAACACCGGCCCCAGATAGCTGAGCACCGGAATCAGCGAAGGCTTCAGTGCATGGCGCAGGATCACCTTCCAGGTGGGCAGGCCCTTGGCCCGAGCCGTGCGGATGTGGTTGGAATTCAGCACCTCCAGCATGGATGATCGCATCATCCGCGTGATCGACGCCATATAGGCGGTCGACATGGCGATGATCGGCATGACCTGATGCTTCCAGTCGCCCCCCTCCCAGCCGCCGCCGGGCAGCCAGTGCAGGCCGACGGTGAAAATCAGCACCAGGATCGGGGCCAGCACGAAGTTCGGCAGGACCGAGGCCACGATCGACAGGCCGACCGCGAAATAGTCGATCAGGCTGTTCTGCCTGACCGCCGCCGCCACGCCCAGCCCCACGCCGAACACCACCGCAAACAGGAAGGCCCAGCCGCCATATTGCAGCGTCACCGGAAATCCCTGGGCGATGATCTCGTTCACCGTGCGGTCCTTGTAGACGAAGGACGGCCCGAAATCGAAATGCGCCACGATGCCCCAGACATAGCGGGCCATCTGCACATAGAGCGGCTGATCCAGCCCGTATTTGGCATTCAGGTTGTCGATCACCTGCTGCGGCAACTGCTTTTCAAAGGTGAAAGGCCCACCGGGGGCGGCGTGCATCAGCAAAAAGGAAATGACGACCAGCGCCAGAAGCGTCGGGATGGCGCCGAGCGTCCGTTTGAGAGTGTAGCTGTACATGAGACCTGGCTGGATGCGCCGGGGCAGCGCGCGGCTGCCCCGGCAAGGGGGAACTACTGCTTCACGCGATACAGGTCTTTCGCATACCAGTTGTTCATCGGGTCATGATCCGAGAAGCCCCGGATATCCGCCTTCAGCATCCGGCTGGAGACATAGTGATAGATCGGGATGATCGGCATGTCCGTCGCCAGAAGCTGCTCGGCGGCCGTGTAGTTGGCCGAGGGATCCGCCATCGTCTTGGCGTCCTTCATCAGCTTGTCATAGTCGGGATTGTTGTATTTCCCGTCGTTGTTGGTCGAATAGGAGGTCCACAGGTCCAGGAAGGTCGAGGCTTCGTTATAGTCCGCGCACCAGGCATAGCGGGCCATTTCGAAATCGCCGGCGATCATCTTGTCGGTATGGACCTTCCATTCATAGTTGTTGGGCGTCAGTTCCACACCCAGCGTCTGCTTCCACATCTGCTGGATGGCAACGGCGATCTGCTTGTGGCCTTCCGATGTGTTGTAGTTCAGCGTCACCGCCAGCGGCTTGTCCGGACCATAGCCGGCTTCGGCCAGGAGCTTCTTGGCCTCTTCGTTGCGCGCATCCTGCGTCATGGATGCATAATCGATCGTGGGCATCGTATAGCCGTTGATCGTCGGCGGGGTCCAGGAATAGGCCGGCTGCTGACCGCTTTTCAGCAGCTTGTCGGTGATCACGTTGCGATCCACCGCCAGGCTCAGCGCCTTGCGGACGCGCACGTCCTTCAGCGCCTCGTTGCCCTTACCATCGGCCAGGTTGATGATGTAGGTATAGGTGCAGGCCGACGGATAGGAATGCGCCTCGGCCGGGTATTGGGCCGCCAGGTCGGGGTATTTGCCCGAGGGAATCGGAACCCGGTCGATTTCACCCGCCAGATAGCGCTGCAGACCGGCATCGTCGTCATTGACCACCAGATAGGTCACCGGCGACATCACCACATCCTTGGCGTTCCAATAGTTCGGGTCCTTCTCGACCACATACTTTTCGCCATCCACGACCTGGGTCAGCCTGTATGGCCCGTTGGTGACGATGTTCTCGATCTTGGTCCAGTCGGCACCGAACTTTTCGATCGCCTGCCTGGGTGCGGGGAACATCGACGTGTTGACCACCATCTTCGGGAAATAGGGGATCGGGTTGTCGAGCGTCACTTCCAGGGTCAGATCGTCGACCGCCCGGACACCCAGCTGATCCGGCGGCAGTTCGCCCGATGTCACCTTGGCCGCATTCTTCACCTGGGCCAGTTCCATGTAATAGGCATATTCGCTGGCCAATGCCGGATCGACCAGCCGCTGCCAGCCGAACACGTAGTCCTGCGCCGTCACCGGCGTGCCGTCCGACCATTTCGAGGCCGGGTTCAGCTTGAATGTATAGACCAGCTTGTCATCCGACACGGTATAGCCGAGCGCCCCTGCCGGAACCAGGTTGCCATCGGCATCGGTGTCCATCAGCCCTTCGAAGATCGAGCGCGCCAGATCGGCGTCCTCGACAGAGGAGATCAGTTGCGGGTCGAAGCTCTTGATCGAGTCGATCATGGTCAGGCTGAAGGCCTGGTTGTCGGCCAGCTCCTCGCCGTTCTTCTGGTCAGCCCAGGCATGGGTGGCAACCTGAGTGGCCAGCGCCATGCCCAGGATTGTGGTCAGCAAAAGTTGCTTGGTCACGCTCAACTCCCTGTGCAAATTGAACGGGTCCGGATCATCCGGCCCGCCTTCATGGGTCAGAGCCTATGGGTGGGGCGACTTTTGGCAAGCTTGAAACGCACGCGTTACGCAAGGATGCGTTCGTCAGAACGCAGCGTCACGCCGGCATTCTGACAGGTCGACGCGGCAGACCAAGGGCGGATATCGGAACATTTGCCGAACCTTACGCCACGGGAGTCCAGATCACGTCGTCGATCCGTGGGGCATGGGTGGCCAGCATGACCAACCTGTCGAAACCCAGCGCAATGCCCGCCGCCGGTGGCATCAAGGCCAGGGCTGCCAGGAAATCCTCGTCCAGCGGATAGCGATGGCCGTAGACACGCTGCTTTTCGTCCATCTCGGCCTCGAACCGGCGGCGCTGTTCGGTCGCATCGGTCAGTTCACCAAAGCCGTTGGCCAGTTCCACCCCGCAGGCATAGAGCTCGAACCGTTCGGCCAGACGGGGATCGCCCGGCAGACGACGCGCCAGCGCCGCCTCGGCCGCCGGATACCGGTCCAGGATCGTGGGTCGTCCCTGCCCCAGCCCGGGCTCGACCAGCACCAGGAGGGCCGAGAACAGGTCTGACCAACTGTCATCCCGCGCCACCCGCAACCCCTTGCGCGCCATCTGCGCCGCAAGCGGCGCCGGGTTCGTCGTGCCATCGGCATTGATCGAGGCGAGAAGGTCGATGCCCGTCTGCCGGGCAATCGCCTCGTGCACGGCGATGCGTTCCGGCGGCAGGGCGGGGTCGCAGGTCATGCCGCGGAACCGCAGATGATCGGTCCCCGCCGCCTGACAGGCCAGCCGCAGCAGCACCTGGGCGTCCTGCATCAGCACGGTGTAGTCCTGATCCGCGCGATACCACTCCAGCATGGTGAATTCCGGCGAATGCCGGGCGGTGCGCTCGCGGTTGCGGAACACATGGGTCAGCGCAAAGATCCGCGTCTCGCCGGCTGCCAGCAGCTTCTTCATCGCGAATTCGGGACTGGTGTGCAGATAGAGCGGTCGCGCCTGCCCGTCTTCGTCCAGCGCCAGGGTTTCGAACCCGTGCAGATGCGCCTCGTTGCCGGGGCTGACCTGCAGCACGCCCGGATCCACCTCGAGAAAGCCCTGTTCATCGAACCAGCGGCGCAGGGCGGTTTGGGCGCGCGCCCGCGCCAGCAGCATCGGGCGGCGGTCGGCATGTCGGTCGGGCTGCCACCAGGTCGGTCGGGTCATGTGTTCTCTCTGGCGATTTCCAAAGTTCTGCGCTACACGCAGCCCCGATCGGGCCTGCGGGAGACCTCCCTGGGCCGCATTGATAGGGATTTCGTCGTGAAGGTCATCGCATCCTCGCTCCGCAAGGGCAATATCGTCGACATGGACGGCAAGCTGTATGTCGTTCTGAAGGCCGAAAATTTCCACCCCGGCAAGGGCACGCCGACCACCTCGGTCGACATGCGCCGCATTTCCGACGGCGTGAAGGTGGCCGAACGCTGGCGCACCACCGAAATGGTGGAAAAGGCGACCGTGGACGAGCGCGAATACGATTTCCTCTATGAAGACAGCGAGGGCTTCCACTTCATGGAGCCGATGTCTTACGAACAGGTCGTCGTCAGCGAGGAAATCGTCGGCGAAGGCAAGGTCTTTCTGGGCGAAGGCGTGAAGTGCTTTATCCAGACCTTCGAAGGCGTGCCGATCGCGATCTCGCTGCCGGCGAAGGCCGTGGTGGAAATCGCCGAGACCGAGCCGGTGGTGAAGGGCCAGACGGCCTCGTCCTCCTACAAGCCCGCGATCTGCACCAACGGTCTGCGGGTGATGGTGCCGCCCCATATCGGCGCCGGGACCAAGATCATCATCAACACCGAAGACATGAGCTATCAGGAACGCGCCAAGGACTGATCCGGTCCGGCGCGGGGGCGGACGCAGGTTCGGGCATGAACGGCCGGGGGGCGAACCCCTGGCCGATTTCGTCGGGCCGGCGACGAAATGGCGGCACCTTTGGCGGGATGTCTGTCTTGCCCATGCGCTGCGCGCGGCCGGCGCGGGCACTGGGGGCTTCGCGCCCCCAGACCCCCGCGGGATATTTGGACCAAGTTGAAGGGCTGCGGCGAAGGATCCGGTCGGCGCCCCGCCGGGGCAGGCACCGGCGGGGCGATTTCGGCGGATTGCGGCCGCGGGCTCTGGTCAGATCACCGCCACCGGCCCCTTGACGGTCAGGTGGCCCGCCGCGTTCGGCCCCAGCGTCAGTCTCTGGCCTTGCAGAGTGATCCCCTGCCCCGGTCCGGTCGGCGCGCCCAGGCCTGTCAGGTTCACGCTGGTGGGGTGGGGCGACAGGTTGAAGATGCAGAGCAGGCTCTGGCCTGGGGTGTCGCGTGTGAAGGCAAGGATCGGATCCGGCGTGTCCAGGAAGGTCGTGCTGCCCCGGATCAGTGCCGGATTGGCCCGGCGGAAGGCCAGCGCGGCGCGGTAGGTTTCGAGCACCGAATCCGGCTTGCCCTGCTGGCTGGCGACGTTTCGTGCCAGTTGCGGCGCCTTCACCGGCAGCCAGGGCTTGCCTGTCGTGAACCCGCCATTGGCCGATCCATCCCAGACCATCGGCGTGCGGGTGTTGTCGCGGCCTATCGGTTCCGGCCAGAAATTGATGCCCTGCGGGTCAGTCAGTTCCTCGAAATCGAGTTCGGTGTCGGTCTGGCCGATTTCCTCGCCCTGCCAGAGGCATATCGAGCCCTGCATCGAAAGCAGCAGCAGGCCGGCCTGCCGGGCCAGCAGGTCCTGGCTGGCGCCGTGCTTCGCCCAGCGCGTGACGTGGCGCTTCACGTCATGGTTGGAAAACGCCCACATCGGCCAACCATGCGGCGCACCCTGGAAGAATTCCTCGATGTTCCGGCGGAAGAAGGCGGGGGAATAGTCCGGCCCCATCATCTCGAAGGAATAGCATTGATGCAGGCGGCCCGGCTGGGTGTACTGGCCCATCAGCTGGATCGGCATGTGGGCATCGCCGACCTCGCCCACCGAGGTCGTGGCACCATAGGCGTCCAGAACCCTGCGGATGCGCTCCAGCCAGCCCAGGTTCTCTGGCTGGTTCTTGGAAAACAGGTGGAACTGCATCGTGTAAGGGTTGGCGTCCGGTTCGGTCTTGACCCGGTAATCCGCCGGATCGTGGCGCAGCTTGGCATCCTTGTAGAAGTAGTTGACCGTGTCAAAGCGGAAACCGTCAACCCCGCGGTCCAGCCAGAAGCGCAAGACCTTCTCCATGTAGTCAACGACTTCCGGGTTGCGGAAGTTGAATTCCGGCTGCTCGGCGAGGAAGGAGTGCATGTAATACTGCCTGCGCCGGGCATCCCAGGTCCAGGCGGGGCCGCCGAAGACCGACAACCAGTTGTTGGGTGGCGTGCCATCATGGCGCGGCTCTTGCCAGATGAACCAGTCCGCCCTGGGATTGGTGCGGTTCTGTCGGCTTTCCTTGAAGAACGGATGCTGGTCGGAACAATGGTTCAGCACCTGGTCGATGATCAGCTTCAGCCCCAGGTCATGCGCGCGGTTCACCAGGATGTCGAAATCCTTCAGTGTGCCGAAGGTCGGGTCGACGTTCATGTAATCGGACACGTCATAGCCCATGTCCTTCATGGGCGAGGCGAAGATCGGCGAAAGCCAGACCGCGTCGCAACCCAGCCGCGCGATATGATCCAGACGCCGGGTGATGCCGGCCAGGTCGCCGATGCCGTCGCCGTTGTCATCCTGGAACGACCGGGGATAGACCTGATAGGTCACTGCGCCGCGCCACCATTCCGCCATTGGTCTTGTCCCCGATTCTGCCGTCGCCGGACAGCATAATTGGCCTTCCGCCGCTACTCAAACCGCTTTCAGAACGGCTCGGTCTGGGCACATCGGAACTGTCTGGCCGGGATGCGGGCAGGATCCTGGATCGCGGCCGTCCGACCTGTCTTTCCGTGCCGCTCTCTTGCATCGCGGGCATCTCGGCCCGACCGGCCATGAAATCGGTGCCAAGGGTGCAAAGCGTGATCCCGTCCGGTGGCAGGCCCGGCAGGGATACGGGCGGAAACGGGCCGGGATCAGTGCCGATACTCGCCGGCGCGGTAGGCGGGAAAGAAGCCGTCCGGGTCGGCACCCGGCGCCAGTTCAAGATAGGCCCGGGCATCCAGCACCTTGCCGCACAGATGGCTGGGCAGAGTCTGTGAGGTCCAGCCGGATTTGAAATGCGCGATGCCCTGGCCCGCGGGTCCGGCCGGCGCGCCGCCCAGGTCGATGACCGAGGCACTTGTCCGGAAATGCTCGATCGCGGCAGCCAGCATCGGATAGCTGACGGAACGGGCATAGCCCTCTGGGGCATAGGCCGACAGATGCGCGTAGGCCCGGCCTCGGTCCAGATAATAGAGGTCTGCCCCCAGCAGCTGCGGGCCATCCCAGGCTGTGACCAGCTGCGCCCCCGGCACGGCCAGTTGCGCGGCCAGGCTTTGCGGCGAAAAGGCGCGAGCATCGCGGATTGACTTCTTCGCGACCAGATGGCCGTAAAGCGCCGCCCAGGCCGCGCCCAGCGCCGGATCGGCAGGCCCGGCCTCGATTCGCACCGCACCGGCTGCGCGCAGCTTGCGGCGATGGTGCCTGGACACAACGGGCGGCGCCGACAGGTCGACGATCCAGTGATCGTGCAGCTTGCGGCAGACCGGAAATATGGCGCCGAGCCCGGCCGCGCCCAGCGGGTTGAACGGATCGGACACGAGGGTCAGCGTGATCGGGCCGGCGGGCAGATCGGCCACCGCCCGCGCCAGGGCCTGCCAGTCCTGACAGGCGAACAGCGGATAGGCGCCGGCCAGGTCGACCCCGCCTCCGGGCAGCGCCCGCTCAACCAGATAGCCGCCTGTGCGGCCCAGGGCGCGCGGGGTCAGGCCCAGCGCGCGCAGATAGGCGGCGCTGGCATAGCCCGATTCATTCCAGAGCGAAGACATGTTCGGCCTGGGAATCCAGGCTTTCCCCGACGCCGGCCACCCGGATCGCGAATTTTGCGACCCGGGCATCCGTGTCGATGAAGCTGCGCAGCCTGGCCACCACCGATTGTCCGGGCGGCACATGACGCGCCGGCATCGGGAAATAGCTCTGATGCCAGTGCGTCTCGCGCACACCGCAGCTGGTGGACAGGATCTGACCGGGCGCCAGTTCAAGATCGAAATGGCCGATGAATCCGTGGAACATCCCCCCGGCGGGATAGTCGAAGGCCACCTCCGTCTCAAAGACATAGTCCCGCTCGTTGCCGCGCAGATAATCGAACCGCGCGATTTCCTGCGTGCAGACCAGCGAGCGCCACTCGGCCGACAGGACATAACGCCCAGGGCGATGCGCGCCTGACCGCAAGACATCAGAGAAATCAAAGCCATAGACAGGCTGATCGAAGAAGCCCCAGCCGCGTTCGTAATGCAGCTTGCGGCTGTCGACCGCCGACAGAAAGAGCCGCGCGGCCTGCGGCACGACCCGCCCGCCCGGTCTCAGCAGCCGGTCACGGACCTTCACGAAGGCAGCATAGTGCCACCATTCCTCGATCAGCCACATGCCGGCGAATTCGCCCATGACCACATCGGCCAGGCCGTCGCCCTGGTAATCGGCGGCATCGCCGCGGATGACCTGGATCGCGGTCAGGCCATTGGCCGCTGCCAGCCGCTCGGCCCAATCCGCCATCGCGGTGTATTCCAGCGCATGCACCTTGCCCGCACCCGAGCGCGCGGCGAACATCGACAGGATCCCCGAACCGGTGCCCACATCGATCACGTAATCGCCCGGCCGCACCGCCGTCTGGATCGCGCGTTCAAAGGCCAGGGTGCGCGGGTCGTCGACAAGCATGCCCTTCTGGCTGCGCCAACTGGAAAATGTGTCCTGATAATCCTGCGGCGGCACCAGGCCCGACTGCTCTTCGACCAGCCCGGCCGCGATGAGCGCCTGCAGCGCGGAATCGGTCAGGCCGCGCACTTCCAGATCCTCGCGGGTCATCGCCATCCGCAGATCGGACAACAGGCGCCGCCCGGATCGTGTCAGGCCAATGCGCGAAACCATGCGTCTTCCTCGATACCTCGGCCAATGGGGGGCAGCTATCCACTGGGCCACAGCCCTGTCAAGCGACCCGCCGCTCTTGTGCCCCGCGAGGGCATTTCCTAGAAGCAAGCGACAAGAGGGGATCGGATGCACGACGCCGAAGGCCAGGCCCATCCGCCGATCGGCGGCTTTCTGACCCTGGCGCTGCCGGGGCCGGGCGGCATGGACCGGCATTGGCAGATCGACCCGAACCTGGCCTGGGGCAATGCCACTTCGGCCTTCGCCGCTCTGGTGGCGCATCTTCGGCCCGGCACGGTCTGGCTGCCCGGCTATCTGTGCGTGCCCTTTCTGGCGGCGGTGCCGCGCGGTCTGCGCCGGTTCTTTGCCACCCTGCCCGATGGCACGCCGGACACCGCCACGCTGCACGGAATGCGCCCCGGCGACCTGGTGCTGGCGGTGGATTATTTCGGCCGCCCGCCCGCCGCGGCGTGGCGCGATTTCGTCGTATCGCAGCCCGGCGTGACCTTTGTGGAAGATGCCTCGCAGGCGCTGGATCCGGGCCCGGCCTGGGGGGACTGGCGGCTGCATTCCGCGCGCAAGGTGCTGGGCGTTCCGGAGGGCGGGCTGCTGATCCCCTGCAGCGACCGCGCGCGCGGCCAGGCCCTGCCCGGCCCTGACCTGCCGCCCGACCCCGGCCGCGTCATCGAACGGATGCTGCCCATGCTGGCCCGGATCGAGGCGCCGGGGCTCAATCGGCTTTGGCACCCGCTGAACCAGGTGGCCGAAGCCGGACAGCTCGCCTCGGGCCGGGCCATGAGCCGCTTTGCCCTGGGGCTGCTGACTTCGCTGGACCCTGCCCCGGCCATCGCCGCGCGCAAGGCCAACTTTGCCCTTCTGGCCAGAGCCTTGCCCGATCTGGCGCTGCTGCCTGACACCGATCCCGCCTATGCGCCCCTGGGCTTTCCGATCCTGCTGCCTGCGGGCCAGCGCGCTTCGGTGCAGACGCATCTGGCCGCGCATGGCATTTTCGCCGCTGTCCATTGGTCCGAGGTCGCCGCGCCCGCGGATTTCCTGGCCGAGCATGACCGGGCCGCGCGCTGTCTCACCCTGCCCTGCGATCCCCGCTATGGCCCGGCCGAGATGGACCGCATCGTGGAAACCCTGCGCGAGGCCCTGCCGTGAAATTCGCCGCCTGTCTGGGCGTCAAGGACGAGGTCGAGCTGATCCGTCCCGCCATCGAGCATCTGCGCGCCATCGGGGTCGACCATGTCATCGCCTCGGATGCCGGTTCGACCGATGGCACTTTGCAGGTGTTGCAGTCGCTGGTTGGGCCTGGGCTCGAGATTCACCACTTCGACGACCGCGCGACCGATCCGGACCATGAACAGCGCGAGACCGCCTGGATCGTCGAGCGCGCGCGGGCGGTCGGGGCGGACTGGCTGATGTTTCTGGATGCCGACGAGTTTCCCCTGCTGCAGGCCGGTCATCTGGGCGGGATCGCAGGTCTGCACAGCGCCGATGTGCTGGTGATCCACCGCTTCAACGTGCCGCTGCTGGCCGATGGCCCGGCGTTGCGCCTGCCGCCCGACGGACCGCACCCCGGCGACACGCTGCTCTACGCACCTGACACGCCGCGGCAGGTGACGCAGGCGCATGTGCGGCAAGACCCCTCCGCGCCCTGGATCGGCGTCATTCCCGCGCCCAAGGTGATGATCCGCACCGCCACGGTGGACACGACCGCCGAGGGAAACCACGACGCCGCGGCGCGGACGGGCACGACCCGCCGTCTGGTGCCGGAAGATCTGGTGCTGGCACATGTGCCGTTCACCACTGCCGCCCGCTTTGCCCGCAAGCTCGCCAATATCGAGGCGCTGATCGCCGATGTAGGCCACCTCTGGGGCCCGGATGCCGCCTGGCACTGGCGCCGCTGGCTGGACAATGTGGCGCGGCGCGGCGGCGTGGCGGGCGAAATGGCGCGCAACACGATCAGCGCGGATGAACTGGCGGAACTGCGACGAGCCGGCGTGGTGAAATCCGCAGCCCAGCTTCTGTCGCGCCCGCGGGCCTAGCGCAGGGCAGGCGCGCGGTAGGGCGGAAACCAGGCGCCCTCCGGGTCGGCGCCGGTCTCGGCCATCAACCGGGCATAGGTTGCGGCATCATAGACCTGGCAAAGGGCGCGCAGCGGATGTTCCACCGCGCCCAACTGCGCCTTCATCTGATGCAGACCATCGCCCGGCGTGCCATAGCCGCCGATGTTCAGAAACCTGCAACCCTGCGCCCGCAGCCTTTCGATCGCCTGCCAGATCAGCCAGCCCTGCAGCGGGCGCCCCTCGGCCGTCGCGCCCGCCAGGTGCAGCTCGGCCCAGTCCCCCCGCACACGCCCCAGTTGGGCCGCGACGATCCGCCCGCCCAGGCGCACGGCCAGTGACAGAACGTCCTCGGTTGCGAACCAGGCCGCCAGGGCAGGCTCGTCGAAGGACACGGCCTGGGCGCTGCGCGCCAGTGTCGCGCGTTGCAGCCCGGCGAAATACGGGGCGATCTCGGCCGGGTCGGTGACGAGTTGGGCACCAATGTCGTCTCCGGCCATCAGGGTGCGGCGCGTGCTGGCGCGCACCGCACCGGCAATGGTCCAGGTGGAAAGATCAAAGACATAAAGCGCGTTGCGGCTGCGGATGTGATCCGCGGGATCGGGCTGCAAGGCGTCATTCAGCGGCGAGAGCTGCACATAGCCCGAGACCCAGCCCCGGTCGCGAGCGAACTCGGCCCACAGCCGCAGCGGCGCCGCCGAATCCGGCCGGATCAGCGCCCCCGACAGCCCCGGAAGCGAGGCGATGTCGGTGGTCCCGCGAAAGCTGCGGCGATGAAAGGGCAGCAGCATCCGGGCGCCTCCGGCCTCGACCACGGCCAGTTCGGGTCGGTATCCGCCGGCCGCAAGGCCCGCCGCATGGCCCCAGCCCTGCCCGGGCAATGCGCCGCTCGATGCGGCCTCCCAGCCAGTGCGATCCTCGAACGGAATGAGGGTGACGGTCTCGGCCGGCATCTGGCGCCTTTCCGCTTGGCTTGCCTGTTTGGATGGCTGTCTCTAGACATGATTTTTTCGCCGCCGCAACTGGATTGAGGTGTCCGATGAGTGACGATGCCCGGGCCTGGCCCGCGGACTGGTCGGCGCTGTATGACATGACCGACCTTGACCGCCTGCCGCTGCGCGGCTTTTACCGCAGCCTGGCTGCCGACCGGACGCACAGCCTTCTCGATCTCGGGTGCGGCACCGGTTCGGTCACACTGGACATCATCACGCCCCTGCCACCCGGCGCGCGCGTCGTGGGTGTGGATCTGTCGCCCAAGATGATCGAGATCGCCCGCAGCCGTGCGCCCGATCTGGAATGGCTGGTGGGCGACCTGTGCGCGCCGCCGGTGACCGGGCCGTTCGACCTGATCACGGTCTGTTTCCACACGCTGCAGATGCTGCTGGACGATGCGCAGCTGGCGCAGGCCTTCCGGTCTGCGGCCGGGCTGCTGGCCCCGGGCGGCCGCTTTGCCTTCGACATCTATCAGCCGAACCTCGACTGGCTGGCGCGGCTTGATCCCACGCCGGTCGTGGTGCGACGGGTTCGCGATGATCAGGGCCGCTGGCTGGAAGTCCGGGATGGCGGGGCGACCTATGATCCGGTGACACGGGTGCTGTCCAGTCAATGGACGCTGCATGATGGCGAAACCGGACAATTGCTGCCGCTGGCGCCCTTGCCGCTGCGTGTCCGCCAGTATTTTCCCGACGAGGTTGCGGCGCATCTGGCCGCCGCCGGCCTGCGCATCGCCGAACGCTATGGCGATTTCGACAGACGCGCCTTTGGCCCCGGCACGATCCGGCAGATCCTGGTCTGCGAACGGGCCTGAGGGCGGAATCCCGAAAGCCTGCTCGCCCAGGGCAGGATCGGGCGGTGCAGGATCACCCGACCGGCCGGTGTGGCGCCGCATCCTAACCCTGGCTGAAGCGCCACTCCGTCACCTGAACCCTGGTCTCGCCGGGGCGGAGTTCGATCGAGGGGAAGCCGGGATGGTTCGGCGCATCGGGCCAGTTCTGCGCCTCGATCGCCAGCCCTTCGTAGAGCCCATGCCCGGGCCGCCGGGCATTGCGCGCGTCATAGAGCTGGATGCCCGGCTCGGTCGTGGCAAGCGTCATTGACCGGCCCGAGCTTCCGGTCAGCCACAGCACGTCGCGCAGATGGGTCTGGCCCATCGACAGGCAGAAGTTGTGGTCCAGCGCGGGCTCGCCCGGCCGCACCGCGCGCTCGCGACGAAAGTCCATCTCGGTGCCGGCCACCGCGCGAATCTCTCCGGTGGGGCAGAAATCCGCATCGGTCGGCAGATAGCTTTCGGCGGCGATCTTCAGATGATGGCCGGCAAAGGTCTCGGTCCCGTCCAGGTTCCAGTAGGAATGGTTGGTGGCGTTGAACAGGGTCAGCCTGTCGGTCGTGGCGCTGATACTCAGCCGCAGCCCCGCGCCCCTGACGGCGAATTCCGCCCGCACCCGCCGGTTGCCCGGAAATCCGCCCCTCCCATCCTCCAGCGCGATCTGCAACACCGCGCGGTCGACCGCGACCTCGACCACGTCCCAGACCGTCAGATGCGCCGCCGTCGAGCCGGAATGCAGCGTATGCCTGCCCGCCTGGTTCCGCTCGAACTCATGCACCACGCCGCCGATCTTCGCCACGCCGCCGGTAAAACGGTTGGCGACCGGGGCAACCAGGCAACCGTGGTGCCGCATCCCGGACAGGTAATCCTGCAGGTTTTCGGATCCCAGCGTCAGGCTGGTTGTGCCGTCCTTCGGCCAGACCCCCTGCAGGATCGCACCCCAGGTCAGGATCGCGACGGTCAACTCGCCCGAGGCGATGGTGATGCGCTGCACCTCCTGTCCGTCGGGGGTGGTGCCAAACAGGCTGACGCCTTGGGTGGGGGGCATGGCGGTCTCCTTTGCTCCACCCCTTACCGATGCGACAGGGCGGGTCAAGCCTTCAGCGCCCCAGGCAGGCGACCAGGGACGCGGCCATGCCCTGCAGGGCCAGATCATAGGCATCCTTCCCCGGCACCACCCGGCTGCCCGCCGGATCCAGCGGCCCACCCAGCCTGACCGGGCCCAGCGCCGCCAGCAGCGCGGGGTCCTGCCCGGCCTCGGGAAAGGCGCAGACGATGCCGCCGGCCTCGGCCAGTGCCGCCAGGTCCGACAGGCGCGCGGCGCCGGGCGGCGCCTCGTCTCCCTCGGCCAGGCCCCCCAGGTAGGTCAGATGAAAGGCACGCGCGAAGTAGCCGTAGGCATCATGGCCGCCAATCCAGGGTCGCTCGGCCACCGGCGCCAGCCGGGTTT
>JAKALB010000164.1 GCA_021813365.1 Pseudomonadota bacterium | reverse complement strand
GAATGAGCCGAAGCGCCGTCTGCCGCCCCTGAACCTGCCGGTCGGTGCCGGTCCGGGGCGGGCCTTGGCACGGGCGCCCGGCCTGCGGCCTGCCGGCGCGATCTGCGCTCCGGGCGGCCGGGTCCGGCAGCAGGGCGGGTCGAGCCACGGCGCTTGGCCATGCCAGGCCCTCGCCTTCCGCAACGCCGCCGCCCGTTCGCGTCACGGCTCTGCTGCTTTCGCCTTGCCGCAAATATCCTCGGGGGGTCAGGGGGGCAGACGGCCCCCCTGCCTGCCGTCGCTGCATATCCGGCGCAGCGGCCAGGGCTATCCGTCGATGCGGATTCGCGCGTTCGCCGGATCGAAGGGGCTGTCTTCCGTCACCACGGCGTCCCATTCCTGGCGCAGGATCTTCACCTTCAGCCTGGTGCCCGGCACGGCCAGATCCGGGGTCACATAGCCCATGCCGATCTGCTTGTCGAAGGCCACCGAATAGCCGCCCGAGGTGAGGCGGCCCACCTTCACGCCATCCTTCAGCAGGGCCTCCTTGCCCCAGGGATCGGTGTCGCCGGGGCCGTCGATCAGCAGGGTCACGCATTTCGACCGGATGCCGGTTTCCAGCATCCTGGCCTTGCCGCGGAACTCCTTGCCCAGGTCCACGAACCGGTCCAGCCCGGCCTCAAGCGGGGTGGCATCGCGGCCCAGTTCGTTGCCGAAGGCACGGTAGGATTTCTCTTGCCGCAACCAGTTCTGTGCGCGGGCGCCGACGGCCTTCAGGCCATGCCCGGCGCCAACCGACCAGATCAGATCCCAGAGATAGCGGCCGAACTCGATCGGGTAATGCAGTTCCCAGCCAAGCTCGCCGGTATAGGCCACACGAACGGCGCGGACCGGGCACATGCCCAGTTCGATGTCGCGATACGACAGCCAGGGAAACCGTTTGTTGCCCAAGACGCTCGCCGGATCGGCGTCCTTGACGATATCCTTCAGGAGCGCGCGGGCGTTCGGCCCGGCAAGGGCATAGACGCCCCATTGGGTCGTCACATCATGGATGTCGATGCCGCCGCCGCCCGCAGCCATGAAATCCTCGGCCGATTTCTGCAGGAAATCATGATCATAGGCGGTCCAGGCGCCGGCCGAGATCAGGTAATATTCATTCTCCTTCAACCGCACGATCGTGTATTCGGTGCGGGTCGTGCCGTGATCGGTCAGGGCATAGGTCAGGTTGATGCGGCCGACGGCCGGCAGCTTGTTGCAGGTAAAATGGTCCAGAAAGGCCGTGGCTCCTGGCCCGCGCACCAGGTGCTTGGTGAAGGCGGTGGCGTCGATGATGCCCACCGTGCTGCGGATCGCCCTGGCTTCCTCGACGGCATAGGGCCACCAGGCGCCACGGCGGAAGCTGCGGCCGTTGTGATCGAAATCGGCGGGTGCATCCTTCGGGCCATAGTAGTTCGGCCGCTCCCAGCCGTTGACCTGGCCGAACTGCGCGCCCATTTCCTTCTGGCGGTCATAGGCCGGCGCGGTGCGCAGCGGGCGGCAGGCTTCGCGTTCTTCGTCCGGGTGGTGCAGGATGAAGACGTGATTGTAGCATTCCTCGTTCTTGCGCGCGCCGTATTCGGTGGTCATCCAGGACCCGTAACGCTTGGGGTCGAGACTTGCCATGTCGATCTCGGCCTCGCCTTCCGTCATCATCTGGGCCAGGTAATGGCCGGTGCCGCCGGCGGCGGTGATGCCGAACGAGAAGCCTTCCGCCAGCCACATGTTGCGCAGGCCCGGTGCGGGGCCGACCAGCGGGTTGCCGTCGGGGGTATAGCAGATCGGGCCGTTGAAGTCGTCCTTCAGGCCCACGGTCTCTGACGAGGGGATGCGGTGGATGAACGACATGTATTCCGCTTCGATCCGTTCCAGGTCGAGCGGGAACAGGTCGGCGCGAAAGCTGTCGGGCACGCCATATTCAAACCGGGCCGGGGCGCCCTTCTCATAGGGCCCCAGGATCCAGCCGCCACGTTCCTCGCGCACATACCACTTGGCATCGGCGTCGCGCAGCACGGGGTGCTGGGGATTGTTCTTGCGGTATTCCACCAGCATCGGATCGGGTTCAGTCACGATGTACTGATGTTCGACCGGGATCGCGGGGATCTTGATGCCCAGCAGTCTCGCGGTGCGCTGGGCATGGTTGCCGGTGGCGGTGACCACATGTTCGGCGCGGATTTCGGATGTTTCGCCGGTGGCGACCAGCATGCCGCCCCGGTCCTCGAGCCTGGTCACCGAGACGATCCACTCGGATCCGGTCCAGCGGTAGCCGTCCACCTGGAGCTTCCGTTCGATGGTCACCCCGCGTTGCCGCGCCCCCTTGGCCATGGCTTGCGTGACATCGGCCGGGTTGATGTAGCCGTCCTGCGGGTGAAACAGCGCACCCACCAGGTCATCCGTGCGCACCAGCGGCCAGCGTTCCTTGATCTGCGTCGGCGACAGGAATTCGTGATAGACCCCGGCGGTTTCCGCGACCGACGAATACAGCATGTATTCATCCATGCGTTCCTGGCGCTGCGCCATGCGCAGGTTGCCCACGACATAGAAGCCGGGGTTCAGGCCGGTCTCGGCCTCGAGCCCCTTGTAGAAATCCACCGAGTATTTGTGGATATGGGTCGTGGCGTAGGACATGTTGAACAGCGGCAGCAGGCCCGCGGCATGCCAGGTCGAGCCGGAGGTGAGCTCGTCGCGTTCCACCAGCATCGTATCCCAGCCCGCCTTGGCCAGGTGATAGGCAATGCTGGTGCCGATGGCGCCTCCGCCGACGACCAGGGCGCGAACATGGGTTTTCATCTTGCGACTCCGGAACAGGTTTGCCCCTATGTGCCCCAATGGCAGCAAAGCGGGCAAGACAGGCCGACATGCTGCGGCCAAAAGCGACATGCGGTCCGAAAGTGGCGCCCTGGCTCCGCTCCGGGACCGGAAGGTCGGCGGTGCGGCGCCGGGTTTCGCAACCTGGTTCCGCAAGCCGGGCTCCCGAACGGCGGCGGTTCAGCCGAGGCGGAAGATTGCCGGCATCGCCGCCCACCATTCGCCGGCCTTCCGGGTGTCAGGCGGGCGCTGACAGGGCACGGGGCAGGCCGGCGAGCAGGGCAAAGCCCAGGGCTGCCATGGTCACGATCGAAGGCCCGGCGGGCGTGTCAACCCACAGCGACAGGCCCAGGCCCGCCAGGCAGGCCAGCGCTCCCAGGGCAGCGGCCAGGGCCGCCATGGATTCCGGGCTGCGCGACAGGGCCCGGGCGGTGGCGGCAGGAATCACCAGCATGGCCGCGATCAGCAACGCACCCACGACCTTCAGCGCCACGGCCACAACGACCGCCAGAGCCAGCGTCAGGATCAGACGTTCGCGATCCGGGTCGATGCCGGCCGCCTGGGCAAGTTCGGCATTGACGGTCGCGGTCAGAAGCCTTTGCCAGCGCCAGGCCAGCAGCGCCAGCACCAGCGCCGCGCCGGCCCAGATGAAGATGAGATCGGTGCCGGTGACGGCCAGGATGTCGCCGAAGAGATAGCTTTCCAGGCTGGCATGGACGCCCCGGACAAAACTGATCGCCACCAGGCCAAGCGCCAGCGCGCCATGGCTGAGAACGCCCAGCGTGGTGTCGACCGCCCAGCCGCGGGCCGCCAGGGTTGCCACGGTGACGGCCACGATCAACGCCACGGCCAGGGTGCCCAGGCCGACGGGCAGGTTGAAGGCCAGGGCCAGCGCCACGCCCAGGATGGCGGCATGGGCCGTGGCATCGCCGAAATAGGCCATGCGCCGCCAGAGCACGAAGCTGCCGAGCGGGCCGGTGGCCAGCGACAGGCCGATTCCCGCCGCCGCGGCGCGCAGGATGAAGTCATCCAGCATGGCTGTATTTCCCCTGCTCATCTGTTCCGATCATGTCGTCATGCGCGTGGTCAGGCGTTTTTCGGGCCTGGCCTTCATGGTGATGGCCATGCGGCCCGTGTCCGGGATCGTGCAGCGCGTCATGGCCCCAGTCGTGACTGTGGTCGTGGCTGTGTTGGTAGAGGGCCAGCGCGCCCTGCGTGCCCAGGCCGAACATGGCGCGGTATTCCGGTGCGGCGCTGACCACGCGCGGCGTGCCTTCGCAGCAGATGTGGTGGTTCAGGCAGATTACCCGATCGCTGGCGGCCATGACCACATGCAGGTCATGGCTGACCATCAGCACCCCGGCACCGGATTCGCGGCGGACCTCTTCGATCAGGCGATAGAAGGCGGCCTCGCCCGGCTGGTCGAGGCCCTGGGTGGGTTCGTCGAGCACCAGCAATTGCGGCCGCGACAGCAGGGCGCGGGCCAGCATCACCCGCTGCAACTGGCCGCCGGACAGGCCCGCCACCGGCAGGGGCTCTGCCCCGTCCATGCCGACACGGTCCAGCGCCTCGCAGGCCTCGGCATCCGGCACCCGCCGGGGCAGCGACAGGAAGCGGCGGACTGTCATCGGCAGCGACGGATCCAGCACCAGTTTCTGCGGCACATAGCCCAGCCGCAGGCCCGGCTTGCGCCGGACCTCACCGCCCGAGGCGGGCAGCAGGCCCAGCAGCGCACGGATCAGGGTGGATTTGCCCGAGCCATTGGGGCCGAGGATCGTGACGATCTCGCCTTCCCGAATGCCCATGCTGACCCCGGTCAGCACCTGCTGCCCGCCCAGCCGGACCGAAAGATTGCGCGCCTCGATCAGCATGGCCGGAGATCCTGGCAGGCGGGGCAGAGGCCCAGCGCCTCGACCGTGAGGCGTTCGACGGCAAAGCCCGCGCCTGCGGCGGCCTCGGTCATGGCCGCGGCGACCGCCGCGCCGGGTGCTTCGGCGACCGAACGGCAGGCGCGGCAGATCAGGAAGGCAGGCGCATGGGCCTGACCGGGATGCATGCAGGCGGCAAAGGCGTTCAGGCGGCGGATCCGGTGGGCCAGGCCCAGATGTTCCAGGAATTCCAATGCGCGGTAGGCGACCGGGGGCTGACGGCCAAAGCCCGAGGCGGCGAGACGTTCGAGCACGTCATAGGCGCCCAGGGCGTGATGCGATTCCAGCAGAATCTCGAGCGTGCGGCGGCGGACCGGAGTCAGCCGCTGACCGCAGGCCGCCACCTGCGCCTCGGCCAGGGCCATCACGTCTCCGGCGCAGCGGGCGTGGTCATGCGGAGCAAAGGCCAGATCGGGCGGGGCCTCGGGCGGATGGTGGGGCATGGGGCTTGACCTTGCGGGCGGCGGCTGTCTATGCGTTATGATATAACATCCGGTTCGGAGCGCCGCCAGTGGGTTCTTGTCTCGATCGGGTGTCGCCGGAGGGGCCGATGCCTGGGGGATGTGTGGGGGGTCGGTTGGGGCTGGTGCGGGGGTTTCACACCCCCGCGCCCCCGTGGGATATTTGTGCCAAGTCGAAGGAGATGATCGTGACGGGATGGATGGGGATCGCGGCATTCGGCCTGAGCGTTGCCCTGGCGGGACCGGGGCTGGCCGAGGTGCCGCGCGTGATGACCGACATTCCGCCGGTGCAGGCTCTGGTGGCTCAGGTGATGGGCGATCTGGGCACGCCGGGGCTGTTCCTGCAGTTTGGTGGGGATGAGCATGGTCTGCAACTGCGCCCCAGCCAGATGCGGGATCTGGGCGCGGCCGATCTGGTGATCTGGGTGGGGCCCGAACTGACCCCGGGCCTGGGTGCGGCCCTGGAGGGGGCCGGGGTGGCAGGGCTGGCGCTGCTGGACGATCCGGCGACGGCGCGGATGGATTATCCGGGCGGCGGGGTGAATCCGCATGCCTGGCTGGACCCGCGGGTTGCGATGACCTGGGCCGGGCTCATCGAGCAGCGGCTGCGGCAGCTGGACCCCGAGCATGCTGCCATCTACGAGGCCAATCGGGTGGCGGCGGAGCTGCGCATTGCCGGGCTGGCCCGTGAGCTGGAAACCCGGCTGGCGCCGG
>JAKALB010000163.1 GCA_021813365.1 Pseudomonadota bacterium | reverse complement strand
CCGTCGCCGTTTTCGCCGTCCTGCCCGTCCTGCCCGTCATTGGACGCCAGAGTGACATTCAGCACCTTGCCGTCGGCGGGGTTGATGGCCACGGTCTTTTCGGTGCCGTCGGCCAGGATCACATCGGCCATGATCAGATCCGGCGCGCCATTTTCGCCAGTCTGATATTCGATCGCGGCCACCTTGCCGCCCGCGGCGGTTTCCGCCGTGGCGATCGCCTGGGTCAGGCTGGTGGGCGAGGCGAGGAAGGCTTGCGCTTCGGCCAACGGATCGGCAGCGCCGCCGGTTTCGGCCAGAGCCGCGCTGCCGGCGAAAGCCGTCAGTGCCAGAAGAGCCAGAATGGCAGTATTTTGGTGTTTCATGCTCAGTCTCCGTTTCATCAGACCCGCGGGATGCGTGCCGATGCAGCGGATTTGGGGGGGCAGGTTTACAGCCGGCTTGCACCCGGCTTACAAACCCGGGACGCGGCGGCGTGTCGGCAATTTCCCGCCATGCCGGAACCGCAAGTGCCGACCGGGGCGCGCGATCCCGCCCCGATCCGGAACCGCGAGTTCCCACAGAGGCGCCGCAGGCCTGCGACGGCATCAGACGTCGATGGGAAAGGGCCTCAGGGCCGCGGGCTGCCGACGATCTGCCGGAATACCAGATCGACCCGCAGCCCGGGCGCTGCATCGCTCAGGATCAGTTCGGCGCCATGCAGATCGGCGACGGCCTTGACCAGAGCAAGGCCCAGGCCCGTGCCCTGGGTCGTTCGGCTTTTTTCCAGCCGATAGAGCCGGCGCAGCACCTTGTCGCGCTCGTCGGCGGGAATGCCGGGGCCGGTATCGCTGACCGAAGCGCGCACCTGCCCCCCCTGTCTTCGGACCCGGCAGAGAATCGTCGTTCCCGCCGGACAGTGGCGGATCGCGTTCTCGATCAGGTTTGCAAGGCTTTGTGTCAGAAGTTCCCTGTCGCCCCTGATCCAGGCGGGCTCTGCAACCTCGATCCGCAGCCTGTGGCCGGCATCCTTTGCCACCTCGGCATAGATATCGGCGACATCGCCCAGCAGGGCCGCCAGATCGACCGGGGCGAATTTCTCGCGATGCGCCCCGGCCTCGATCTGGGCGATGCGCAGCAGCGCCGAGAAGGTCTGGTCGATCGCCTCGCTCTGCGCGATGGCGGCGGCAAGGTCATCCTCGACCGGGGCGGACACCGCGGCGTGGCGCGCGGCCTGCTCGATGTGAATGCGCAATCGGTTCAGCGGTGTGCGCAATTCATGCGCGATGTCGGCGCTGACCTGCCGCATGGCCTCGACCAGGGCACCGAGCCGGCTCAGCGCCTGATTGATCTCGCCCGAAATCAGGTCGAGATCGTCGCCCCGGCCCGATACGGCCAAGCGGGTGGCCAGATCTCCCGCGGCGACCCGTTGCAGCCGGGCAGTGACGTCGCCCAGCCGGCGCTGCAGCCGGTAGGCGATCCAGGCCCCGGCAGCGATGGCTGCAACGAGAACCGCCAGCGCAGACCAGCCAAAGCCGGTCAGGATGATCTCCGACAGATCGTTGAGGTCGGCATTGCTCAGCCCGACGACCAGAAAGTTGCCGTTCAGATCGCCCGCGAACACCCGGTAGGGATAGTCTGCCTGCACCCCAAGCACGGCGGCATCCAGCGTGGACCAGCCCGGCTTGATCGGAACATCACGGACATTGGCTGCGAGGATTCTGCCCGCCGCATCGCGCAGAAGGAAGATGGACGATTGGTTCGGGCTGGCCCGGATGCGGGCGTTGATCGCCTCGATGACATCCTGCTGATCGGCCGCATCGGATTGCAGCAATGTCGTGAAGATTTCCATCAGCCGCGCATCCTGGCGATCGGCCAACTGCCGATGCAGCACGGTATAGCCCACTGCCCCCACCAGGATCAGCGCGCCAAGCACCGCCAGCGTGACGCCAAGCGCCAGCCGGAAAGAGCTGTGCCGCCAGAGATCAGCGGGGCGCATGAAGCGAGTAGCCCATGTTCTTGACAGTGTGCAGCAAGGCCAGATCGAACGGCCTGTCGATCTTGGCGCGCAACCGGCTGATATGGGTTTCCACCACCGAGGTCTTGGGATCGAAGTGGAAGTCCCACACCCGCTCCAGCAGCATGGTGCGGGTGACGACCCGGCCCTCGTTGCGCATCAGCACTTCCAGCAGGGTGAATTCCTTGGGCAGCAGGTCAATCGTCTGTCCCCCGCGCGTGGCAGTGCGGCGCATCAGGTCCAGCTCCAGATTGGCCACGCGCAACACGGTCTTGACCTCTTGCACCGGAGGGCGGCGGGCCAGCGCATTGATCCGTGCCATCAGTTCGGCAAAGGCGAAGGGCTTGGTCAGATAGTCGTCCCCGCCCGCCTCCAGCCCCTCGACCCGATCGTCGATACCGCCGAGCGCGGTCAGGAACAGCACCGGAGTCTTGCGCCCCGCTGCCCGCAGGGCCCGCACCAGCGACAAGCCGTCCAGCCCCGGGATCATCCGGTCCACCACCAGCACATCATAGGACTCGCGCGTGGCGGCAAACAGCCCGTCGGCCCCATCCGCCAGGACATCACAGACATGGCCGTTCTCGGACAGGCCACGCGCGACATAGTCGGCGGCGGAAGGATCATCTTCGATCAGCAGGACACGCATGGCAGGTCTTTCGCGTTCGGATACCTGAGCATCGCGGCCAGACTGAGCGCGCGGATTAACACAAAGGTCGCGGGAACCATACAAATCTGTAAGCCGGGCGAAAGCTGGTTGCAGGTTTGCCGGCTCAGACATGCGCGGGCCGGGCCACATCCGGCGCAACCGGAGCGGATCATGCGACAAATTCTCCTCGCCACGGCGCTGATCGCGCTGCCCGTGGCCGCCTTCACCGGCTTCAACATCCAGCAGGCAAGATCAGCCGGCATCCACGCAAACGCGCCGGGTCTGGGCGATCTGACGCGGTTCGCCACCATCATCGCCGATGTGCAAGGCATTGCCGCCAAGGGAGACCTTGCCGCGGCCAGGGACCGGATCAAGGATTTCGAAATCGCCTGGGACGGGGCCGAGGCCGGCCTGAAGCCGATGGACCCCACCCATTGGGGCATGATTGACCAAGCCGCCGATGCCGCCTTCACCGCCATTCGTGCGAAATCGCCCGAACCTGCCGCCGTCAGTGGAACCCTGGCCGCGTTGCAGGCTACCCTTGTCAATCAGGCGGTGACGAAATGATCCCCGCATCCATCGAAAAACCGGACATGGTTCCTGTGGAAGGCCTCGCCCGCATGAACCGTGTGCCCAAGGTCACGATCGATTTCTGGCTGATCAAGCTCATGGCCGTGACCATGGGGGAAACGGCCGCCGACTATCTGGCGGTCAACCTGGGCCTTGGCCTGACCACGACATCGCTGATCATGGCGGCGGTGCTGATCGGGGCGCTGGTGCTGCAATTCAGGCAGAAGAGATATGTGCCCTGGTCCTATTGGCTGGCGGTCGTCCTGATCAGCATCGTGGGCACTCTTGTGACCGACAACCTGGTCGACAACTTCGGCGTTTCGCTGATTGCCACCACGATCGCCTTCACCCTGGCACTTGCCGCGACTTTCGCCCTGTGGTTCGCCTCCGAAAACACCCTGTCGATCCACGCGATCCATACCGGCAGGCGCGAAGCCTGGTACTGGCTGGCAATCCTGTTCACCTTTGCGCTTGGCACCGCGGCGGGTGATCTTGTGGCGGAGCGATTCGGGCTGGGCTACCTTGCAACGGGTGTTCTGTTCGGGATGATCATCGCCTCGCTTGCAGTCGGGTATTTCTTCCTGGGTCTCGATCCGATCCTGGGCTTCTGGCTGGCCTACATCTTCACCCGTCCGCTCGGCGCATCGTTCGGAGACCTCATGTCGCAGCCTGCGCAATATGGCGGCATGGGGCTTGGCACCGTCATCACCAGCGCGCTGTTTCTTGGCGCGATCATCCTGATCGTCGCCTACATGAGCCTGAGCCATGACGGCGAGGAAGATGCGGCGCTGAACTGACCCGGCCCCTGACGCCGGACCGCGATGATCGGCGTCAGGTTCGAGGTCGGTTGCCCAGGATCGCCGGCGGGCCGGGAAATGCGCGTGATGCAGACCGCTTGCTGCCGCACGACGGCCCCGCGTCAGGGCAGGCGGATTGCGGCCTTTCGGGTGGCGCCGACCAAGTCGCGGGCCCCGGCCCTTTCCGGCGGTCGTGTCATCGGGCCTCATCCGGCAGCGTGGCCGCGAACCAGCGCCGCCCGACCCAGAGCGCGACCGAAACCAGCAGGATCAGCACCGGCACCTCGACCAGCGGGCCGATCACCGCCGCAAAGGCAACGGGCGAGCCCAGGCCGAAAGTGGCGATGGCCACGGCGATGGCCAGTTCGAAGTTGTTGCCGGCAGCGGTGAAGGCCACGGCGGTGGTGCGCGGATAGTCGGCCTCGATCAGGCGACCGAGCAGGAAGCCGACGCCGAACTGGATGGCGAAATAGAGGCTCAACGGAAGTGCGATCCGCAATGCGTCGATCGGCAGGCGCAGCACGTCGCCGCCCTTCAGGGCGAACATGGCAACGTTGGTGAACAACAGCGCCACCAGCGTCAGCGGCGCGATGCGCGGCAGGAACCGGGTGTCATACCAGTCCTCGCCACGGCGACGCACCAGGATCTTGCGCGTGAGAAATCCGGCAAGGAAGGGAATGCCGAGATAGATCAGCACGGATTGCGTGACGGTCCAGAACCCCACTTCGACGACCTGCCCCGAGAGGCCGAAGAGCGGCGGCAGCACCGTCAGGAAAACCCAGGCATAGGTGGAAAAGAAGATGATCTGGAACAGCGAGTTGAAAGCCACGAGCGCGGCGCCGTATTGCGTGTCGCCACAGGCGAGTCCGTTCCAGACCAGCACCATCGCGATGCAGCGCGCCAGGCCGATCAGGATCACCCCCGTCATGTAGTCCGGGTTGTCCGGCAGGAAGGTGATGGCCAGCGCAAACATGAGGAAGGGACCGATGACCCAGTTCTGCACAAGCGAGAGGGCGAGGATGCGCTTGTCGGAAAACACCTTGGGGAGATCCTGATAGCGCACTCTGGCCAGCGGCGGATAGAGCATCACCAGCAGCCCTGCGGCGATCGGCAGGTTGACCGAACCGATCGAAAGCCGGTTCAATGCCTGCGGCAGGCCGGGCAGCGCCTGGCCAAGGGCAATTCCAAGCGCCATCGCGGCGAAGATCCACAGCGTCAGCCAGCGGTCGAGAAAGCTCAATCTTTTCATGTTGGTCCTTGGGCAGAGGTGGCCAGAGGGTCAATGCCGCCCGTTGCGCGAACGGGGGCCGGGCATGGAAGGATTTGCGGCACGGTCACTGGGGCTCCTGTCCTGGCCGGAACGCGGTCATTTCCGCAACCACGCCCCTTCGCGGGCCACCTGGGGCGGCACAGGGATGACATGGCGCGGGGAGTTTTACAAAACTTTCACTTGGAACGCCACATTGATTCCTGTATTCCCGATTTATGGAAATAAACACCGCTGTCCAATCCTTCTCGGCGCTCGGTCATCCAGGCCGGCTGTCGGTGTTCCGCCTGCTGATGCGACTTGCGCCGCAGGGCGGGCGGCCGACCGAGATCGCCGAGGCTCTGGACATGCGGCAGAACACCCTCTCGCACCACCTGAGCGAGCTGGAAAGCTGCGGCCTGATACGGTCCGAACGCCGCGGGCGCTCACTTCATTATTCGGTCGATCTCACCCGAACGGGCGGGTTGGTCGACTATCTGGTCAACGACTGCTGCCGAGGCCGGCCGGATGTGTTCTGTGCCGACCCCAATCCAGGGATGATTCAGGACATGGCCCATCGACCCTTCAACGTGCTGTTCATCTGCTCGGGCAATTCGGCCCGGTCCATCTTTGCCGAGGCTATCCTGAACCGGATCGGCGCGGGCAAGTTCCGCGGCTTTTCCGAGATCG
>JAKALB010000026.1 GCA_021813365.1 Pseudomonadota bacterium | reverse complement strand
GGTTCAGGGGCGCGCTATACGTCGGAACCGGCGGGCGCTCGCTGAATCCGCTGGGCCTGTCGGATGCGGCGTTGGAAAGGCTCGGGCCCCTGGCACGGGCAGCCTTGCTGCGTGGGCAGGCGGGTGCGGCCGATGCCGCGCCCGGCGGTGCCTCGATCTGGCGGCTCACGCCTGACGACGGGCGCTGGACCAAGGTCTTCCAGACCCCGATGGTCGAAATTGCCGGGCGCCCGGTGCCGCGCGACCGCAACATTCGCGCCTCGCTGGTGATGACCGAGCCCGATGGGGCCGAGGCGCTGTATTTCGGCGTCAGCGCCATGAAGGGGCGGCTGCGCCTGATCCGCACCCAGGACGGTCTGACCTTTGACGAGGCCCCGGTCACTGGCCTCGGCCTGCCCGAAGGATCGGACGTGCCGTCGATCCGCACCTTGCTGGCGGCAGATGGCTCGGTTTTCACATCGCCGGTCGGGATGATCGAAGGGCGCGGGATGCTGGACGACAACATGTCGGCCTTTCCGATGGTGTTTCGGGCCAGCCACCCCTTTGCATCCGACTGGCAGGCGGTCAGCCTGCCCGGCTTTGGCGATCCCGACAACCTGTCTGTCAACGAGATGGCCGCGCTGGAGGGCTGGCTTTACGCGGGCACGCTGAACATCCGCTCGGGCGCGCAGCTTTGGCGCTGTCCGATGGATGACTTGCGGCCGGCGCGCTGGGAACAGGTGTTTCGCGCCGGAGCCGATCTGGGTCCGGCGGCCTCGATCGTCTCGGCCATGTTGCCGTTTCAGGGCCGGCTTTATGTGGCGACCGGATTGCAGCGCCAGGGCAAGACCGGGATCGACCGCTACGGTCCGGTTGGTGGCGAAGTCCTGCGCATTGATCCTTCGGGCCGATGGGATCTGGTCTGCGGCCAGAATCGGGCCACCTCGGCAGGATGGAAGCCCCCGCTGAGCGGGCTGGGCGCATCCTTCGGAATGTCGACGGCGCGCGGGGTCTGGCACATGGCCGAATACGGCGGTCGGATCTATGCCGGAGGCGCGGACTGGCGCATGTTCCAGTCCTATCTGCCGCCGCCCGGTTCTCGGCTGCCGGTTTCGGCCATTGCGACGATGCGCGCGCGTCATGCGGCCTATCAGGGCGGCTTTCCGTTGTGGGCCAGCGATGACGGGATCACCTGGCAGGTGGTCACGTCGGACGGTTTCGAGGCCAATCCGGAAACCGGCGGCGCCCGGTTCCTGCAAGCCTCGCCTTGTGGTCTTTTCCTGGGCACGTCCTCGACCGGGCGGACCGCCGCGCTGGGCGGTGTGCAGGTCTGGCAGGCGGGGGAGGGTGTGCATGTCTGATCCGATCGACTCGCCGGCCCCACTGTTCATTCTGGCGCCGCCTCTGGGCCTTGGCGCCCACCTCGCAGCGGCCCTGGGGCGGCTTCCCGGGTTTGCCGCCTTGCCTGCGACCCAGCTGTTCTGCGCCGACACGCCCCGATTGTTGGCGGATCACTGGGGGCCGCGGATGTCGGGGCACGATCACGGCCTGATCCGCGCCCATGCCCGATATCTGTTCGGGGCAGAGGATGACGCGGCGGCGCAGCAGGCCGCAGACTGGCTGGATGACAACGCCGACCAGCCAGCCGCCACGATCATGGCGGATCTGCAATTCATCGTCGCGCCGCGCCGCCTGATCGACCCGAGTTTCCTCTATGCGATCGAGGACAGCGCGCTGCCCCGGATTGCGCGCGCCTATCCCGACGCCCGTTTCATCCACCTGCTGCGCCACCCCGCGGCGGCCCTTTCCTCGCCAGACCTGGCGGCGGCACGCGGTGAAAGCCTGTGGCTGCGGCCTCACCTTCGGATCCATGCCTTCCTTGCGGAACGCGATCCGCTCAGCTGGCTGCGGCTGCGCATCGAGGCGCTGGCCGAGGATCCCGCCGGGCTGTTCTCCGCCGTTCTGGACTGGCTGGGCATGCCGTCGGGGCCGGATGCGATCGATCGGCTGCTGGACCCGGCCACCGGCACGAGCCCGGCGGGATCAGGCTTTGCCGGCCAGGGACCGGCGCTGGCGCCGCATGGGGTGGATCCGGCGCTGGTGGCCGATCCGGCGCTGGATGCGCTGTTCATGGCACCCAAGGCACCCGAATGGGATGAGGCCGACTGGGCCGCCGCCGGGTTCGATGACGAGACCCGAGCGATGGCCCGGCTGTTCGGCTACATATAGCCCAGCCGGTTGCCCAGGATCACCATGCGCCGCCGGGATTCGTCCAGATCGGCATCTTGCAGCGACAGCGTCATCGGTTTGATCGCCACCGGCTTGCCGGAATAGGTGGGATTCTCGAGGAAGGACGCCGAAAGCCCCCGCTTGGCCGCATCCGGGCCGATGACCGCGAAAGGATTTTGCTCGGGGTGCATCATCGCCTCGATCGCGGCGTCATCAGTCGACAGGCCGACCCATTCGCAGATCTGCCGACTGTAAAGGCGTGCGTCGGTCAGAAAGTCCTCGCCCCGGATGTTCATGCCCATCCCTGGCGGCAGGGTGGCCATGAATTCCAGGATCGTCGAGGAGAAGACATTGTAATAGTCGCTGGGGCTGTAATGGTCGGTCATCCGCAGCAGCCGTTTGCCCTTGCCCTTTTCCACGGCCCGGTCGATGCGGCTTTCCATGGATTGCACGATCGCCTCGGGATGGCGGGTGATGTGCAGGAAACGGGCGTTGGGCCATGCTTCGCGCACGCGCTTCAGGGTTGTGATCTCGCGGCAGGACGAGATGGATTTCTCGACGATCCCCCTGGGCGCGGCCAATTCGGTGATGTGGCGCGCAGCCTGGACATAGGTCCAGTGACGATGCGACTGGATGAATGATTCGGCGGCGGCGATGGTGTCGTCGGTCTGCGCCCCGTCATGAAGATAGGCCAGGGTGCGCAAGAGCCCGGCCCTGCGCAACCGGTTGATACCGCTTTGGAACCGGTCCCAAAGCTGCCCCAGGGTTTCGTCGCGGAATATGTTGGTTTCCGGCAGGCCGATCATCGCCGGGTGCTGGCCGATCATGCAGTTGATGACCGAGGTGAACGAGCGGCCGGTGCCAAGTATGACGATCGGAACGGGGGCGTCGGGCACGAGCATCTCCGAAAAACAGCACTCTGGGCAGGCGGGCCTGGCCGGGCCGCGCACCCGGGCGAAAGCTATCACCGCCGGTTGGGGCCCGCCAGACCAATCTGAACGCGCCAGGTGGCCGGAAACAGCGCCAGCGCCCGGTGCAACGTTCCGCGGTTGATGCGCCGCGGCATTCCTGATAAGCCCTGGGCCCAACGCATTATTCCGGTTTCAGCATGGCATCGTTCGGTATTTCCGCAGGCAGGACCTGGCATGCCAAATGGATCGGCTGGACGGACAGGCGCTGACATGGCTCCGGTGTTCATCCTGTGCGCGATGCGGTCCTATTCCTCGCTGATCTCGGCGATGCTCGGACAGCATCCCGACCTTTACGGCCTGCCTGAAATCAATCTTTCGGTTGGCGAAACCCTGGGCGATGTTGCGGCCTTCTATCAGCGCCGGGCACATGGGCTGCACGGGCTGCTGCGCACGATCGCCCAGCTGCAAGCCGGCCAACAGACCGAGGCGACGATCGCCGAGGCAAAGGCATTTCTGGCCGAACGGCATGGATGGTCGACCTCGCAGATGCTGGACTGGATCGAGGCGGCGGTCGCGCCGAGGCGGATCGTCGACAAGAGTCCGGTCGCGGTCCGTTCGGTCGAGATGATGCAGCGCCTGCTGCGGATGCGGCCGGATGCGCAATTCTTGCACATCACGCGCCAGCCGGCGGCGGTGTGCCGTTCGATTGACCGCCTGCATGCCGAGATCGACGCCGAGACCGGATCGAACCTGCGCAACCGGGTGGATGCCGAGCAGGTCTGGTTGAAGTGCAATGCGAACATCATGGCCTTCAAGGCCAGCTTGCCGCCGGGCCAGTGCATGACGCTGCAGGGCGAGGCTCTGCTGGGCGAATATGACATCTATGCCCCGCAACTGTGCGACTGGCTGGAAATCCGCCGCGACCCGGATGCGCTGGCAGCCATGCTGCACCCCGAAGAATCGCCCTTTGCCACCATCGGGCCGCCGAACGCGATGTATGGCAATGACCCGAATTTCCTGAAGTCCGCCGCGTTCCATCCGCGGCCGATCACGATCGAGGATACCGAGGATGGTGTCGACGGCCGGGCCTTCCAGCCGGCCACCAGGAAACTTGCCCGCGAATTGGGATACGCCTGATGCTGGACCCGTCCACGATCCGCACCATTGGTGAGCAGGGAATAGGGAACACCCGCAGCCGGGTGGCTCATGCCTGTGCCGTGTTCGAGGGGCGGCTTTATCTGGGCGTGACCCATCCGAATGGCGAAGGGCCGGAGGATGCCGCCCGCATCCTGCGCTATGACTTTGCCACGGAACACTGGGATGTCGTCCATACATCGCCGCTTCGTCCGGCCGATGACCGGGCGTTTGCCGCCGACATCCTGCGCGCCGGCGGCGGGCGGCGCATCGTTTCGGATCAGGGTGTGCCGCGCGAGCGCGGATTTCGCGGCATGTGCGTGTTCCAGGGTGCGTCGGATCTGACACCGGTCCTGTATTGCAGCACGATCTCGAACTGGGGCGGGCTGATCCTGCGCAGCGACGACGGCGACCGTTTCGAGGTGGTGTCGGAACCGGGGCTGGTCGATGATCGGCTGCTGTCGTTCCGGGCGCTGGTGCCGTTCAAGGGCTATCTGTTCACCACGCCGATCGGTTCGATCGACGAAGGCAAGCTGGATCGCAACGGCACGTCGGACCCGACGGTCTTCGTCAGCGCCGACCCGGCCACCGGTCAGTGGGACCGGGCAAGCCTGCCGGGCTTTGGCGATCCGCGCAATGGCGTGGTCTTCAACATGGCGGTGCTGGGCGATCACCTTTACGCCGGAACCGGCAATCCGACCCGTGGTTTCGAGATCTGGCGCACGGCCGCAGAAGGATCGCCGCCGTTCACCTGGGAAAGGGTGCTGGACCGTGGCGCCGGTCGATTCTCGCTGAATGCGTCGGTGGCCTCGATGGTCGCCTTCAATGGGGCGCTATATATCGGGACGGGCCTGCCCGGCCTTGGCCGCGACCGGGCCAATGACATCGGGCCGGCGGCGGCCGAACTGATCCGGCTGTGGCCCGATGGGCGGTTCGAACTGGTGATGGGCGAGCCGCGCTTTTCTGCTGCCGGGTTGCAGGTTCCGCTGTCCGCGATGCTGCCGGGCTTTGACGATCCGCGGAATTCGGTGATCTGGCGTCAGGCGGTGTGGAACGGAACGCTGTATGTTGCCACGCACCACTGGGGCATCTACCAGTTCCTGACCGGCGCGGCGGCGCGACCCGAGGGCGGCTTTCACCTGTGGGCCACGACGGACGGCGAGAATTTCCTGCCCATCACCACCGACGGGTTCGGCGATCCCTTTGCGGTTGGCGTCCGCACGCTGGTCCCGACGGCGCACGGGCTGGTCATTGGCACCGACGACCACGGAACGCTGCGCGCGCGGGCGGCCCGGATGGGGGCCAGTGTGGATGAGGCCGAACGCGGGCTGACCGTGTCGATCGGTGAAGATCCCGCGCCCTTTGGCGAGCCCGCGCTGGGCCCCTACGGTTAGGCAGGTTTCGGCGACGATGCAGGATTTTCGTCGGCCGATGAAGTTGGAAGTGTCCCGACTCGATTGGTCGGTTATGATCCCGGTGATATCCGGCCGGATTTTACAGAAGCAAAGGTTTGAAAATGACCGCAGACTCCACCAATGACGCCAACAACCAGCGCCTGAGCCGGTTGAAGGCCATGCAGGCGCGCCGCAAGGAAGTGACGGGCCAGGCGCAACCCGCCGCTGCCGCCTCGGCCGCTGCTGCCGCGGCGGACGATCCCGACGAGGTTCTTGGCGGCCAGCCCGCCCGGCGTGGTGGTGGCCGCGCGGCGCTGATCCAGAAGGTCCGCAAGTTCATTTCGAACCCCGATGGCGGAATCGACCAGAAGAAGGCCAAGAAACTGGTCCAGTTCATCCGGCGTCAGGCCGAGGATCCCAATGCGCCCCGGCATGAACAGGCCAAGAAGATCCTGACAGCGGTCAACAACATGGATCCGGAGGTGCGCCGCAAGATCCTGGGTGGTGGAGCCGGTGGGGCGGGCGGTGCGCGCAAGGCGGGCGCGGGCAGGGCTGGCAGACTGGGCGGTGGATTGGGCGGTGGATTGGGCGGCGGATTGGGCGGTCGGCGGGCCGCGCAGACCGCGGCGCCCGAGTCGGGCGCGAACTGGTTCGACGAACTGGTCAACAAGATCTGATCCGGCATCCGGCGCGGTGCCGGGGGCTGATCCCCGCTGACCCGCGCCGAACCTGCCGGCCGATCAGTCCAGGACCTGCAGGACGGGCCAGTCGCCCGGATCCTGCGCGTTGCCATGTGCGAAATCCTTGGCCGAAGTGACCAGGCCGCCACCGGATTTCAGCGTGACGAGCGTGAGCACATCCATCGACCCGACTGCAACTTCGCGTTCGACCTGCCAACCGGCGCCGCCCGGCGACCAGGACATGACCTGCGCGATGACCAGGTCGGGATCCAGTGGCTTCAGCCAGATGCGCAAGCCGCCGTCGCCTTCGGGCTCGATGCCCCCGATCGCCATGCCGGCGTGCCGGGAACTGGCCGTGCCGACCGGGGCTTCCGGCAAGAGCAGGCCCGTGGGCGAGAACCTGTCCTGACCGCAGAAGATGCGCCAGCCGCCGTCGCGGTCGACCGCGAGGATTTCGGGGTATTCGTCGCCAACCCGCACTTCGCTGCGGTCGGCACCGCGGGCGGCGACGAAAAGGCGGTCCGCAACCACGGCCATCGCGGTCACGCTGGGACTGGAGCCATAGCGCCAGCCGCCGCGCGGAATGACCAGTGCCCAGTCACCCGAGCCCTCCAGCGGGGCCCGCCATAGCTCGAACCCGCCGCGGGCATTGCCCTTGGCGGCATAGACATGCCCGCCGAACAGCGCCATTGCCGTGACCAGTTCGTCATCCGCGCAGGGCAGATCGCCGGCAGACAGCGATTTCCAGGGGCCGGCCTGCAGCCCCGTCAGCGGCGCGACCCGCACCTCGGCACGCGCGCCGTCGCTGTCGGGGGCGACCGCCATGCCGATCTGACCATCGGCGATCGCAAAGGCGGTGACGATCCCGTCCGACCAGGTGCCGATCAGCCGCGCCTCGGTCGGACCGATCAGCGCGCAGCCATTCGCCTCCAATGGCCAGACGACGACGAAATCCTCGGGGCCGTTGTCGACCAGGACCGGAACCAGAATGGCCGACACCGCCGCGGGAAGGTCGGTATCAAGCGTGATCCGCGTCGGCACGGGCCACGCGCTGGCCCCTCTGGGCAGCCGGTTGATCAGAAAGGCCGCCCGCATCGGATCGTCCAGTGTCACTTCGGCCTTGAGGGCCAGCAATTCACCCGCAGCCCGCCGAAATGCGGCGGCAGCCTGGCGTTGGCGGGTGGGTGCCAAGGGAAAGGGCCATTTCTGGGGAGGAATTGTCCCGGCCCGGATCGAAAGGTCCGCATCGTTCATCGAAAACCTGCGCTCATCGTTCTGCAACTGACCTAATGCGGCCGGCACTCTTGTTCCATGCCTACCCTTGCCGGGTCAATCGCAAGCTCGCACGCTGCGCGCTGCTGCCTGGCGCGCAGCCGGCACAACCCGTTCCCGTGGCAGTCCCCGTGACGTTCACCCCGCAGCCCGGACCTCCGGAACAGGGGCATCGGCCTTTCCCCCTTGAATGTCGGGCTGTGCCGGTTCATTTCCTTCTCAAACCGAACCGAGGGGAGAGACCCATGCCCGCCTATCGTTCCCGCACCACGACCCACGGTCGCAATATGGCCGGCGCACGTGGGCTCTGGCGCGCCACCGGCATGAAGGATGGCGATTTCGGCAAGCCGATCATCGCCATCGTCAACAGCTTCACCCAGTTCGTCCCCGGCCATGTCCATCTGAAGGACCTGGGTCAGCTGGTCGCCCGCGAAGTCGAGGCGGCGGGCGGCGTCGCCAAGGAATTCAACACGATCGCGGTCGATGACGGCATCGCGATGGGCCATGACGGCATGCTCTACAGCCTGCCCAGCCGCGAGTTGATCGCCGACAGCGTGGAATACATGGTCAACGCGCATTGCGCTGACGCGATGGTCTGCATTTCCAACTGCGACAAGATCACCCCCGGAATGCTGATGGCCTCGATGCGGCTGAACATTCCGGTCGTCTTCGTTTCGGGCGGGCCGATGGAGGCCGGCAAGGTCGTGCTGAAGGGCAAGGAAGTGGCGCTGGACCTGGTCGATGCCATGGTTTCGGCGGCGGATGAAAGCTATTCCGATGCCGAGGTCGAGGCGATCGAGAAGGCTTCCTGCCCGACCTGCGGCTCTTGTTCGGGCATGTTCACGGCCAATTCGATGAATTGCCTGACCGAGGCGCTGGGCCTGTCGTTGCCCGGCAATGGCTCGACCCTTGCCACCCATGCCGACCGCAAGCGGCTGTTCGTGGAGGCGGGGCACCTGATCGTCGACCTGTGCCGCCGCTATTACGAACAGAACGACGCCAGCATCCTGCCGCGCAATGTGGCCAACAAGGCGGCCTTTGAAAACGCCATGGCGCTGGATATCGCCATGGGCGGGTCGACCAACACCATCCTGCACATCCTGGCTGCGGCCCACGAAGGCGGCATCGATTTCGATCAGGATGACATCGATGCGCTCAGCCGCAAGGTGCCCTGCCTGTGCAAGGTCGCCCCGGCCAAATCCGACGTGCATATGGAAGACGTGCACCGCGCGGGCGGGATCATGGCGATCCTCGGACAGCTGGACAAGGCGGGCCTGTTGAACCGCGACTGCGTCACGGTGCATTCGCCCAGCATGGGTGCGGCGCTGGACCATTGGGACATCAGCCGGACCAACCACGAAAGCGTGCGCCATTTCTTCAAGGCGGCCCCGGGGAACGTGCGCTCTGCCACGGCCTTCAGCCAGGACAGGCGCTATGCCGAACTCGACCTCGACCGTGAAAAGGGCGTGATCCGCTCGGTCGAACATGCCTTCACCAAGGAAGGCGGCCTGGCGGTCCTGAAGGGCAACATCGCGCAAGACGGCTGCATCGTGAAGACGGCGGGCGTGGACGAGGCGATCTTCGTCTTCTCCGGCCCGGCCCGGGTGTATGAAAGCCAGAATGCCGCGGTCGCGGGCATCCTGAACAATGAGGTCAAGGCGGGCGACGTGGTCGTGATCCGCTACGAAGGGCCGAAAGGCGGGCCGGGAATGCAGGAGATGCTCTACCCGACCAGCTATCTGAAGTCGAAGGGCCTGGGCAAGGTCTGCGCCCTTCTGACCGACGGCCGCTTCTCGGGCGGCACCTCGGGCCTTTCCATCGGCCATGCTTCGCCCGAAGCCGCCTCGGGCGGCGCGATCGGCCTGGTGCGCGATGGTGACATGATCGACATCGACATCCCCGCCCGCACGATCAACTTGCGGGTGTCCGAAGCGGAACTGGCCCGGCGCCGGGCCGAACAGGACAAGGCCGGCTGGAAGCCCGCCCGCGCCCGTTCGCGCAAGGTCAGCCAGGCGCTGAAGGCCTATGCGCTGTTCGCCGCCTCCGCCGACAAGGGTGCGGTGCGCGTCCTGCCGGCCGAATAGGCCCGCCCCCGGCCCTGCCGACAGGCAAGGATCGTCCGGGGCCCTGCCCATCGGACGATGCCGCCGCGGCTGTTTCACCTTGCTGCAAATATCCCGGGGGGCGCAGCGGGGGGGCAGAGCCCCCCCGAATGCATGGCAATGGCGCGGCCGCCGCCTTCCCGACGGCAATGCAATCTTCGAACATTTCGTTGCAGGCCATTGGGCCGGTTTGTGCCAGGGGCTGGCGTTTTCGAACTTCCGGCCGCGAACCTGCCATTCGCCTGCCGGCGCATCGAATCGGGTTTCGCTGATCGAGGTATTCGGAACATCGCGGTGCAGGTTTCGTCGCCGAGACCCCGCCGCGGGCCCCGGGCCTTCAACCTCTCGATATGCGCGCGGGGCGGGCTCCCGTCGGCCGGGAGGACGGAATTGCCGCAAATCCCTCCTGACCTGAAAACTGCGGCGCGAGGGGCGCAGTGCCGGCAAAAACTGGCGTGGGGGTCCGGCAGGCGGCATGGCCCGGTTGCCAAAGCCTGCGGATTCTTTCACAAGGGTGCGAGGACGGAGCCATTGCGCTTGGGCGTGCTTGACCCTTGGGGTGGGAGGGCAAGGTTATGGTTCCACATTTTGTGAGTCGACTGGGTAAACCGTAAGCGCGGGCCCTAACCTTGGAGCTTGAATTGGCGACCAGCATGAAACCCCGCCCCGAACAGCTTGGCATTCGTTCGAAACTGGGCGAAATCCGCGAAATTGAAAGGAAACAGGGCCCGGCCGCGGCCGAGCGCGCCCTGGTGGCCATGCTGCGCGAGGGCGAGCAGTCCCACACTGCCTTCCTGGCCCTGGCCCGGGTTCTCATGAAGCAGCAGAAATACGAAGACGCCACGCGCGCCGCCACGAAGGCCAAGGCCCTGGCCCCGCTGGAGGCAGATTCCTCGACGTTGCTGGGTCTGATCGCCCTGCGGCAGAAGGATATCGACGCCGCCGCCGCGGGCTTTGCCGATGCGATCCGCCTGGATCCGAATTCGACCCGCGCCTATCTGGGTGCGGCGGCCGTCAAACTGGAAACCGGCCAGTACGAGGAGGCGGTCGCGCTGTGTGAGCGGTGCCTGTCCATGGACCCGTCGATGGAACAGGCGCATGAGATGCTGGCGCGTATCCGCCTGAAGCAGGGCGAGAAGGGCGCAGCCGCGGACGAGCTGAAAAGCATCGTGATGCGCAATCCGGACAACAAGAAAGCCCTGAAGGCCTATGTGCGGCTGATGCGGGAAGAGGATCGCGGCGACGAGGTTCTCGAGATGCTCGAAGCCGATCTGCAGGCCTCTCCGGATGACCGCAAGAAGACCGAGCGCTATGCCCGGGTGGCCGCGCGGGTCGGGCGCACCGATGCGGCGGTCCAGCAATACGAAAAGATGGCCGAAGCCGGCTCGCCGCGGGTTGCCGACAAGGTGCGCTATGCGATGGCGCTGATCCAGGCGGGCGAGATGGTGAAGGCGAGGGTCATGATCGACCAGCTGGGCCAGAAGAAGGTTCTGCGCCCGATCGCTGCCAAGTTGCTGGGAGATATCGCCCTGGCCGAGGGCGATGCCGCCGGCGCGGTGCAGGCCTACACCCGGGCCTGTACGGCCGCCCGGGTGCCTATGCTTGACCCCGACGAAGTGACCGCCGCCGAAGGGATCGAGGATCTGGCAAAGCGGTGGCGCGCCCATACGCAGGAAAGCATCGGTGCGGCGCTGAGGCAGCGTCGCGCGGCGTCGTAAGTCAATCGGTTTTCGCGCCGGGTCCGGTCCGCCGGTCCGGGTCCGCCGCCAGATGAATATTGATCGGTAATCATGCCCCGCAACCTGGTCTACATCATCATGGACAGCTGTCGCTTCGACAGCTACCGCCGCGCCAAGACGCCGAACATGGACAGGTTGTCCAGGGGGGAATTGCGCTACAGCTATGCCAGCTGGACAGCGCCGTCCCACCATTCGATCTTCATGGGTCAGGTGGCACACAAGGCGCCCAAGCGGGTTCTGGCGTCGGAAGTCTACAAGAAGGACTTTGCGCTCTGGGTCGAACGGACCGGCATCCCGGATCTGTCATTCAAGAGCTTCGTGCCCGAGTTGAGCCTGGCCAAGGTTCTGGGCAAGCATGGCTATCGGACGGTGGGCAAGGTTTCGATGCCGGTGCTGAACCCGATGACAGCCTTCGGCCGGTTCTTCGACGAGTACAAGCTGATGAAGGATCATAACGATTTCAAGGGTATGGTCTCCGAGATCGAGATGGATGCCGACCAGCCGAGCTATCATTTCCTGAATCTGGGCGAAACTCACTATCCCTATATGCTGAAGAACGAACAGCTGCCCAAGATTTCGGGCGTGCATGGTGTCGTCAAGGGCATGGACGAGGCAATCGCCCGGTCAGGCGACATGGCGGAAGAGCCCGAGCCCGAATTCTTCTCGAAGCAGGAGATGAAGGACTTGCACGACCAGCAGGTGCGTTGCGTCGAATATGTCGATGATGTGCTGGGCGGGCTGATGGACAAGGCACCCAAGGGCACGCATTTCATCATCACCGCCGATCATGGCGAATGTTTCGGAGAGGGCGAATATTTCGGCCATGGTCCCGTGATGCATCGCAAGGTCTTCGAAGTTCCCTTCCTGGAGGGTGTGAAGCGATGAGCCGACGCACGCCTCCGCCCGAACCAGTGCCGGCCCCGGCCCGGCCGCGGCGGGATCGGGCGAAAGCAGCGGCTGCCGCGGCCGAGGCAGCACCGCCCGCCGCCACGACCAGCGAACCCGCTGCGCGGAAGGCCCGCAAGGCGCATGGGGCTGCGCCCGTGACGGCACCGGCACCGGCACCCGCCGGTGGCGTCCCGGCGCCCCGGGATCTGAGCCCCATTTTCATCCTGGCCGCGCCGCGATCGTTTTCCTCGCTGGTGGCGGCCATGATCGGCCAGCATCCCGAACTCTACGGGGTGCCAGAGCTGAACCTGTTCCAGTGCGAATCGGTGGCCGAGTTCAACTCGGGCCTGACGCCGGGTGGCCAGAAGAAATCGCCGTTCTGGAAGACCATGCGCCACGGTTTGCTGCGGACGGTCGCTCAGGTCTTTTCCGGAGAGCAGACCGACGAGGCGATCCGCATGGCCGAACGCTGGCTGAAGCTGCGCGAGAGCTATTCCCCGGGCGAGGTATTCCAGGAGATCGCCGAGGCCGTGGCCCCGTTGCGGATCGTCGAGAAAAGCCCGGGCGTGCTGCGGCACCGGGCCTACATGAACCGGATGCTGGCGGCCTTCCCGAAGGCGCGGTTCATCCACCTGGTGCGCCACCCGATCCCGCAGGGGGAATCGGTGCTGAAGACCAAGGGCGGCATCGGCGTGCTGCTTGCGCTGAACTCGATCGACCAGCGCGGCGTCCAGGCCGCACTGGAACCGCAGATCGCCTGGCACGACGCCCAGGTGCAGATCCTGCGGTTCCTCGATCAGGTGCCGTCGGAACAGTTCGTCACCCTGCGGGGTGAAGACCTGATGAACAACATGAAGACCATGCTGCCGGCGCTGTGCCGCTGGCTGGGAGTGTCGGATGCGCCCGAGGCCATCGCCGCGATGATGAAGCCCGAGGCTTCGGTCTATTCCTGCATGGGGCCGTCGACGGCGCCGCTGGGCAACGATGTGAACTTCCTGAAATCGCCGCGCCTCAGGCCGGGAAAGGTGAAAGTGCCGCCCCTGGACGCACCCTTGTCCTGGCGGGCCGACAAGCAGCCGCTGCATCCCAGGGTGCAGGATCTGGCTCGAGCCTTGGGGTATTGAGATGGCCGCAAAGCTGCAATCCCTGCGCGCCGCCCAGCACCGCGACTTCATCGCCCCGGCCTTTGGCGCGCCGCATTCCTCGGGCGAGGATCCGCAGGGCCTGACCTACCTGCAGGTTCTGGCCAATCCCAAGCTGGCCGAACTGGGACGTCAGGTCTATGGCCAGTTGCGCATCCAGTTCGCCGAGGACAGCGAACGCCCCGCCGAAAGCGAGGAGCAGGCGCAGTACCGGATGCGGCTGGAAAGCTGGGCCGAGATGCTGGAGATCATGCTGGAAGAGGTGCTCAACGAACTCGAGACGCTGAAACCGGCCAAGAACGAGATGCCGGCCGAACTTCCCGTCGTGCTGAGCTGAGGCGGCGATGGTGGATCGCGTCCGGCGCAGGATTGATCACGCGGGCCTGGCCATGGGCGATTTTGCCCGGATCGCCCGCAACGGATTTGGCGACCAGTTGAATTCCTATCCGCATTCGATGATGTGGTTCCGCGACCGGCTGTATGTCGGCACGACCCGGTCGAATCTGTGCCTGTTCAAGGTTTCGAAAATCTCGAAGAAGCTGGATCGCTGGCCGGTGGAATGCCCGGACTATGTCTATGAGCAGGACATGCGGGCGCAGATCTGGCGGTTTGACCCGAGTGGGCGTGTGGCCGGGGTGGAAAATTCCGGCTGGAGCGAGGTGTGTCGCTCGCCCTGGATCGAGACGGCCGAGGGCGAGCGTCTGCCGCGCGAGATGGGCTATCGCGCGATGTGCGTCTTCAAGGGGCGATCCGACCCGCAGGAGTGCCTGTATCTGTCAACCTATGTGCCGGCCCGCGGCCAGGGCGCGCAGATCCTTCGGTCGGTCGACGGAATCGGTTTCGACCCGGTGCCGATGCCCGACGGCTTTTCGGCCAGGATCACCACGCTGCGGCTGATCCAGCCGTTCAAGGGCAAGCTGTTCACCAGCCCGACCGGCACCGCCGGTGGCAATGTGAACGCGGTCGGCACGGCGGTGATCTATGTCTCGGACGATCCGGCCAGCGGCAATTGGCAAGTGGCCAACCTGCCAAGCTTTGGTGAGCCCGAGAATGTCGGCGTGTTCGAGATGGTGGGCTGTGGCGACTGGCTCTATGCCGGCACCGGCAACCCGAACGGCTATCAGATCTGGCGGACCCGGGCCGAGGGCAAGCCGCCCTATGACTGGCACTGCGTGGTGCGCAATGGTGCCTATCGCGGGGTGCTGAACCAGGGCGTCGCCTCGTTCTGTGTGCACGAGGGGCTGGTCTATGCCGGTTCGGGCATCCAGCACGGCGGCATCGACCGGGCCAACAAGGTCGGCCCCGCCGGCCCCGAGCTGATCCGCATCTACGAGGATGGCAGCTGGGATCTGATCGTCGGCCGCGAGCGCGATACGCCCGATGGAATGAAGATACCGCTGTCGGGCCAGGGCCCGGGGTTCGGCAACATGTTCTCGGGTTATTTCTGGCGCATGGAAAGCCACGACGGCTGGCTGTATCTGGGCACTTTCGACTGGTCGCTGATGCTGCGGTATTCGGAAAACGGCGAATGGCCGGCGCCGTTCTCGCGCATGCTGGACCGTTTCGGCGTTGAAAGACTGATCGACATGCAGGCCGGCGCGGATCTGTATCGCAGCCGCGATGGCGAAAACTGGCTGGCGGTAACGACGCGCGGAATGGGCAACCCCTACAACTACGGCATCCGCACACTGCAATCGACGCCGCACGGATTGGCCGTCGGATTCGTCAATCCCTTCGGGCCGCGCTGTGGCAAGGATCTGCCTGACGGTTTCGGTTATTTCGACAATCCGGACGGAGGTCTGGAAGTCTGGCTGGGCCAAAGGAGATCGTCGTGACCGTCCGATCCATGCCTGGGGAGCGCGTCATGAACCGTGGCGCCAGCCCCGAGCTTCTGACCTGGGTGGACCAGGTGGTGGCGGTTCCCGGCGGGTTCATCGGATCGATGGCCGAGCTGGACCTGGAAAGCGGCCGGCAAGGCAGCGCGCTGTTCCGGCTGGATTCGGCGCGGCCAGCGCAACGGGTCGGCCCGGACGGGCCTGACATGGCGCGAATCCTGGGCCGGATTGCGCGGGCGCCGGGGGCCGATGTGGTGGCCCATGGCTCGCTGCTTGTGGCGGCGGCCTGCACGCCGGCGCTGCGGCCGCTGGTGGGCGGCATCGTGCAGGCGGCCGGCGGGCGCGACCAGCCGCTCGGTCCGGTCGTCGTGGCCGGGTCGCGGGCCTGGGTTCTGGTCGGCACGGCGGACGGGCTGTCCCCGACGACGCAGCGCATCCTGCAAACCGATCTGGCGGATGTCGCTGCGGGGACTGTCCGGGATCTGGACCTGGCCGCCCTGAATCTGAGCGCCGTGCGGCGCATCACCCTGATCGCGCGCTATGCCGACTCGCTGGCGGTTGCCGTGGCCGATGCGGTGCGTGGCTTTGACTTGTATCGGCTGGCTGCCGCCGGCACGCTGGAGCCCGTGCTGACCGAAGGCGCCCGGCGTTTTGCCCTGAACGCCGCGGTCTCGGCCGTGGCCAGCCATGGCGACGGTGGGTTGCTGCTGGGTGTGGCGGCCCTGGCTCCGGCCGAAGAATTGACCGGCTCGTGGGGCCCCGAACTGATCGCTCTTGAGCCGGATGGCAGCTGGGATCTGGTCTTTGGGGCGATGCGATTTGCGCCAGGGGGCATGGCGGTGCCGATTTCGGGGATGAAACCCGGGCTGGACAATCCGGCCAATGCCGCCATCCGGGCGATCGCCGTGGGGCGTGTCGGTGGTCGGCTGCTGACCTGTATCGCCATGCAGGACCATGTCGGCCCGCCGGTGCAAGACCGCCGGCAGGTCACGGCTGACCTGATGGCCTACAGGGGGACGGTGCGCCTCTATGGCTCGCATGATTTGCAGGACTGGTTCGCGATCCCGGTCAGCCTGCCGGCCGGCAGCGGATGTGTGACGGTGCTGGGCGTGTCGGACCAGGGATTGCTGATCGGACATGAAGGCAGTCAGGCCGGACAGGTGCCGGCCCTGCTGGTGCGGCCTTGAACGTTGGAAACCCTGGCCGGCGCGCGTCATCATCTGACGCGGCCCTGCCAATACGGATGGAATCGAAATGCCAAAACTGACTGGGACCGAGGGCGTCACAGCGCAGGACGCGGCGGGAGGCGGAGGATCGCGCATCAGCCGACTGGAGGCGCTGAAAGCCCGTCGACGCGAAATGGCCAGTCAGACGCCGGAAGTGACCATTGGCGCGATGAAACCCGGTGCTACCGAGCCGGTTGCGCCGGTTGCGCCGGTTGCGCCGCCGACCGGCCCGCGGCCGCGCCCCGAGACGGGGCGTGCGGCCCCGATCGCGGGGGCTGGCCTGTCGTTGCAGAAACTGGGATTGGCCGGTGGCGGTGCCAAATCGCAGGAGTTGCAGCGCGCCATCCGCAAGAATGCGGCCAGGCTGATGCAGATTCTGTCCAAGACGCCTGCGGATGCCGCGGGGCATCTGGATGGCACGCCATTCACCATGACGGGCATCGCGAAACTGGCGCAAATGTTGCGGGATCGCGCGGCGGACAAGGGCGGGCCGGGATCCAAGATCGCGACGATGGCCCTGACCTTCCTGGGTGAGGCCGATCCGAGCCGGGAAACGGTGCACGGATTGTCTGCTGCCAAGATCCGCAGCCTGTGGCAACGGGCCGAGCAGATCGCATTCAAGGGTGGCAAGTCGCCCCTTGCGGTGCCCGCCGAGCCGCGGCTGGGTCATGGCGGCGGGCCCGCCACACTCGCGGCCCCGGTCCGCCCGGCGTCAGGCGGCGCCGGATCGGGCGGTCAGGCGCGTGGCCTGCCGGATGCGCAGAAACGGCTCTTCGACAGTGCGCTGAAGATCATGGAAACCACACCGGCCGATTCCGATGGCCTGGTGCCGGGCACCAGGTTCACGCAGGCCGGAGTGGGCCGCGTGATCGACCTGTTGCAGGCCAAGGCCACCGCCGCCGATCCGAAGATTGCGAAAGCGGCCAGGGCCGCCCTGCGACTGATCGCAACCGAGCCGGGAGAAGCCGAAGCCGTGCGCGGCGCCTCGGTCAGGAAGCTCCAGACGCTCGCCGCAAGGTCGCAAAGTCTGCGGTCCTGATCTCGGCAGGGGGCGGCGTCGCCAAGGGGCGCAATGGTTCGATCTGCGGAGACGCCTCGATCTGCGGCAAAGGCGAAACCTGGACATTGGCCGGTGTCAGGGGCAGTTCACGCGCGGTTCCTTGCAAGGTCTGGCGCCATTCGCGCTGATTGGCCAGATGAAGGAAGCGCATCGTCGGCCGCAGGAAGGCGCGCGGCTTGCTCATCGGGAAGAAATGTCCCACTCCCGGCACTTCGTGGAACACCGCATGCGGGCACAGGCGCGCCAGCTCGCGCGCCGAGGGCAGCGTGTTCGATTGCCCACCCACCAGGATCAACATCGGAACCTTCAGCTTGGCCAGGTCAGCAGCGGTGAAGCTCGGCTCTTCGGCCAGATCGGCGATCAGCGAGACCCGCTCGCAGAGTTCGATCCAGCGTTCCGCGTTGCGACGGTTGCGGAACAGCTTGGGGTGGCGATAGACCGCCGCCAGCAGCCCGGCAGCCCGGTCGCCGGCTTCGATTTCGATCCGTGCGACCGTGCGCAGATAGTCCACGCCGTCGCCCGCCTGATTCAGCTTGCCGGCGTCAATGCCCAGGTCAGCCAACTGACGCTCGACCGCGGGGGGAATGTCGGCCACCGGGATCGAGATCTTGGATTGGATCGGCCGGATGCGGACATCGACCAGGGTCAGGCTGGCCACCTGGTCGGGATGGCGCATGGCCTGCGTGAGAGCGATCATGCCGCCGAAGGAATGGGCCACCAGGTGATAGCGGGTCAGCCCCAGCTTCTCGATCAGGGCTTCAAGGTCGCGGGCCATGCTGGCCACGCCATAGCCGCTGTCGGGCACGTCGGATTTGCCGTGGCCGCGCAGATCGTAAAGAACCGTGCGCCCCATCAGCGACAGAATCGGCGCGCCGGCGGCGTACCAGAAGGCAGAGGATGCGGCGAGCCCATGCACCATGACGACCGGCAAGCCCGGCTGCCGCGTCCGACGCCCCGGCCTACGCGGCAGGTCGGTCACGCTGAGCATCACACCATGGGATTCAATCCGACTCATCACATCACACCCTGCGGACCCTTTGCGTCCCGATCTTCGCTCTAGTCTTCGATATAACCAAGCAAACGCAATTGGGCGAGCATCTCCTGACGCTGGTCCTCTGGTACATCATCTTCCGGATGAGCCCCGTCAGCCGAAGGTTTATGCCCCTGACTGGCCTGAGCGGCGCCGATGCGCGGCGGGTTCGCCTCTAGCCAGCCGGGCTCGAACAGATCTGCCGGGATGCGACCCTCGAACGAGGCCGGGATTTCCAGACCGGTGGTGTGGGCGGCGATGGTGGTCGTATCCACGATCGACATCGTTTCGCCCCGCCGCGCCTGAACGCCCGGCCCGACCATGATGAAGATGCCATCGGGATGGTGCGTGCCCAGCGGGGTCGGCCGGGTGACGACGGCGGGTTCACGGTTGCGGACCGAGACGAAACCGTGGTCGACCAGAAAGACCGTCAGGTCGGGCGCCTGGCCCATGGCCGTGCCCGGGAATGCATCTTCGCGCTTTTCCACCCGGGCAATCACGCGACGGCCGGTCTCCGGGTCGCGCATGTCCAGAAGTTCCTCGATCAGCCGGTCGCGATAGCGTTCGTAATCCTCGGGGCGAACTCCACCGGGGTTCTTGTCGGATTTCATGCGGATCACGATGCCGTTCGAAGACGGCGTCGGGCAGAAGGCGCGGGTCTTGGTCCAATCGAGATTGGCAAAATTGGCAAGATCGCGGCGCCTGGCCTGTTCCGACCCATCGGACTGACGCCAGGTCAGGTGGCCCAGGTCGGCCAGATACTGGTTTATCCGCACCACCTTTTCCGAACCGGCAAAGCCGTGGTCGGAAACGATGATCAGATGGGCATCGGGTGCCGCGGCATGCAGATCGCGGATATAGCCGTCGACGTTGCGGTAATATTGCAGCACCAGCTTGCGCACGGCCTGCGCCGCCTCGTCTGCGGCGCCGGTCCACAGCCTTGGGTCCAGAACGTGCCAGGCCTGATGCTGGATCTTGTCGGTCCCATCCATCATCAGCGCGAACAGGTCGGGTTTGTCTTCCTGCAACAGACGCTTGCCCATGTTGGACCACTGCTTGTCGCGCGGCAGGTGGTTTTCCACCCACTTGTACAGCTCCTCGTCAGGCATCACGTCGCCGATCTGGCTTTCGCGCTCGAAGTCCCAGGACAGTTCCTTGGGGTCGAAACCGTCGAAGGCCTTGATGCGGTCGAACAGCGTGGCGGGATACATGTTGCGGCGCAGGTGTTTCCACGAAACGAATCCGGGCACCAGCGAGCCGTTGATCGCCGGCGGGGGGGCCATCATCGGAAAGTTCAGCGAGACGACCGATTTGCCCTGGCGGCTGGCTATCTGCCAGATGGTTTCCACCTGCACGTCGCGAAAGTCGTAAAGCGTGAAGAACATCTCGTCGCCCAGGTCTTCGAACCGGACGAAATCATAGATGCCATGGTTGCCAGGTGTGCGACCGGTGCAGACCGTGGTCCAGGCCGGCGGTGTCAGCGGATGTGCGGTCGATTTCAGCTTGGCCGAATAGCCCCGGGCGCGCAGCGACGCAAGATAGGGCATGACCACCCCTTCCGCACAGGTGCCGTCCATGAGTGGGTCAAGCACGGTAAACGTGGCCCCGTCCAGGCCGATGAGAAGCGTCCGGGTCATGTCATGTCCTTTCCGGGCGGCGTCCCGCCTCGCCGTTCAGGTCTTGCGTCAGGCAGTCAGGCGTTTGGCGAGGAACGCCTCGATCTGGCCCACGCTCAGGTCGTCCACATAGCGGCCGTCCTGCATCAACAAGCTTTGAAACCCAAGATTCCGGCTTTGAAATGCGTTTTCGATGGCAACCACGAACTGAATTACGTCAATCGAGTCAAATTCCAGATCTTCGACCAGGCTGGTGTCGGCCTCGACCGGGACATCCAGGCCCCAATCCGCCACGAACTCGGCCAGGGTCTTGCGCAATATGCTGCTGATTTCAGCGTCCGTCACACTTGGCTCCTTCGGTCAATCTTCTGCGTTCTGCACAGAACACATGGGGAATGAAAGGCGGTTTCACACATAAAATTACTCCGCTGCATCCAAAATGGGCATGGGACGCCATGCCACGGTGCAGAATGCACGTCCGAATTGCCGAACCTGTGCGGTCACGGCGTCTGCTGCCAGGGCCACGCGCGCCTCGCCGCGCACCGGGTCATAGGCGGTGATGACAAAGGACTGCGGCTGGCCCCGCAATCCGGTGCCCAGCGCCTTGGCGGCGGCTTCCTTGACGCTCCAGGCCAGGGTTGCCGCTTCGGCCCCGGGCGCAAGCCCCAGGATCTGCCGCTCTTCCGGTGTGGTGATGCGTGCGAAAAAGCCCAAGGGGTCGCGCAGGCGATCGGAAAATTCGAAGTCGATGCCCATCTGCCAGCCCGGCGCGGCAGCGGCGCCGATGCCCAGCGAGGCGACATGCGCGATGGAGACGCCCGGCAGGCGCAGCCTGTCCGGGCCGAACAGCACCGGCGCACCCTCATCCGTCTTGCGGATCGCCAGATCGGCACCGCGGGCGGCCTGCCCCTGTGCAGCCAGGATCCGGGTTGCGGCACGCTTGGCGGCCAGGCGCGACAGGGCATATTCCGCCCAGGATCGGGCCGATTTGCCCGCCATGGCCTGCGCCTCGGCCCGTTCCTCGGCCGCCAGCCAGGGGGAAAGGCCCGCCAGGTCGGTCTGGCCGCGCATCAGAAAGGCGCTGAAGTCGAAGGGCAGGGCAAAGGCGCGGGCCAGGTCCAGCACTTCGATCGGGCCCTGGCCTGCGCCCTGGCCAAGGCTGGTCAGAGCCACTCGGCCGGTGGCATCCAGGAATTCGCCCATCAGCGACAGATGCGACGACATGGCGGAGGTCCGGGCAAGCTCGCACTGCGGTTCGGACGGCAGGGCCTCGGCGATCGTGCCTTGGGGTGCAGGGATCGGCGCGGCGGCGGCGGCCGCCCCCGCAACCGGCGCGGGGAACAGGGCGCGCAGTTCGGCCACGCGTTCGGGCGTGAGTTCGATGAAGGGCAGGTTCGATTCCAGCCGGGGCGCCTTGCGCTGACGCTCGCGCGCGGCGCGGCGGGCCAGTTCGGTGGCATCAGGCTCGGGCATCAGCAGGGCGCGGGGGTCGAAGGCGACACCCGCGGTGAACAGTTGCCCGGCCAGGTGGCGCAGCTGCGCCAACATCCCGCGACGCTTGCTGTCGGCGCTGACGGCCAAATGCGGCCTCGAGCCCAGGATGTCGCGGGCAAAGGCGGTCAGCGTGGCGTTGGGCCCGCATTCGACAAAGACGCGCACCCCGTCGTCATAAAGCTGGCCGATGCTTTCGGTGAAACGCACACGCGATGTGTATTGCAGCACGGCGGTTTCGCGGAAGGCCTTGATCCGGTTCGGGAACGGTTTGGCCGTCGCGCAGGAGTAAAGCGTCACCGGACTGTCCTGAAGCCCCACGCCATCGAACAGCTTGCCGAAGGCCACCGCCATCGGCGCCACATGCGGCGTGTGGTAGCCCCAGGAAATCGGCAGCCTCGTGCAGACTGCGCCCTGCGCGATCGCATCGCCTTCGATCGACTGGATCGCCTCGGCATCGCCAAAAACGATCGCCTGGTTCGGGCAATTGTCCATCGTGAACTGGATCGTCGGGTGCCGCTGCATCAACGTCTCCAGCGCCGGGCGGTCCAGGGCGGCGATGTTCAGCAGCGTGCCCGAGGGGACGGCACCGGTCTTTTCGATCGCATCGAAAATCGCGTTCATCTCGGCGATCATGTGGCCCACGGCCTTCTGATCCATTTGCAGGCGGCCGCTGGCCACCAGCGCGGCATTCTCGCCCGTGGAATGGCCCACCATCGCATCGGGCTTCAGGCCCATGGCCGACAGCAGGGCAAATGTCGCCTGGTCGGCAGCAAAGACCATTTCCGAGCCATAATCGACCCGGTGCAGCAGGCTTTCCAGCCGGGCGCGGCCGGCCTCGTCCACCAGGGTGGGCGGCGGGAAGATCACGCTGCCCAACGCCGTGTCTCGCCGGTTCAGCGTCAGCGCGCCGATGAAATCGAACCAGTGCCGCACGACCGGAAAGGCCATCGCCGCGTCGCGCATCATGTCGGGGTATTGGCCCATCTCGCCCGGAAACAGGAAGGCCAGCTTGCCGCCTATGGGCGCCGGTTCGTAATAGATGCCGTTGCGGGTCTGCATGCTGCCCTTCTGCGCGGGCAGCCTGTTTTTCAACCCATCGGCCTTCCTGTCGAAATCGGCGAGGTCGGCGGCAAGAACAGCCAGCCGTGCCGGGCCCGGTGCAGCCAGCGCGCGGTCCCAGGTGCCGCGCGCCAGGGTGACGACATCGGCATGGGGGTCGCGCTTGGCCACGAAGGACTCGACTTCCTCCAGAACGGCCCCGGCATCGGCGCCGGCAAAGACGAAGACCTGTTCAAGCCCGGCGTCGGGCACGTCCTGCACAAAGCGGCCGGTGGGCAGGAAGGCGGCGGTCGGGTCCGGGTTCCGGCCGACCGGGCTTTCCTCGAGGATCATGTGAGCGTTGATGCCCCCAAAGCCGAAGGCGTTGATCGCGGCGCGGCGCGGTGTGCCGGCCGAATGAATCCACGGCCGGGTTTCGGTGGACAGATAGAAGGGTGTGGTTTCAAGGCCCAGGTCGGTCGAGACTTCGTCGCAGAGTGTCGGCGGCAGGATCTTGTTCGACAGCGCCAGCGAAATCTTGATGATCGAGGCCGAGCCCGAGGCCGGAATGCAATGCCCGATCATCGACTTGACCGAGCCCAGCGGCACGGTCGGCAGATCGCCTTGCCTTGTGCCGTAGATCGTGCGCAGCGCGTCGACCTCGGTGCGGTCGCCCAGCGGGATGCCGGTGCCATGTGCCTCGACCAGGCCGATGGTGGCAGGGTCGATGCCGGTGGATTTGTAGGCGCGGCGGACGGCCAGAACTTCGCCCTCCAGCCGCGGGGCCATCAGGCCCGAGGACTTGCCGTCCGACGACTGGCCCACGCCCTTGATGACGGCGTAGATCCGATCCTCGTCGCGCAGCGCATCTGCCAGGCGCTTCAGCACCAGCACGCCGCAGCCTTCTCCCAGGACGGTGCCGTTGGCCTGACGGTCAAAGGGGCGGATACGGCCGGTGCGGGACAGGGCATCGACCGAACAGAACACACCATAGACCAGCGGCGAGGTCGTGGTGTTCACGCCGCCGGCCAGCATCATGTCGGCCCGGCCGGCGCGCAGTTCGAACATGGCCAGATCGACCGAGATGATCGAGGAGGAACAGGCCGCGTCGATGATGTAGTTCGGTCCCATCAGGTCCAGGCGGTTGGCGATGCGCCCGGTGAGGATGTTGGGAACAAGGCCCGGAATCGCCTCGGGGATCAGCTTGGGCATGGACTTGTCCAGCAGCCTGATGGCCTGGTCCAGCCTTTCATCCGAAACTTCGGGAAACAACGTGGCCAACAGGTTCCGGGTCTGGCTGTCGACCCAGGCCTGGTGGATGCCGTTGGTGTTGCCACGATGGGCATGCACGGCATGGCCCAGGATCACCCCGGTGGCGGAATGGTCATGCTTGCCCGCCGGATAGCCCGCATCCAGAAGCGCGTCCGAAGCAACCTTCAGCGCCAGGAACTGGTCGGGCTGACCCGCCGCGATCGACATCGGCATCGTGCCGAAGGCCTTGGCATCGAAGCGCGACAGATCCCCCAGGAAGCCGCCGCGCCGGGTGTAGATCTTCAGCGGGTCGTCCGAGTCCGGATTGAAGATCGACCCGTCGCCCAGCCAGCCCTCGGGGCTATCGGTCACGCAATCGCGCTTGTTCAGCACATTCGACCAGAAGATCGAGACGTCATCCGCCCCCGGATAAAGCCCCGCCATGCCGATGATGGCGATATCGGCCAGGTCGTCGCGGTCGCTCATTGTGCGGCCTCCAGCATGTCATGGCGCGGCCCATCGCCGCCCTGCCAGCCACCGCCAAGCCGGTTCAGGGCCGAAGACGACTGGCCGCGGAAATCCTCGAGGAGGTAGATCAGCCGGCCAGCGGCATCGAAAACGGACAGTTCCGTCACGATTTCAGGATCCTGCGGGGCCGAAAGCACGGAAGTCTGTGCCAGCAGCGGCCCCAGCGCGGGATCACCATCAAACCGGCGGACAGCCTTGACGCCCAGCGGCAGGGTCGAGGCATCCTGGATCGCCCGGGACCAGATCCAGACCGATTGCAGCATGCCGTCGATCAGGCCGGGGTCGAATGTCCAGGCATGCCCCGCCCCGTTCGGCACGAAATCGGCCGGCGCGGTGGCATGGGCACTGGTCCAGATGCCTTCCGGCGTGATCGCATGGATTGCCTCCAGCGTCTGAAAGCGGGGACCATGGCTGAGCCATTGACGATAGGCGCCTTCGATGGACAGGCCCGGCCAGCGGGCCGCACGGTCGACCGGCGGCGCGGGCCGTGTGCCCTGGGGCAGACGGTCGCCCAGCCGCAACCGCGCGCGATAGCGCAGGCGCTTCATGTCGGACGCCAGCCGCAGCGAGACGCGGTGGCACAGCGGCTCGGCGTCGGGTTCCAGTTCCAGGTGCAGGTCCATCGGGCCTGCGTCCAGCGTCAGACCCTTGAACATCTGCAGATCTTCCAGCGCGATCACCGGCTGGTCGATGCCGAAGGCCCGGGGCACTTCCGACAGGATCTGCATCACGCCCGCAATGGGCATGACGGCCACACCGTCAAAGCGGTGGTGGTCGGCATAGGGGGCGCTGACCAGGTCAAAGCGCCACAGCACGGCGCGTTTGCCCGGGGCGGCAGCCACCTCGCGCGCGCCTTTCAGCAACAGCAGGTCGCGGCCGACCGGCCTTTCGGCCGGCGGCGGGGCGATGGCGCAGACTGCCGATTCCATCGTCTCGCCATCGGCGACCCAGCCCACGGATTCCACCTGATCCTGCGGTGCCCAGAACAGTTCCTTGAAGAACAGGTCGCGGCCCGGTCCGGCCTCGACCATGCCAATCCCCCGGGCTTCGAACTGGCGGCGGACCACGTCGGTCACCATGCCGGCGCCGGTGGTGGTGGCGCCCCATGGGCCCCAGTTGATCGCCTTGACCGTCACACGGCCCTGCCAGCGACGGTGCAGTTCCCAGGCCAGGCGGTTCAGCGTTTCATTGGCGGCGGCGTAATCGGTCTGGCCCCGGTTGCCATAGCGCCCCGCGACCGACGTGAAGAACATCACAGCTTTCAGCGTGTCGGGCCGCAGCGCCCGGGCGATCAGCAGCGCCGAATCCACCTTGGTGTCGAAAACCCGGTCGAAGCTGGCCGCGGTCTTGTTTTCCAGGAACGTGTCCTCGATCAGACCCGCGCCATGCACGAACAGGTCGATGCGCCCGTACTGGTGGTAGAGGTCGGCCATCAGCCGCGTGATCGCCGCCGCATCGGTGACATCGGCGGCGCGATAGTCGACACGGGCGCCCATCGCGGCGAAATCGGCCAGGTTCTGCGCCATGTCGCGCGCGGCCAGGATCTTCTCGACCTGCGCCTCAACCTCGGCCGGCCTGATCCTTTCGCCCCTGGCGCGGGCCGTGTCGAACAGATGTTTCTTCAGCCCCGGCACGTCCAGGCCGCGCGTGGTCGCCGGTTCCGGCGCCGGCAGGGGCGAACGGCCGACCAGCACCAGCGTCGGCTTGAAAGGGGCCAGCGTCCGCAGGCATTCGGCGGTGATGCCACGCGCGCCACCGGTGGCCAGCACGACCCAGTCGGAGCCGATCATCGGGCGGGCCTGTTTCGGCGGGGCCAGCGAGGCCGGTTCGGTCCGCAGGATGGTGCGGATGCCACCGGGATAACCCGCCTCGCGCCGACCGCGCAGGAAGGACAGTTCCTGAACCAGGGCACGAGCGCGCGAGCCGACCGGCTGGGCCGCGTCGAGGTCGATGACCTTGGACGAACATTCCGTCCATTCCAGCGCCAGCGCCTTGACGATTCCCATAATGCCGGCCTGGGCCGAGACGCCATGGGCCAGCGGCGCGGTGGTGCGGCCGAACAGGCCGCCGGTCTCCATGGCCACGACCATGCGCCCGCCAGATTTCAGCCGGGACGACAGACGTTGCAGCAGATGAAAGAACCGCTTGGTGCCCCGGGCCTGGATTGCCCTGAAGCTCGCAGGGTCAAGCGTCAGCGGATCGGGCAGGCCGGCGCGGGCGGGCAGGTGGATCAGCCCCAGCGGGCCAGGCGGCAGGGTGTCGACCCAGGCGTCAAGTGCGGCCTCGTCACCCGCCCAGACGTCGGCGGGCATCAGCAGGGGTGAGGCTCCACGGGCGGTCAGTTCGGCCAGCACGGCCTGGTCCAGCGCGTCGCCTGCGGGCACGACCAGGACTGTGGTGCCTGCGGGCAGGGTTTCGGTCAGGTGGTCGGCCGGCTCCGCGAAGGGAACCTGGATATACCGGGGAAGGATGGCCGACCCATTCTTCGTGCCCTCCCCGGTCAACTCAAAAGGGCGCGCGGCCTCGGCCACGGCGGGGGCGGTCCCGCCCATCTTGCTGCCCATGAAATCCACCACCGCGCGGATGGTGGACAGTTCGGCGATCTTGGCCATGTCGGCGCGCATCGCCTCGGCGGCGGCTTCGGGCAGAACCTTCTGCAGGGCGCCCAGGATTTCCATCCGCTTGATCGAGTCGATGCCGAGGTCGCTTTCCATGCCCTG
>JAKALB010000162.1 GCA_021813365.1 Pseudomonadota bacterium | reverse complement strand
CAACCAGCAGTTCGAGCCCGTAGATTGCCGCAATCGCCGCAATCGGAACGACCGAGGCAACGCCCATGACGCCGGCAAAGCCCGCGAAGACCTTGATCACCGCATGGCCGGCCATGATGTTGCCGCCCAGACGAATCGAGTGCGACAGCGGGCGCACGAAATACGAGATGACTTCGATCAGGGCCAGGATCGGGCGCAGGATCAGGGGTGCGGAGGAGACCCAGAACATGCCCAGAAAACCGATCCCCTTCTTGTAGAAGCCGACCAGCGTCACGGTCAGGAAGACGATCAGCGCCAGCGTGGCCGTCATCGCGATGTGCGAGGTGGGCGCGAAAGAGCCCGGGATCAGGCCCAGCAGGTTCGATGTGACCACCAGCGTGAAGACGACCATCAGGTAGGGAAAGAATTTCGCGCCCTCGTGGCCGGTCACGTCCTCGACCATGTCGTGGATGAAACTGTAAAGCAGCTCGCCCATCGACTGCAAACGGCCCGGGATGAGCGAACGGCCAGCCGAGCCGACGATCAGGAACAGCGCGATCACCAGAACGGCGATGCCCAGCCACAGGCTCTGGTTGGTCACGGTGTACCAGGCAATCTCGTGCCCCTCACCAAAGAGCGGCACGATCTGGAATTGGTGCATCGGGTCGATCACAAGGCCGCCAGTTTCCTCTGCCACGTTCAATCCCTTTCCGTTGGCGGGGCATCGCCCGCCTTCATCTTTTCCATGTCGCGGGCCGTGCCCAGCATCACCCGGATGCCGGCGGCAAAGCCCAGCAGGCAGAAGATGATCAGGAAGATCGGCCGCGTGCCCAACAGGACATCCAGCCCGTAGCCCAGCCCCAGGCCCAGCACCATGCCGGACACCAGCTCGACCACCATCCTCCAGGCCACTTCGCCCTGCGAGAACCCCGGCCTGCTCCCGGAACCCGCCCGCTTGGCCGACACCTTCGCCGCCGCGTCCGCGATCCGCTTTTCCAGCGCCGCCAGCCGCGCCGCGTCAGGTTCCTCGGTCATGGGAAGCCCCTTCCACAGTCGGGCGGAACCTAGAAAGGGGCGGCCCCCGAGTCAAGGCGGGATTATGCGCAGGATGCCACGCGCAACCATTTGAAAATGCGTATATTTCCGATTTCGGTCCGCCCGACGGCCAGCCGGCCCTGTGCCGTTCCGGGCCGCATGATCATTCAACCGGTCGGTTGACCTTGCCGCCGCCGCCCGGAATACTGCGGCCATGACCGACCCGCTTGATGCCACTTTCGCGGCCCTGGCCGACCCGACGCGACGGGCGATCCTGGCCATGCTGCTGGAAGACGACATGGCCGTGACCGACGTGGCCGAGCCGTTCCGGATGTCGCTGGCCGCGATCTCGAAACACCTGGGCATCCTGGCCGAGGCCGGGCTGATCAGCCGCGAGCGGCGCGGCCGGGTGGTCTGGTGCAAGCTGGAACCGGATGCCCTGCGCGCGGCCAGCGTGTGGATGCAGGGTTTTGGCCAGTTCGAGCCCATCGATCTGGATGCGTTTGAAAAGTATTTGGCAACCGAATTGGGCGAGGATGTGGCCGAGTCCTAATCCGAGGAGGCCACAATTGGAAAAGCTGCGTCGCCTGGCACATCTGAACGAAGTGATCCACCTGTCCCGGCATCTGGGCGTCCAGGTCGCCGATGTGCATTTCGGCTGGGGGTTCGACGTGCTGGTCATCATGCGCCATTGCATGCCTGAAGCGATCCGCAGCCGGCATCTGCACGACCCGCAGCTCGATTACGCGATGGTCGATTACGACCCGAATTATCCGGGCTGGGCCTCGTATCACGAGGTGCTGATGGACCGCGAAAGCAAGGTCGCCATCATCTACCCTCGCCCGCAAGACCAGCTTGAGGCGCACAAGGCCGAATTGCGATCGCAGACCAAAATCGCCTGACCCGGGCCGTTTCATCTTGCCGCAAATATCCTCTGGGGGTCCGGGGGGCGAAGCGCCCCCGGCCGCATGACATTACGGGTCGGCGTGGCGAAGCGCCCCCGGTTCAGGCCATGAACCGGTTCGCATAGGTCTGGCGCAGCACGTTCTTCTGCACCTTGCCCATCGTGTTGCGCGGCAGGTCCGGCACCACGACCGCGCCCCTGGGCTGCTTGAATCTGGCCAGCCGCGGTGCGACGGCGGCCAGCGCAGCGGCGGGGTCGAGGCTGGCTCCCTTCCTGGCCACCAACACGGCAAAGACGCCCTCGCCGAAATCGGGATGCGGCAGGCCGACCACGGCGCTTTCCTCGACGTCCGGCAAGGCGTCCAGCAACAGTTCGATCTCCTTGGGGTAGACATTGTAGCCGCCGGTGATGATCAGATCCTTGGCGCGGCCCACGATCTGCAGATAGCCGTCCGGGTCCAGTTGCCCCAGATCGCCCGTGATGAACCAGCCATCGGGTCGCAGGTCTTCGGCCGTCTTCTCCGGCATCTGCCAATAGCCCCGGAAAACGTTCGGCCCCCGCACCTCGATGACACCGACGCCGCCTTTCGGCACTTCGGTCCCCTCGGCCATGATCCGCAACTCGACCCCCGGCAGGGGGAAGCCCACGGTCCCTGCCCGGCGGTCTCCCTCATAGGGGTTCGAGGTGTTCATGTTGGTTTCGGTCATGCCATAGCGCTCCAGGATGCGATGACCGGTGCGCTGTTCGAACTCGCGGTGCGTTTCGGCCAGCAGCGGGGCCGAGCCGGAGATGAAAAGCCGCATCTGTGCGGTCAGCCTCCGGTCAAGGCGCGGGTCCGCCAGCAGCCGGGTGTAGAAGGTGGGCACACCCATCAGCGCGGTGGCCTGCGGCAGAAGGCGCAGCACCGTGTCCAGGTCGAATCCGGGCAGAAAGATCATGCGCGACCGGGCCAGAAGCGCCACGTTCGAGGCGACGAAAAGGCCGTGGGTATGAAAGATCGGCAGCGCATGCAGCAGCACGTCTTTGGCAGTAAACCGCCAGAGATCCACCAGCACTTCGGCATTGGACAGAAGATTCGCGTGCGAAAGCATGGCACCCTTGGAGCGGCCCGTGGTGCCCGAAGTGTAAAGGATCGCGGCCAGGTCATGGGGCTCGCGCGGCGCGGGGGTGAATTGGTCGGGCTGGGCGCCGGCCAGCTGCATCAGACTGCCCTGCCCCGCCGGACCCAGCGTCAGCACTTCAGCACCCTGGGCAGCGGCGACCTCGGCCAGGTCGGCCAGCCTGGCGGGGTCGCACAAGAACAGCCGGGGCGTGGCATTCCCAAGGAAATAGTCGATTTCCGCAGGGGTATAGGCGGTGTTCAGAGGCAGGAAGATCGCGCCGATCGCGACGGTGGCGGCATAGGCCGCAAGGGCTTCGGGCGATTTGGCGACCTGCACGGCAATCCGGTCGCCGGGCTGCGCGCCGGCGGCGCGGAAGGCGCCGGCCAGGCGGGCGATCAGGGCATGCAACTGCGGCCCGGTCAGGACGCTGCCATCGGCCAGGGTCAGAACCGGCTCGTCCCTGGTGCTCAGCGGCGCAAACAGGGCGTCATACATTGGGTTTGCCATGATTTCCTCCAAGCCTTGCCCGGTTCTGGCACGGGACGTGCGCTGGCTCAAGGTTTCGGGAAACGGGCTGTTTCCGATTTCGCAACCCGCATCTTGCGATGACCCGATGACGGCCGCAAATCCGCCGTGCGCCAGCGCGATACAGGGCAGGTCATGCCTGCGGAGGAGGTAGCCATGCGGTTCGGCAGATCATTCTTTCAGCGGTTCGGGCTGTTCGCTCCCAGGGACACCGGCCCCGATGTCTTCGAGCTGCGCCTGCAACGGATCGGATCGCGCGAAGCGCGGGTGATCCGGCACTGCGTGCTGTTCAGGCCGCTGCGTCAACCCCTGGAAGCCTGAGTTCGCGCACCAGATCGCGGACCTCCTGTCGGGCGGCAACGTTGGACAGGTTCAACTGGTCGACGCCCGTGTCCCGCAGATCCATCACGGTCAGGCCGCGGGGAAACAGTTCGCGAAAGATCACCCGTTCCGCGATGCCGGGCGCCACGCGAAATCCGATGCGGCGGGACAACTCCTCGAGCGCAGTGCCGACCTTGCGCTTGTTGTGCATCTGCTGGGCGCCCAGGCGATTGCGCAGAACGATCCAGTCGATCGGCTTCAGCCCTGCCTGGGCGCGCAACTGCCGGGCCTGCCAGACCATTTCGGAATAGATCGAGGGGCCCAGCACCTTGCCCGTTTCCGGATCGACCCGGGCCAGCAGGTCGAAATCGACGAAACTGTCGTTCAGGGGCGTAATCAGCGTGTCGGCCAGCGAATGCGCCACCTGCGACAGGCGGGTGTGGCTGCCAGGGCAATCGATCACGATGAAATCCGATATCGGCTCCAGCGCGGCGACGGCATCCGACAGACGGCGGTCGAACGGATTCTCGCCCGGGGCCAGGGTGGCGGGGTCGATCTCGGGCAGTTCCATATAGGTCGGAGACGGCAGCGTCAGGCCGGCGCGGGCCAGGTAGGACAGCCGGTTTTCGATGTAGCGGCCAAAGCTCTTCTGCCGCATGTCCAGATCCAGCGCACCAACACGGAACCCGGCCCGCGCCAGCGAGGTGGCCACATGCATGCAGGTGGTCGACTTGCCCGACCCGCCCTTTTCATTGCCGACGACGATGATATGCGCCATGATCACTGTCCCCTTTTCCCCCGCTATAAGCGGGGAAGCGCCGAAGGGGAAGTCATGCCGCCTCAGGACACCGGCGCGTCGGCCGCAGATACCGGAGGCGGGCCAGGACTGCCGGGCGATGCAGAGTGCCGCGCCAACAAGGAGCACGGGCCTGACGCAGCCGAAAAACTGGAAAGGCGCCCAAGCGGGCGCCTTTCAGGACGGTTGCGGCAGCAATCAGAAGCCCAAGCCGGCGTATTTGTTCTTGAACTTCGACACGCGGCCGCCGGTGTCCATCAGCTTGGCCGATTGGCCGGTCCAGGCCGGATGCGACAACGGATCGATGTCCAGCGCCATGGTCTCGCCAGCCTTGCCCCAGGTGGTGCGGGTCTGGAAAGTGGTGCCGTCGGTCATCTTGACCGTGATCGTGTGGTAGTCGGGGTGAATTCCCTTTTTCATCGCGCCGCTCCTTACTCGTCCTTGGCCTTGTAGTTGGCGTTTTCGGCGATCCGGGCGGATTTGCCGCGACGGTCGCGCAGATAGTAGAGCTTCGCCCGGCGCACACGGCCACGGCGCACGACCTCGATCGAATCGATGTTGGTCGAATAGAGCGGGAAGACGCGCTCGACGCCCTCGCCGAACGAGATCTTGCGCACGGTGAACGAGGCCGAGATCGTGGCACCGCCCTTGCGCGAGATGCAGACGCCCTCATAGGCCTGCACCCGGGTGCGCGAGCCTTCGGTCACCTTGTAGCCGACGCGGATGGTGTCCCCGGCCTTGAAATCCGGAATGGTCTTGCCAAGCGCAGCGATCTGCTCGGCTTCGAGTTGTGCGATCAGGTCCATGCCTGTCTCCTTCTGCCTGCGGTGGGTCCGCAGAGGTGATGCCGGCCAGAGCTCTCGGTCTTCGTCCGGGTCCCCTGGCCTTGCGGCCAGAGCCCGCCAGAGATGGGCCTGCGCTTCGCTTGGTGGATCCGCCGGGTCGGAAGGCCGCCGAAGCAGATGGCCAGAACCCCAGGCGAAACCGTGCCCGGAAAGGCGCGAGCCCCCCGAACCGGGCGGCGTATAGGCCCTGGGACCGGGCGGGTCAAGCCCGATCCCGTCGATCCGGCGCCGGGGCAGGGGGCTCTGCCCCCTCGCGCTGCGCGCTCACCCCCGGGATATTTTCGGGCAAGGTGAAGGCAGGGCCGCCAAAGGCTTGAGATCGCGGCATTTACCCGAGCCACGCCGGATTTTCACCCGGGCGGGACGTGCCAGCCAGGCACAGGACCGACCCAAGCCCGCAGGGGCACGCGCGCGCGGGCCTGACCCGGCGATGCGACTCACCCGGCACGCCTTTC
>JAKALB010000025.1 GCA_021813365.1 Pseudomonadota bacterium | reverse complement strand
TCTGCTCAGACCTTGGCCAGGCCCTGGGCCAGCTGCCGGTTCAGCAAGAACTCGACCAGCGTGAAGTCGTGGGGCGTGTCGATGTCGTGACAGCGGTCGGCGGGCAGGACGAAGGGGATCACCCGGCCCTCGTAGATGGTCCTGGCACGACGCAGATAGTCGGGCGCCACGACATAGACCACGCCGACATGTTCATAGACCACCGGTGCGTCCTGGCGGGCCCAGACACCGCCCGGCAACGGTTTCGAGACATGCAGCGCCCCGGTGGCATCGGGTTCGACCAGGTTGAAATAGGGATTCTTGCGCGCCTCGCAGCAGGACATGACCATGTCGGGCGCCTCGGCAGCAAACAGATCCAGCGCACCGTCAATGTCCCGGGGCAGACGCAGGGGCGAGGTGCAGTCCAGGTCCAGAAAGGCAGAGGCCGGGCCGCTGCGCGCCTCGGTTTCCGCCAGCGCGTGCTGCCAGACGCCCCATTTCGGCGCGCTGTCGGTGGCCAGGCGCGCGGGGCGCAGGCCGATATCCAGCGCGCCGCGCCGCACGGCATGGTCATGGATCGCCGGGTCATCGGTCGACACCACGACCACATCGACCCGCGGATTGGCAAACAGCTGGTCCAGCGACCAGTCGATCAGGGGCTTGCCGCAGATCGGGCGAAAGTTCTTGCCCGGCACGCCCTTGGATCCCTTGCGCGCCCCGATATGCCCGATGATCATCTGCCCCTCCGCCACTTCCGCGCAGGATAGGCAAGCCCCCGGCGAAGATCAAACGCCCCGGCTTTCATCTTGCCTCAAATATCCCGGGGAGGCCCGGAGGGGCAGCGCCCCTCCGGCCTGGGTCAGGTCAGGCGATACCGCTCCATCACCTGATATCTCGCCGTCGCCACCCCGGGATGCGCGCGATAGAGCGCAAGACTCTCCACCGCGAAAGGCTCCAGCTGAAAGGCGGTCTCGGCCACGCCGCGCTCCAGGCGCATCGTCACCTCGGGCGGCGGCGCGGCAAAGCGGCCCAGCGTGACATGCGGGGCAAAACGCCGGGAATCGAGGGTGAAACCGGCGCGGCGAAGCGCACTGTCCAGCTTGGAGTGCAGCCGCAGAAGCGGGGCGCTGGGCAGGACGCCGGCCCAGGCGACGCGGGGCCTTGCACCGCCAAACAGGCCCAGGTTGGCGATGATCAATGAAAAGGCCGGCACGCGCAGGTCCAACGCCAGCTCATGCGCGACCTCCACCCGGTCTTCGGGCAGGTCGCCCAGAAAGGCCAGCGTCAGGTGAAAATCCTGCGGATCGGTCTTTCTTGGCAGGGGCAGCAGCGATTGCTGCACCGCCAGCGATGAGCGCTGCGGCCCGGGAATTTCCAGTCCGAAAAAGACCCGCATCATCGGCACAGTTTCCGCGCGGGCGCCCGTGACCGCAAGCCGGACCTGAACCGCAGATCAGTCGAAACGGAATTCGCGTCCCGGCATCGGGCTGGCCCACAGCATGTCGCCGCGATCGGCGGCCATTTCCCCGGCCACGCGGGCCACCAGTTCTCCCAGGCTCGGCACATCCAGATAGATCACGGTATCGGCACCCAGATGCTCGATGTGACGGACCTTGCCCTGCCAGGTGCCGGCCGTGGGCGACAGCGCCAGATGTTCCGGCCGGATACCATAGGTGGTGCAGCCCAGGGCGCGCGCCGTTTCGCCCGTGAAAAGGTTCATCTTCGGGCTGCCGATGAATCCGGCGACAAAGGGCGTGGCGGGGTGGTTGTAAAGCTGCATGGGCGTTCCCACCTGCTCGATCCGGCCCGCATTCAGCACGACGATCTTGTCGGCCATGGTCATCGCCTCGATCTGGTCATGGGTGACATAGATCATCGTGGCCCCCAGGCGGCGATGCAGGTCGGTCAGTTCGATCCGCATCTGGGCGCGCAGGGCGGCGTCGAGGTTGGACAGGGGTTCGTCGAACAGGAACACCTTGGGATCGCGCACGATGGCACGGCCGATGGCCACGCGCTGACGCTGGCCACCCGACAGCGCCTTGGGCTTGCGGTCCATCAGGGGACCGAGTTGCAGCGCCGCCGCGGCGGCGTCGACCCTGGCCCTGATCTGATCCTTGGGCAGCCTGGCCAGCGACAGGCCGAAGCCGATGTTCTCGCGCACGGTCAGATGGGGATACAGCGCATAGGACTGGAACACCATGGCGATGCCGCGGTCGGACGGTTCGGCCCCCGTAACTTCGCGGCCGTCGATCCAGATCTCGCCGGCCGTCGCCTGCTCCAGCCCGGCGATGATCCGCAGGAGCGTGGACTTGCCGCAGCCCGAGGGGCCGACGAACACGCAGAATTCACCGGCTTTCACCTCCAGATCGATGCCCTTGATCACCTCGACGGCGCCGAAGCTCTTCTTCAGCGATTTCAGGACCACTCCCGCCATGGCCTATCCTTTCACGGCGCCGGCAGTCATGCCGGCCACGATCTGTCGGTTGAAGAAGACGAAGACGATCAGCGGCGGGATCGTCACCAGAAGGATGTTCATGAACAGCAGGTTGAACTGCGACTGGAACTGGCTCTGGAAGTTGAACAGCGTCAGCTGAACGGTGACGTTTTCCTTGCCGGGCAGATAATACAGCGGGTTGGTGAAATCGTTGAAGATGGCGATGGATTGCACCACGATCAGGGTCACCGTGACGGGCCTCAGCAGCGGCAGGATGACCTTCACAAAGATCTGCAAGGGCTTGGCGCCGTCGATGATCGCGGCCTCGTCCAGATCCCTGGGGATCGTTGCGATGAAGCTGCGATACAGCAGCACCGAGAAGGCCAGGCCGTATGCCACCTGGATCAGCACCATGCCCTGCAGCGTCTTGAACAGGTGCAACCCCTGCAGCACCCAGATCGTCGGCACGACAGCGGGCGGCACCATCAGGCCCACGAGCACACCCGCATAGATCAGCCGGTTCCAGCCCGAAGGGCGGCGCTGCAGGATGTAGCCCACCATGGCCCCAAACAGGATCAATAGCGTGACCGCACCGACCGTGATCAGGGTCGAGTTCATATATGCAAGCAAAAGCATATAGTTGCGAGCCATGATCACCTCGGTCAGATTGGACCAGAAGTGCCATTCCCGAGGCCAGGAAAACAGGAACAGCGCCGCTTCCTTCTTGGTCTTCATTGCCATGAAGAAGATGTAGAGAAACGGCGTGATGAAGATCACGGCGGCGGCAGCAGTGGCAATCAGGCCGGTGTTGCGCTGCCGGACAGACAGGGAATTGCGGGTCACAGGTCTACCTCACGGCTGCTGAACCACCAGGTCAGAGGCAGGATTATGATGGCGATCAGCAGGAACAGGATCACGTTGCCCGCGGTGGCCAGGCCATAAAAACCCGCCTGGTATTGCTTGTAGATCACGGATGCGAGCACGTCCGAGGAAAAACCGGGCCCGCCGCGCGTCGTGGCCCAGATGATGTCGAAGGACCGCAGGCCCCCGATCAGCGACAGGGTGATCACCGTGACGGTGGCCGGTCGCACCAGCGGCAAGGTCACGCGCCAGAATTGCTGGATCCGTGTGGCACCATCGATCCGCGCCGCCTCGTAATAGTCGGGCGAAATTGCGGCCAGGCCCGCGATATAGATCAATGTGGCCAGGCCCACGCCCTTCCACAGGTCGATGAAGGCGACGGAGTAAAGCGCAAGCCCGGGATCGGACAGCCAGCTGGGACCGTCGATGCCCACCCAGGACAGGGCGAGGTTGATCACGCCCTTGGTTGGGTGCATCAGCGCCTGAAAGGTGATGCCGACACCGATGGTCGACACCAGCACCGGAAAGAAAACGACCGAACGCAGGAAACCCTGCCAGAGGATGCCGCTGGTCAGAAGCACCGCCAGCAGGAGGCCCAGCACGGATTTGGTGGCCGAGGTCACGAAGGCGTAGATCAGGGTGTTGACCAGGCCCTGCACCAGGAAAGGTTCCTTGAAGAACTGCCGGTAATTGTCCCAGCCGATGAATTCGGCAGTGAACAGATCCCACCGTGTCATCGAAAACCAGAAACTGGCCACGGTCGGCACCAGGAACAGTGTCACGAAGACCACCGCCGCAGGCAGGACGAACCAGTAGGGATAGGGCGAGGGGCGTTGCTTCATGCCTTGCCTTTGTCGAGCAGGCCCCACCCGGACGCCTTTGCAGGCGGCCTGACCGGGTGGGGCCAGGGTCTGGACTCAGTCCACTGGCAGGAGCTTACCAGTTCGGCAGACCCAATTGCTTGGCTTGCTTTTCCACGTCCTGGTCATAAAGCGCCGCCGCCTCGGCGGCCGGTCGGATGCCCGAGCCAACTTCGACGGTGATCTGTTCCAGCGCCGGCCCCTTGATCGGAGACAGGAATTCCAGCGCCGGAGCAGTCATGCCATCGGCCTGGAAATAGGGCATCATGTCAGCCACCGCGCCGGGGACGTCCTTTGGCAGCTCGCAGCCCTTGATCAGATAGGGACCGGTCGCGCCATTGGCGCCGATCATGATGTTGCAGCCTTCGACAGAGGCGACGAAGGCCAGGAAATCCTTGGCTTCGGCAACATGGGTCGAGGCGGCGGGAATGTAGAGGCCGGCAGGCATCCAGACGGTCAGGCCGTTCCTGGCGGGGTCATCCCCCGGCTGGGCGAAGAAGCCCACATCTTCCAGGTTTTCCGGGAAGTTCTGCTTGATGTTGCCCAGTGCAAAGGTCAGCATCGGATAATGCGCGGCCTCGCCAGTCGCGACCATGCGCACGCCATCGTCGAACTTGGCAACGCCGAAGTCCTCGTTCAGGTAACCGGCCTTGTAGACGTCTTCCAGGTGCTGGAAGCCGGCCATTGCCGCCGGGGTTGTGGCATATTTCGCCTTGTTTGCGGTGTAATCGGCCGCAAAGGTCGGCACGGCGGCCTGGACATTGTAGAAATCGGCCAGAACGAAAAGCTGCGACGACCATGTGTCGCCATAGGTCTGGGCCACGGCGACCTTGCCGGCGGCCTTGATCCTTTCATTGTTGGCCATGAACTCGGCCCAGGTTTTCGGAACCGACAGGCCCAGTTCGGCATAGATTTTCTTGTTGTAGTAGATCCCGCCGCCCATGGCCGGGCCGAAGGGCACGCCGCGGATCGTCCCATCGGGCGCGGTGACGACCGACTTGAAGCTGTCGATCACGCTGCCCTGGATGTCCGACAGGTCGACCAGCGTATCGACCGGCTTCAGCGCCTGAAACAGCGAACCCGAATTGTATTGCAGGATGTCGCCGGCCTCGCCGGTGGCCAGGCGGGTCTTGACCAGGTTGTCGCCATCGGCGCCGCCGGGGCGGTTTTCGATTTCAAAGGTGATGTCGGGATGGGCGGCGGTATAGGCGGCGGTCAATGCCTCCATCGCGGCTACGGTCTCCGCGTTGCCATCGGTTGTCACCGACAGGACGGTCTCGGCATGGGCGAAGCCGGCCGACAGGGCAAAGGCGGCCAGTAGCGCCGCACTGGGATAGTGTCTCATGGTCTGTTCTCCTCCGTTGGACCATTTGGGGTCCGGGCGGTTACATCCCCCCGGGTCTTGGCGCTGCCGCCGTTACAGGCGGAAGGTGATTACATGGGTGCCGGATGGCAGCGACTGGCCCATGTTTGCGGGCTGGCCATTCGCCGTCAGGCCCGATCTTGCGGCCCTGGGCGACAGGACGGCGGTCGTGCCCTGCGGCAGGCTCACCCTGTAGGTGACGGTGTCGCCCGACAGGATCCACCCGGCTTCGATTTGGCCGTGGCGACAGTCGTGCCACATGGCCACCGGCGACAGGGCAGGCAGGATCAGCGGATCCAGCGTGACCACATCGAAACCCGGCGCATCCGCGCGCGGGGCGACGCCCGCCACACCTTCGAAAAGCCATTGGCAGACCGCGCCATAGGCGTAGTGGTTGTAGCTGTTCATGTCCGGATCATAGATCGTCCCGTCCGGACCCAGCGCGTCCCAGCGTTCCCAGATGCTCGTCGCGCCGCGCTCGACCTGATACAGCCAGCCGGGCACCTTGCGGTTCAAAAGGATCTTCTGGGCCAGGTCGGCCATGCCGTGCAGCGTCAGCGCGGGCAGCAGCGCGGGCGTGCCGATGAAGCCGGTGCCGATCAGCCCGTCGGCATCCTCCACCACCCGGCGGAAATAGGCTTTCCCGGCCTCGTAGTGCTCGGCGGGGACCAGACCGTGCAGAAAGGCCAGGCTCCAGGATGTCATGTCGTTGTGGGCGATCCGCCCCGAGGGGGCGAAGAATTCATGGGCGAAGGCCGCGCGGATTTCTTCGGCCCGGGCGTGCAGACGTCTGGCCTGGTCGGGCCGGTCGATCAGGTCTGCGATCCTGGCGGCCAGATCGGTCGATATGAAATGGTAGAGCGTTGCGGCGCAGTCGTCGGCGATGGTGGGGCGCGGCTTGCGGTTGTCGCCCACCGGCTGCAGCCAGTCCCCGAAGGTGAAGCCCTGCGCGCCCCATTGCGCGGGCGGCCGGATGATCGGACCGTTCGAGATGTGCCAGAGGTAGTCGAGCCATTTCAGCATGGCGGGGAAGCATTCCCGCAGCACGCCCTTGTCGCCGTAATGCAGATAAAGTTGCCAGGGCATGACGGTGATGACATCGCCCCAGCCGGTCGACCCCGCCCAGTCGCCGCGATCGCTGATCGGCTTCCGCCGGGTCGGATCGGGCGAGAAATGCGGCACCGCACCGTTCGGGCGCTGGTCGTGCATGACGTCGCGCAGGTATTTCCGCAGGAAACGCTCGCAGTCGGCCAGCCAGCAGGCGGTGCCGGCAAAGACCTGGGCATCGCCGGTCCAGCCCAGGCGCTCATCGCGCTGCGGGCAGTCGGTCGGCACTTCGATGAAATTCGACCGCTGCGACCAGATCGTGTTCTGCACCAGCCGGTTCACCGCCGGCACGCCGCAGGTGAAATCGCCCGCCAGCACCGGCACCGAGGTGATGGGCACGAAGTCGATCTTCTGCACCACGGCCTGACCGGTCACCGTGACGCGGGCATAGCGATAGCCGAAGAAGGTAAACATCGGTGCATAGGTCTCGGGTGCACCGCCCTTCAGCGTGTAGTGCAGTTCGGCCCGGGCCGAGCGGTAGTTGCGGTTGTCGAAGGCGCGGTTCGGCCCCAGAACTTCGGCAAATTCGAAACGCAGGGTTGCGCCCGCCGCGCCCTGAACGGTGAAGCGGGGATAGCCGCCGGCGTTCTGGGCAAAGTCATAGACGGTGCGGCCCTCGTCCGACCATTGGTCGACCGGCGGCATCGGCGGCAGTTCCTTGACCGGCCCGGCCTCATGCGGCACCAGAAGGCCGGTGTCGAAATCCAGCACCCCGACCCCGGAGGATTCGACGGGCTGGACGCGCGCATCGACATCCTCACCGTAATAGATGCCATTTTCCAGCACCGGCAGGAAACCGGACCGCCAGGTGGCATCACTGGCCAGGATCACGCGGTCGCCCGCCACAACCTCGGCCAGAGCGGCCATCCGCTCACCCCAGGTATCGACGATCGGGTTCAGCGCCCACAGCAGCCGGCCGCGATACCAGCCGTCTCCCAGCCAGATCTCGATCCGGTTCGCACCGGCGTTCAGCAGGGGTGCGATGTCATAGGTCTGATAGGCGATCCGGTCGTCATAACAGGTCCAACCCGGGGTCAGAACATCGTCGCCCACCCGGATGCCGTTGACGAAAGCCCGGTAAAGTCCCAGCGCGGTGACATGCAAAAGCGCCTGCCCCGGAATCCGGGCCAGGTGGAAGGTCTGGGACACGAAGCTTGCCCGCGTGCCCTGCCCGCCATCGCAGGCCGGTGCGATCATCTGACCGGTCCAGGCGCGCACAGGTCGCACCACACCGTTCGCAGCCAAGCTGCGGTTCAGCCCGTCCAGGCTCATGCAAGTCTCCTCCCCTGCGGTATCCGGACGGGCGAATCCCTCTCGTGCGATTCCGTATACCGTTCTACGTAGAACATTCTACAGGATGGATTGCAGTGCAAGCGGTTTTTTGCCAAGGTCGCCCCAAGGAGAATTCCATGGACGAGCCCAGACCCTTGGCCCCGCCTGCCGCGCGGGTAACGATCCGCAACGTCGCCGAGGACGCGGGCGTGTCGGTGGCTGCCGTGTCAAAGGTGATGCGCAATGCCTATGGCGTCAGTGATGCGCTGCGGCAAAAGGTGCTGGAATCGATCGACCGGCTGGGCTATCGCCCCTCGGTCGCGGCACGGGGCATGCGCGGCCAGACCTATACGCTGGGCGTGCTACTGGTCGAAATCGCCAACCCGTTCCTGCCCACGATCTATGAAGGCATCGCCAGCACTGCCGAGGCGGCAGGCTACAAGTTGCTGATGGGCGTGGGCGCGGCGAAGATGCCGCTCGAGACCAGGCTGATCGAACAGATGATCGACAACCACATGGACGGGTTGCTGCTGATCGCCGCCCAGATCTCGGGGCGGACGCTGGAGCGCTACGCTCAACAAATTCCCACGGTGGTGGTGGGCCACCACGAACCGACAGCCGCGAGTTTCGACACGATCAACAGCAACGACATCGAGGGCGCGAAGATCGCCGTCCGCGCGCTGTTGGCCAAGGGGCATCGCGATATCGGCATGATCAGCCTGGGTCCGATCGCAGGGCACGAGGCGGATGTGGCGCCGCAACGCGAGATCGGGTTCACACAGGCGATGGCCGCGGCCGGCCTGCCGGCGCGAATCTTCCGCTTTGACAATCTGGACAAGGCGCGGCTCGGCAAGCTGGAGGCTTTCCTGAAAAGCCCGGACCGCCCACGCGCGCTGTTCGTCTGGTCCGACCTGGATGGCATTCCCCTCTTGAACATGGCGCGTGTGATGGGCCTGCGCGTGCCCGAGGATTTGGCTTTGATCGGATATGACAACTCGCCCGTGGCGGCCCTGCCGCTGATCGACCTGGCCAGCATGGATCAGGAGGGGCGGTTGATGGGCCGGATGGCGACGGAAGCGCTGCTGAGCCGGATCGCCGGGCGCAAGGTGGCCGAACATATGCTGATCGAGCCGCATCTGGTGGCGCGCGGCAGCTTCTGATTCCGCAAGACCATGTGAATTTCAAGGAATTCCGTTGTCTGACGCCGAGGCTTGTGTCAGCCTGATGCACAGCCCGCCCAAGACGGGCAGAAGTCGAGCAGGCAGTCATGAATGCGAACAGCGTTGCAGTGGCGGCGGCTTCGGCCCCGGCCACGATGGTGGAAAAGCCCCAGGTTGGCGCCTTGTGCTGGCGCAGCCATGGTGCCGGTGTGCAGATTCTGCTGATCACCAGCCGCGAGACCGGGCGCTGGGTCATCCCCAAGGGTGGGATCATCGCCGGCAAGGATGCCGCAGCCTCGGCCCGGCAGGAAGCCTGGGAAGAGGCCGGGGTCGAGGGTCATGTCTCGGCCGATGCCATGCTGGGATGCTTTGATTACGACAAGCTGGACCGCAAGCGCCAGCAGGCCCGCCGCTGCCGGGTCGAGGTGTTTCCGCTGAAAGTGGACCGGCTGGTGGCCAAATTCCCCGAAAAGGGCGAGCGCCGCCGCAAGTGGTTCAAGCTGAGCCGTGCGGCGATCGAGGTGCAGGAACCCGACCTGCGGCGGCTGCTTCTCGACCTGGACCTGGACCCCACCCCCCTGGTCCGGCCCTCGGCGGCCCCGGCCACGGACGCGCCGGCCTTGAAATCCGCAAGGACTCTGCCAACTAGCAAAGGGTCTGATGGTTCGGGTGACCGATGATTCGCTATGCCTTGTCCTGCAAGTCCGGGCACCGGTTCGAAAGCTGGTTCGCCTCGGCAGCGGCCTATGACGCGCTGGAACGCGCGGGCCATGTGACCTGCGCGGTCTGCGGGTCGACCGCGGTGGAAAAGGCGCTGATGGCGCCGGCCGTGGCGGCCGAGGACAAGCCCGACCTGACGCGCCCGGCAAACGAGGTGGAACAGGCGCTGGCGGCATTGCGGCGGCATATCGAGGAGAACTCGGATTATGTCGGGCTGAATTTCGTGACCGAGGCCCGCAGGATGCATGCCGGAGAAGTGCCGGAACGCGCGATCCATGGCGAGGCCAGGCCGGAGGAGGCGCGCGCCCTGATCGAAGAGGGCGTGCCGGTCGCCCCCCTGCCCTTCCTGCCGCCGCGCAAGGCGAACTGAGGCGCCGGGGGCCCTGCCCCCGGACCCCCGGGATATTTCAGGCAAGATGAAAGACACGGGTCATGCCGGGAATTTGCGGCTCATCAGATGGAAGGGCGTGATCTGGTCGGGCGCGGGCGCCGGACGTTCGAGACCGTCCACGGTTTGTGCGGCGATGCCTTTCTCGTGCCGGAATTGCACCTGGCCGCGACGCCCCGCCACTTCCGACAGCCGCAGGACATGGCCCTGCCCGTCCTCGGCCCGCTTCAGCGCGTGGAAGCGCAGGTCCAGCCCCGACCAGGACAGCGGCCGGATCGTGCCGGATCTGGCGGTCGGGGCATGGCGCAGCGGATCGCAGAACAGTTCCGCCTCGGCCTGGACCTCGGGTGACCACCAGCGCCCATCATGGGGCAGAAGGGCATAGCGGAAGCGGTGCCGCCCTTCGTCGGCCAGCATGTCGGGATACATCGGGCCGCGGATCAGGCTGAGCGTCAGCGTGTTGCCCTTGGCCGAAAAGCCGTATTTGTCGGCGGAAAGCAGGGCTGCGCCGAAATCGGTTTCCTGCAGGCTGGCAAAGCGGTGGCCAGAGCCTTCGAACTGGGCCCGCTGCCAGGATGTGTTGTCATGCGTGGCGCGACGGGTGACGCCGATCGCCTGATCGAACACGGCCTCGTCGGCAAGGACGCAGAGCGGGAAAGCCGCGCGCAGATAGAGGCGGCGGTCGTGCCAGTCGATGTCGGTGACGATTTCCAGGCGCGGGGAATTGGCCCAGAGGCGATAGGCCTGGGTGATGATCGAGGCGCCGAGGTGCCGGGTAACGGTGATCTCCGCCAGATGCGGGCCGGTGGCGGTGACATTCAGGCTGGACACGTCCGAGAACACGCTCTCGGCCAGGTCGAAGCCCGGCTCGATATCCCAGGCGTCATAGGTGCGCGGCAGGTCGTTGCGGGTCAGACGCAGCTGGTTGCCGGGGCCGGAGAGGACCTGGCGGCCGGTGCGTTTGTCGACCAGGCTGGCGACTTCGCCGGCGCGGTTCAGCGTCACCCTTGTCTGGGCATTCTCCAGCGTGGTCTCGGTGGCCCGGGCGCGGGCGTCGGTGGGCGAGCGCACCGCCGTGACCGAGAGCGGAGGCAGCGGCGTGTCGCCGGCGGCAACCCAGCCCTGGGCGGTCTGCTGCGGCGAAAGGACGGCGGGCAGCGGCGTGGGCGAAGCGATCTGCCAATGGGTCATGGTCTGGCCGGTCAGGTTGGCCAGGGCCAGGCCATCGCCCGCGGGGCCGGCCAGCTCGGCCAGCCGGGCGGCCGCGATGGCCTCGGCGCGGGCGATCACGCCCTCCAGTTCGGGCTCGGTCTGCTGATACGCTTCGCGGATCGAAGAACCGGGCAGGATATCGTGGAACTGGTTGCGCAGCGCCAGTTTCCAGTCGGCGCCCAGATCGAGCGGCGCCGATGTGCCCAGCGCCAGATCAGTCAACGCGGTCAGCGCCTCGGCCGCGACCAGGGCGCGTTCGACCCGGCGGTTCAACTGTTTGGTGCGGGCCTGCGTGGTCAGCGTGGCGCGGTGGTATTCCAGATACAGCTCGCCCGACCAGACCGGCACGGCGGCGTCCCGCAGATCCATCATCAGCTGGGTAAAATGATTCTGGAAATTGCCGTGCGCAATTTCGGGCAGCACCGGCATCTGGTTCAGGATCGGCAGGGTCTCGATCTGGTCGGGATCCGGCCCACCGCCGCCGTCGCCCCAGCCATAGGTGGCAATCGCCACGGGTGACAGGTCTTTCGACGTGTGATTGCGCCACACTTCCTCCAGCGCTTGGGGTCGCATGAGCATGTTGTAGCCGTCGTTCCGATAGGCGTTGAACGTATGCACCAGAACGCGGGTGCCGTCATTGCCCTGCCAGCGAAAGATCGTGTCGGGCAACTGGTTGGTCTCGTTCCAGGTGACCTTGATGGTGAACAGTGACTCGATGCCGCAATGCGCCATGATCTGCGGCATGGAGCCGGTGAAACCGAAGGTGTCGGGCAGCCAGGCGGTCTGGCAGAGCTGGCCGAATTCCTTCTGGAACCAGGTCTGGCCGTAGAGGAACTGCCGGGTGAAAGCCTCGGCCGAGGGCATGTTGGTATCGCATTCGATATACATGCCGCCGATCGCTTCCCACTGGCCGGCGGCAATCCTTTCGCGGATGCGGCCCAGGGCGGGGGGGTCCATCTCGGCCAGGTGTTCGTACATGATCGAGGACGACTGGGCAAAGGTGAAATCGGGGTAGGCCCGCATCAGCCGGTCGACCGATGTGAAGGTGCGGTGAATCTTGCGCAGGGTTTCGGGCTGTGGCCACAACCAGACATAATCGATATGGGCATGGCCGGTGGTCAGGATACGACCCGATTTCGGGAAGGTCAGGCGCAGCTCGCCCAGGCCCTGTTCGATCCTGGCCAGAGCGGCCTCCACCGAAGCCAGGGCTTCCGCCGTCGGCGGCTGTGGCGTCAGGGTCGGTTCGAAGCTGCGCTCCCAGATGTTTCGGGCCCAGGGCTGGTCGGCCAGCCGGGGGCCAAGCGTGGCGGTGGCGGTGGGAAAACGCAGCAGCGCGATGCCCAGTTCGGCCACATCGCAGATCGAGCGGGCAACGTCAGGGGGTGTGACGAGCGTGGTCTCGGCCATCACCTCCAGCGTGCGCCGCAGGCGGCGGATCGTGGGGTAAAGCTGCGCCAGTTCGGCCAGCTCCAGCCGGGGCGCGCGGTTCGGGATCCCGAACAGGGATCGCGCGGCGACTTCGGCCCGGATCCGGAAGGGCTGGCCGGGCAGCGGCGCGAAATGCCGGTGCCTGGGATTGGCGCCAAAGCAATCCAGTTCCTCGCCCGTGGCCGAGATCAGCCAGACCATCGCCTCGCCCCCGAAATCGAGCCAAAGCTCGACTTCGCCGGGCAGGGTTGCCGGGTCGACCCAGGCGGATTGAAACCGGGTGATGCCATGGCGCGTGGGCCAGGGATCGCCGATGGCGATCGGGGAGGTCGGGCCACCTTCGGGCGTGACGGTCCAGCCTGGCACGGGCAGGCGGTGACCGCGCTCCCAGGCCAGAAGTTCTTCGGCATGGGCATGCAGGTGCATGCGCAGATGATCCAGACTGCGCTGGCGGTCGCGGTATTGGCGCATGTCATCCTCCGGTTCGGCCACAAGAGGCTAGAATGTCGGCGCCGCAAGGGAAAGGCAGGATCAGTCCAGAGTGACGACCTGACGGGAAAAGGTTCGGCCATCGGCAGTGGCCTCGGTGCGCAGGGGAACGCGCAGGGTCGCAGAGATCCATTGGGTCAGGACCGCGACGGTGCGGCCGTCCAGCCGCTGGGTCTGGGCGACAACCAGGACCGGATAGGCGCAGGGACCAAGCGTCACGACCCCGGCTCGCAACACCTTGTAATCCAGCGAAAAATAGCTGGTGTGCGCCTGCTCTACCACCATGTCGGCCTGCAGAGAGGCGGCGTCGCCCGGCTCCAGTTCGGCCAGGTGCGGCAGGTTCTGCACCCAGTTGTAGCGCAGGATCGTGCCGGCCTGAGCCACGGTGACGGGAAACAGGCCTTCGCGCGTGGTCGTCACGGTCACGCGGCCGTCGGGCATTGCCGTCCGGTAGGTCACGTCCTGCGCGCTGTGGGCCAGGATCACCATGTTGCCGCCGTCGGCAAAGCGCAGCTCCTGCGGCACCCGGCTCAGGCATTCGGCCGTGGCCGGACCGACCAGCAGGGCGAAAAGCGCGCTCAGCCGAACCATCGCACGCCCTGTTCGGTGACGATCGCATCCAGCCGCTGATCGGTGGGCTCGATCGGCACTTCGGCCATTTCCTGGGCGGCAAAGGCAAAGCCGATGGCAAGGGTGGGGCGACGGGCACGCAGGCCTTCCAGCGTGCGGTCGTAGAACCCCCCGCCATAGCCCAGGCGAAAGCCGCGGGCGTCAAAGGCGACAAGGGGGACGATCAGCACCTCGGGTTCCACCCAGGCACCATCTGCCGGGATCAGCGCGCCGAATTCGCCCGCGATCATCGGGCAGCCGGGGGTCCATTCGCGAAACTTCAGCGGCTGGCCGCGGCCCAGGATCACCGGAACGCCGACCGGCCCCTGATGCGCGGCCATGGCGGCGGTGGGGTCGATCTCGGTCCGCATGGCCATATAGCCAGCCAGCGGCCGGTCGCGATGCGGAGCCAGAACATCGGCCAGAATTTCGGCCGCCTGGCCCTGCCCTGCCGTGAAGGCCTGCTTGCGGGCGGCAAACCCGCGGGCTCGGGCTTCGGCTTTCACGTCCGTCATAGCAAGAGCACCGTGGCCAGGCCCAGGAACGACAGATAGCCCATGACATCGGTCAGGGTCGTAACGAAGGTGCCCGAGGCGAGCGCCGGGTCAAGCCCCAGTCGCTCCAGCCCCAGGGGAACAAGCACCCCTCCCATCGCGGCAACGACCTGGTTGACGATCATCGCCATGCCCAGCACCAGGCCAAGCCGCCAGTCGCCATAGACCAGCCAGCCGCCGATTCCCAGAATCAGCGCCAGGCCCAGACCGTTCACCAGGCCCGACAGCAGCTCGCGCCTGACCACGCGCCCGGCGTTGGCCGAGGTCAGGTCGCGTGTTGCCAGCGCCCGCACCGCCACCGCCAGCGACTGGGTGCCGCCGATGCCGCCGGTCGAGGCGACGATGGGCATGACGGCGGCCAGCGACACGATGGCCGCGATGGTCGACTCAAAGCGCGAGATCACAAAGGCCGAGAGCGAGGCGGTGAACAGATTGGCCACCAGCCAGGGCAGCCGGGTGCGGATCGTCGCAAAGGGGCCGTCGGCGATCGACACCGTTTCGCCCACGCCGGCCAGGCGCAGCATGTCTTCCTCGGCCTCGTCGTCCAGCACGGCCATGGCGTCGTCGATGGTGATCACGCCGACCAGCCGTTCGTTCTCGTCCACCACCGGGCAGGAAATCAGGTGGTACTGGTTGAAGGCATAGGCCACGTCCTCTTCCGGCGTGGTGACGGGTATGGTTCGGAAACTGTCTTCCAGGATGTCGCGCAACCGGGTTTCGCGGGGCGAGGACAGGATGCGCCCCAGCGTGGCATAGCCGGTGGGCCGCATCCGGGGATCGACCAGCACCACATGATAGAACTGGTCGGGCAGGTGCTGGGCATTGCGCAGGAAATCAGTCGTCTCGCCCACCGTCCAGTGTTCGGGCGCCATGACCACTTCGCGCTGCATCAGGCGACCGGCCGAGTTTTCCGGGTAGGACAGCGCCTTTTCCACCGCCGCGCGGTCGGCCGTGTCCAGGCTTTCCAGGATTTCCTGCTGCTGCGGCGCGTCCAGGTCTTCCAGGATGTCGACGACATCGTCGGAATCCAGTTCGCGCATCGCCTCGGCCAGCTGGGCGCGCGGCAGGGTTTCGATCAGCTCTTCCCGCAGGCTTTCATCCAGTTCCGACAGGATGTCGCCGTCGATCAGGTCGGGCAGCAGCGCCAGCAGTTCGCGCCGCTCCGGGGCGCTGACCTGTTCCAGCAGGTCAGCCACGTCGGCGGGGTGCAGGGGCTGCACCAGAGCCGCCAGGCGCGGGGCATCGGCGGCCTCGACCGCCTCGAGAATCGCGGTGACGCGGCGGGTGTCGAGGCCCGGATCCTCCTCTTCTGCCGCCAAGTCGTTCATGCTGCCTCCCGCCGGGGACGCGCCCGGATTAGCCGGACCTTAGCGAAAGCTGTTTCAAGGTTGAAGCGGGGGGATCGGAAATTTACCGCTTCGCCAAATCCTTTTAGGCTATGGCAAGGCAAGCGGGTGAGACGCGGGGCGCAGGAACATGGCCGATCTGGTGCTGGGGCAAGTGCTGAGTTTTGCCGGCGATCCTTTTGCGATCGGGCCGGCCGCAGCGCGGCACTGGACCCGCGGCGGCGTGCTGATCGAAGACGGGCTGATCCGGGCGGTGGGAGACGGCGACGCGCTGCGCACCGGCCATCCGATGGCCCGGGTGACCGATTACGGCGGGGCGCTGATCTCGGCCGGGGTCATCGACTCTCACGTCCACTATCCGCAGACCGCGATCATCGCCAGCTGGGGCAAGCGGCTGATCGACTGGCTGAACCGCTACACCTTTCCCGAGGAAATGCGCTTTGCCGATCCGTCCTATGCCGGCGAGGTGGCGGGGCGCTACCTGGACCTGGCGCTGGCGCATGGCACGACCGCGATGTGCAGCTATGCGACGATCCATCCGGCTTCGGTTGATGCGCTCTTTGCGGCGGCGCAGGCGCGGGGGATGCGCGTCTTTGCCGGAAAGACCTGCATGGACCGCAACGCGCCGGAAGGGCTGCGAGACACGGCGCAGTCGGCCTATGACGACAGCAGGCGCCTGCTTGAGACCTGGCATGGCAGGGGGCGGCTGAGCTATGTCATCACGCCGCGGTTCTCGCCGACGTCAAGCCGGGAGCAGCTGGAGGCGCTGGGGGCGCTGTGGGGCGAGCATCCGGACTGCCTGATGCAGACCCATCTGAGCGAGCAGACCGACGAGGTCGCCTGGGTGAAACGTCTGTTCCCCGAGGCGCGCGACTATCTGGACACCTACGAGGCGCATGGGCTGCTGGGCCAGGGCGGGCTTTATGGCCATGCGATCCACCTGGAGCCGCGCGAGGCGGACCGGCTGGCCGAGGTGGGGGCGGCGGTGATCCATTGTCCGACCTCGAACACCTTCATCGGGTCCGGTCTGTTCGACATGGGGCTGTCTGCACGGATGCGGGTGGGGCTGGCCACCGACACCGGGGGTGGGTCCAGCTTTTCGATGCTGCGCACCATGGCGGCGGCCTATGAGGTGGGGCAGCTGCGGGGGCGGGCTCTGCACCCGGCCGAGCTGATGTGGCTGGCCACCGCTGGCAATGCCCGGGCGCTGCGGGTCGAGGATCGGGTGGGAAACCTGGCACCGGGGCTGGAAGCGGACCTGGTGGTGCTGGACCTGGCCTCGACCCCGGCGATCGAGCAGGCGACACGACGGGCCGAGGATGTCTGGCAGGCGCTGTTCCCGACCATCATGATGGGCGATGACCGGGCGGTGCGGGCGGTCTGGTCGGGAGGGCGCTGCCTGAAAGGTGCCTGAAACGGGCTCGGGGGCGGGTGTAACACGCGTGGGAGTCTGCGCGGTGCATTGATTTCATTGGGAATCGTGAAATTCATCAACTTTTCGTTCACCAAGATCCGGATACCAGTCCGGATCGGCCGTGAGCGATTTGAGGAGCGGCGACGACCGGGGGCGCCGCCGGCTTGGGGGTCAGTTCGGGCCTGCCGCTCGGGCCTGCCGCCACCGGCATCCTGCAAACATCGCCGATCTGCCTGCCGGGACTGCGCGGACAAGTGCCGGTTTCGGTTCGGTTTCGGTTCGGTTTCGGTTTCGGTTTTGGGGCGCAGCCAACCTTTTCCGACCGTCTGGTCAGTCGTCCAGACCCAGATCCCAGCCATCGGGGTAGAAATCGTGCTTCAGCGCGATCTCGGTGGCGATGCGCTCCTCGGCCCAGATCGCCTCGGGCGTCACGGGCATCGGCCCCTTGGTGGCGACCAGCAGGTCATCGTCGCGGCTGGTGCGGAAGCCCCTGGCCTGCAGGGCCTTTTCCAGGGCGGCATAGTTTGCATCGGCTTCCTCGGGGAAAAACAGGAAGTCGATCTCGGCCCTGGCGGGCAGGGATTCGCCCTTTGGCACGTCCTTGAACGTGTCGAAGGTCTCACGGCGCTGGGCTTCGTAATCATGGGCCATGGCGGCGAGGTATCATGACATCAGACGGCGGGCCAGATGGTTCTGGCGCTCGATCACGCGGGGCAGATCCAGGGTCAGCAACCGGCCCTGGCCGACGATCGGCCGACCTTCGACAAACAGGTCGCGGACGCGGGTCGGGCCGGCCAGCAACAGGGCGGCGGGATCCCAGGAGCCGGCACTCTCGATGCCGGCAATGTCCCAGATCGCCAGATCGGCCCGAAGACCCGGCGCAATCTGCCCGCAGTCGGGGCGGCCCAGAACCTGCGCCCCGCCCCGGGTGGCGATCCAGAGGGCTTCGCGCGCGCTCATCGCGTCGGCGCCCCGCGCCGCACGTTGCAGCAGCATGGCCTGGCGGGCCTCGGCCATCAGGTTTCCGGCGTCATTGCTGGCCGATCCATCGACACCAAGACCCAGGTTCACCCCGGCGTCACGCATGGTGCGGATCGGTGCGATGCCGGAGCCCAATCTACAATTCGAACATGGACAATGGGCGATCCCGGTCCCTGTCTGGGCAAAAAGTTCAATTTCCGAACCATCGAGCTTCACGCAGTGGGCGTGCCAGACATCCTTGCCAGTCCAGCCCAGGTCTTCGGCATACTGGCCGGGACGGCAGCCGAACCGGGCGAGGAAATAGGCGATCTCTTCGTCATTCTCCGCCAGATGGGTGTGCAGCATCACCCGCTTGTCCCGGGCGAGGAGCGCGGTGTCGCGCATCAGGTCGCGCGAGACCGAGAAGGGCGAGCAGGGCGCCAGCCCCACGCGGACCATCGCGCCGGGACGCGGGTCGTGGTGGGTGTCAACCACGCGGATCATGTCGCACAGAATGTCGGCTTCGCGTTCGACCAGGCTGTCGGGGGGCAGACCGCCAGCGGATTCGCCGATCGACATGGCGCCGCGGGTGGGGTGAAAGCGCAGGCCGACCTCTGACGCCGCGGCGATCGTGTCATCCAGCCGGGCGCCGTTGGGGAACAGGTAAAGGTGGTCCGAGGTCAGACTGCAACCCGACAGCGCCAGTTCGGCCAGGCCGACCTGGGTCGCGGTGAAGATCTCGTCAGGGCCGAAGCGGGCCCAGATCGGGTAAAGCGTCTTGAGCCAGCCGAACAGCAGCGCATCCTGGCCGCCGGGGACAGCCCGGGTGAGCGTCTGGTAAAGGTGGTGGTGGGTGTTGACGAGGCCGGGGGTCACCACGCAGCCGCGGGCAGAGTGGATTGTGCCAGAGCTGGCCAGACCGGGGCCGACGGCGGCGATGATGCCATCGCGGATCAGGATGTCGGCCCGGGCAAGTTCGCGCGCCTGATCATCCATCGTCAGGATGACATCGGCACCCTGGATCAGGATTTCGGACATGGCTCCTCCTTGGCACCACCCCTTCGGTGGACGGAGGCGCCGGGCGACAGAAGGGGGAAGGACTCGCGTGTCGGCCGGGCAAGGCTAGCGGGACGGGAAAGATCCCGCAAGGCCTGGGGGGCGGCTGCGTCTTCCTGGCCCGGTGCCCGGATGGCGTGACCGGTTCAGCCGGTCACGACCCCACCCGGCAGGCAATGGCCTGTGCCCCCCTGCCAGGTGAACGAGCCGATGCGGACTCACGACTGGCCCGCGGCCAGAAGCGCCAGGGCCTCGGCGTGGATCTCGGGGTTGGCGGCGGCGATCACCTGGCCACCCTGGGCGCAGGGGCCGCCTTGCCAGTTGGTCATCACGCCGCCCGCAGCCTGAATGACGGCGATCGGCGCCTGCACGTCGTAAGATTGCAGCCCGGCCTCGATCACCAGGTCGATCTGCCCGGCGGCGACCAGGGCATAGGCGTAGCAATCGGTGCCATAGCGGGTCAGGCGTGCCCTGGCCTTGACCCGATTGAAGGCGGCGCCTTCGTCGGACGTGCCGACCTCGGGGAAGGTGGTGAACAGGAGCGCGTCGGACAGCGGGCGCGGGGCGCGGGTTTTCAGCAGGCGGCGGCCGAGCGGGCCGGTCATCTCGGCCCGGCCAAGGCCGCCGACGAAGCGTTCGCCGATATAGGGCTGGTCGATGACGCCGTAGATCGGGCCGGTGTCGTCGGAGCAGGCGATCAGCACGCCCCAGGTGGGGGTGCCGGCCAGATAGCTGCGGGTGCCGTCGATCGGGTCCAGCACCCAGGTCAGGCCGGACGTGCCGGTCGTGGCGCCAAATTCCTCACCAAAGATGGCATCGTCGGGGCGCAGCCTTGCCAGGATTTCCCGCATCCGCATCTCGCTTTCGCGGTCGGCCACGGTCACCGGATCGAAGCGGTGCTGTTCCTTGTTGTCGGCCGACAGGCCGTCGGCACGGAAATGCGCAAGCGTCGCGGCCCTTGCAGCATCTGCAAGGGCCTCGGCGGTCGCGATGATGGCGGCGTGATCATGGTCCGCAGGCATCGGCATTCTCCCCAGGGGTCAAACGCCAAGGTCCATGCGGGCGGGGCGAAGTCAAGCCGCGTCGGACAGGACTCGCGCCAGGTCGAACAGGCGGCGGCGCTGCTGTTCGGGGATGGCAAAGTAGGAACGCACCAGTTCGGCCGCCTCCTTGTCGCCCATCAGATCGCCCTGAACCTGGGCCTCGCTGCCGGCGAGGCCGTCAAAGAAGAACGAAATCGGCACGCCCAGCGTTTCCGCGATGTCCCACAGCCGCGAAGCCGAGACCCGGTTCATGCCGGTCTCGTATTTCTGGATCTGCTGGAACTTGATCCCGACCTTGTCGGCCAGCTGCTGCTGGGTCATGCCGACCATCCAGCGGCGGTGGCGGATGCGCTTGCCCACATGGGCGTCAACCGGGTGCTTCATGAAACTTCCCCTTCCCCTTCCATTCCCATTTCGACTCCCAACGCGGCCGAGCCCCGGGCCAGACCCGGTTTCGGGCCCGGATCCTGGACCGAACGGCGCAGCTTCGGATGACCTGACAACTTTAGGTGCGACATGGCTTGCCGACATAGCTGTCTTTTGGACAGGGGCAATTATACGGATGGTGAAGAAAATCGGGGCTCCCCTGCCGCGAATTTGCCCATTGTGCAACTCGCCCACAGGCAGATTTGCATTATGCAATAAAGGGCGCGATTGCGGGCCGCGAATCAGTTCTCAGCCGCAGGGTTTTCGCCCAAGGGTTGCACGGCAGTCCATCTCGCGTGAGGTGCGACCTGCGCTTTCGTCTTGGGGCAGTGGGACGGGACCGGCCGGTGGTGGCGCGATCGGCCGCGTGGCCGGCAGCCCGGTCGATTGCACGATTCCTTGCGCGATCCGCGCTTGAAAGATGGGCCCGGAACCCCAATATTCTGGGCAAGCCTGCCCGTCGGCAGGCATGTTACGGAGGAGCCATGTCAGACTACCAGACGATCCGCACCGTTGGCGCAGGCGCCCGGACCGCCGCGTATGACGAGGGCCTGCGGACACATATGAACCGGGTCTACGGGCAGATGTCCGTGGCCATGCTGATCACCGCCGGCGTCGCCTGGGCGGTGGGGACGAGTGACCAGTTGGTCGCCGCGATCTTCATGTCGCCGCTCAAGTGGGTCGTGATGCTGGCGCCGCTGGTGATGGTCTTTGCCTTTGGCGCCGTGCTGAACCGGTTGTCGGCCGCCGCCGCGCAGCTCTATTTCTACGTCTATTCGGCGCTGATGGGGCTGAGCCTGGCGTTCATCTTCGCGGTCTATACCCAGACGTCGATCGCCTCGACTTTCCTGGCGACGGCCGCGGCCTTTGCCGGCCTGTCGATCTATGGCTACACGACCAAGCGGGATCTGTCCGCGCTGGGCGGCTTCCTGATGATGGGCGTGATCGGGCTGATCGTGGCCTCGCTGATCAACATCTTCCTCGCCTCGTCGGCGGTGGCATTCGCGATCTCGTTCATCGGGGTGCTGCTGTTCGCGGGCCTGACGGCCTATGACACGCAGGCGATCAAGTCGATGTATCTGGCCCATGCGCAATCGGGTGACACCGAATGGCTGGGCAAGTCGTCGATCATGGGTGCGTTGCAGCTGTATCTGGACTTCATCAACATGTTCATGTTCCTGCTGCAATTCATGGGCAACAACCGCGAATAACCCCGCATCCGGGCGACAATTCCGCGAGACGACCAGGGGCCGGGAGCAATCCCGGCCCCTTGGCATTGCCGGGCGGGCCGCGGACGGGTCAGACCAGAGTGCCGAACAGCCTGCCGACCAGTGCCGTCACCGCCATGGCGACCGCGCCCCAGAAGGTGACGCGGATCACCGCCCGCAGCACGGGCGCGCCGCCGGTCCGGGCCCCCACGGCGCCCAGCGCGGCCAAGAAGATCAGCGACAGCGCCGTGACCCAGACGGCAATGTCCGTCGCCGGCACCAGGGCCGCCGTGGCCATGGGCAGGGCCGCGCCAAATGCAAAGCTGGCAGCCGAGGCGCCCGCTGCCAGCAGGGGCCTGGCCTCGGTATGTTCGGAAAAGCCCAGTTCATCGCGCAGATGGGCGTGCAGCGGGTCGCGGGCGTGCAATGCCTCTGCCACCTGGGTGGCCAGGGCCGGGTCAAGCCCGCGCTGCTGATAGATCAGGGCCAGGGCGTGCAACTCGCCGGCCGGATCGGCCTCGATCTCGGCGCGTTCGCGCTCCGTGTCGGCCCTTTCGGTATCGGCCTGGGACGAGACCGAGACATATTCCCCCGCCGCCATCGACAGCGCCCCGGCCGCCAGCCCGGCCATGCCCGCCACCAGCACCGCCGAGCGGTCTGACGCCGCCGCCACGCCGACGATCAGCGATGCGGTCGAGACAATGCCGTCATTGGCCCCCAGCACGGCGGCGCGCAGCCAGCCGACGCGGGCGACGAAATGGCGTTCGTAGTGGTCGCTTTCCAACGCCGGTCTCCTCTTCGGGGCCGTGCCTTCGGGGGTTATCCGATCCCGTGTGAGGGAATCACGCCCAAAAGCAAAGGCCGCCCCCGAAGGCGCGGCCCGTGGCAGGTCGGGAATGGCAGATCCTACTTGATCTTGCCTTCCTTGTATTCGACATGCTCGCGCTTGACGGGATCGTATTTCTTGACGGTGAACTTCTCGGTCATGGTCCGGGCGTTCTTCTTGGTCACATAGAAGTGCCCGGTGCCAGCCGTCGAGTTCAGACGGATCTTGATCGTCGCCGGTTTGGCCATGGTCGTCTCTCCAGTATCGGAGAAGCGAGGCTCCTCCGCGAATTCCTTGAAGCCGCCTTTTACCCGCGGGCGCGGCAGAGTCAACCGGCCCGCCCCGGATTTCCAACCTTTTTCGGGGCGGAATCCGGGGCCGGCAGGATCGAAGCGCGCGGATGGCCTGTAAGCCGGATTCTGTCCGAGGGTTGCCCCTCTGGATGACCATTCCTCTGCCGCACCTGTTGCCAGGGCGGTCAAGCTGCCAACCCGGACCCCTCAAGCCGAGGCGGCTCTGTGGAGGTCTCCGCACCAGCGGGGTGCGGACCTTTCCACGCGGGATCCCTATTTGGCATTGCTCCGGGTGGGGCTTGCCGTGCCGGGCCTGTTGCCAGGTCCGCGGTGGGCTCTTACCCCACCTTTTCACCGTTACCCCGCCCGAGCCCAGGGCGAACCCTGGCTCGCGGCGGGGCAGTCTCTTCTCTGTGGCGCTTTCCCTGGGGTTTCCCCCGCCGGGCGTTACCCGGCACCCATGCCTCGTGGAGTCCGGACTTTCCTCGGGGGTGTTGTCCCGCGGTCATCCGGCCATCCGCGCGAGTTGCGGGATACGCCCTGCAAAGGGTCAGGTCAACCGCCCGATGGCCGGGGCGTGCGGCTGCGGCCGGAGCGTTCCGACAGGATCTGCACATTCCCGCGCAGAAACGTGGTCTAGCCCGACAGGCGCGCCACGGCATCGGCCATGGCACGGTCCTCGGCGGTCTCGGGGCCGCTGGCCCATGGACGAAAGCGCAGGCGAAAGGCGGCCAGGCGCGGGGCGTCGGGCGCCGGCGGATAGCCGATGGCGGTCAGGCTCTGGCCCAGGGGGCGGCCGGGGTCGCCGGGCCCATCGGGCCAGACCGACAGGCCGGCCAGCGCCAGGCGCCGCCAGTCGAAGCGCGGGCCGGGATCCTGCTTGCGTGACGGAGCCATGTCGGAATGGCCGATCACACCTCTGGGCGGGATCGACCAGCGCTGCATGATGCCGCACAGCAGCCGTTCCAGCCCGGCCAACTGCGCATGTGGATAGGGGCGATCGCCGGGGTTCTGCATCTCGATCCCGATCGAGGCCGAGTTCACATCGGTGATGTCGCCCCAGGCCCCGGCCCCGGCATGCCAGGCGCGGCGGGATTCGTCGACCAGCGCAAGGGCGGTGCCGTCCTCGGCCAACAGCCAATGGGCCGAGACCTCGCGCGCGGGATCGCAGAGCCATGCCCGCGCCGTTGCCAGGTCGGGCAGCGCGGTGTGGTGCAACACGATCAGCCGGGGGCGCAGGCCATCGCGCCGCTCGCCATGGTTGGGCGAGCCGCCTTCAATCACTGTTGCAGGGCGGCGCGGAACGGGGTCGGATCCCAGTCGCAGGCGAAGCCGTCGCCATCCGGATCCAGGCCCTTGCGGTCGCGCACCGGTCCGCCAGCCGCAAGGAACGCCGCCTGGGCGAAATCGGCAGAGGTGTATTTCAGGCAGGCGGTCTGGATGTTGACCAGATACCACGCCGGGCGGTCATAGAGCTGCACGCCCACCGGATTGGTGGTGGCCAGCGCGTATTTGACGATGTCGGGGCCGGTGGCATCGGGGCGCTGCGGAATGTCGGTCGGCTGGATGACGACATAGCGCGCGCGGTTGGCGGCGATGCGCTCCTTGTCGCCCTCGATCGAGGTGCGCTCGGTCACCGCCTTGAAGCTCTGTTCGTCCGACAGGCCCTGGGTGGCATAGCCCATTTCGCCGGAATCGGCCTGGATCGTATCGGGTGCATCGCCGCGCGGCCGGTTCGGATCGAACTGCGCGGCATCGCCGCCGGCGGAATCGATCGCGGCGGCGGCGCCATCGGGGCTGAAGCTGGCACCGCTGTCGGGCACCGGCGTGCCGGTGCAGGCGGTCAGAGCCAGGCCCGAGGCCAGGGCCAGGGCAACCGGGGAAACCAGGAAAACCGGGAGAAATGCGCGCATGCCGTGCCTCGACGTTTCTTGTTGAGCCGTCCCTACCACCATTTCGCCGGTTTGGCCACAAAGCCCGCGGCACGTTCCAGTACATAGGCGTGGTTCAACAGGCCGGCCTCGTCCCAGGGGCGACCGATCAGCTGCAGGCCCAGGGGCAGGCCCTTGCTGTCCAGCCCGACCGGCACCGCAATGCCGGGCAGGCCGGCCAGGTTCACGGTGACGGTGAAAACGTCGTTCAGATACATCTCGACCGGGTCGGCATTGGCCATCTCGCCCAGGCCGAAGGCGCTCGTAGGCGTGGCTGGCGTCAGGATCGTGTCGATGCCCGCGGCAAAGGCATTCTCGAAGTCGCGCTTGATCAGGGCGCGGACCTTGCGGGCCCGGTTGTAATAGGCGTCGTAAAAGCCCGCCGACAGCACATAGGTGCCCAGCAGGATCCGGCGCTGCACCTCGGCACCAAAGCCTTCGGCGCGGGTCTTTTCATACATCTCGGTGATGCCGTCGCCCTGGGCCAGCTTGGCCCGGTGGCCATAGCGCACCCCGTCATAGCGGGCAAGGTTCGAGGAGGCCTCGGCCGGGGCGATGACGTAATAGGCCGGCAGCGCGTATCTGGTATGCGGCAGGGAAATGTCGACGATCCGGGCGCCGGCGTCCTGCATCATGGCGATGCCCTCGGCCCAGAGCTTCTCGATCTCGGCAGGCATGCCGTCCATGCGGTATTCCCTGGGAATGCCGATCTTCTGGCCACGGATATCGCCGGTCAGGGCGGCTTCGAAATCGGGCACCGCCAGGTCGGCAGAGGTGGAATCCTTGGGGTCATGCCCGGCCATGGCGGCCAAGAAGATCGCGGCATCGCGGACCGATTTGGTCATCGGTCCGGCCTGGTCCAGGCTGGAGGCGAAAGCCACGATGCCCCAGCGGCTGACGCGGCCGTAGGTCGGCTTGATGCCGGTGATGCCGGTGAAGGCCGCGGGCTGGCGGATCGAGCCGCCGGTGTCGGTGCCGGTGGCGCCCAGGCACAGATCGGCGGCGACGGCGGCGGCCGAGCCGCCCGAAGAGCCGCCCGGCGTCAGCCGCCGGTCATCGACCTTCCAGGGGTTGACGGCATTGCCATAGGCCGAGGTCTCGTTGCTGGACCCCATGGCGAATTCGTCCATGTTGAGCTTGCCCAGCATGACGGCACCGGCCTCGAACAGCCTGGTCGTGACGGTGGATTCGTATTCGGGCCTGAAGCCCCTCAGGATGTTCGAGGCCGCCTGCGACGGCACGCCCCTGGTGCAGAACAGATCCTTGATGCCCAGCGGAATGCCGCAGAGGTCGGGCGCGTCGCCCTGCCTCAGCCGCGCATCCGCCGCCCGCGCCTGGTCGAGCGCGATGTCCGGGGTCTTGTGGACGAAGGCATTCAGCCCGTCGCTCGCATCGATCGCGGTCAGGCAGGCCATGGTCAGATCCACGGCCGACAGATCGCCGGCGCGCAGCGCATCACGCGCGGCGGCGATGGTCAGTTCGTTGGGGGATGTCATTCGACCACCTTCGGCACGGCAAAGAAGCCCTCGCGGGCATCGGGGGCGTTCTTCAGGATCTGGGCCTGGATGTTGCCATCGGTCACGACATCCTTGCGGCGCTTCAGACGCATCGGCGTGACCGAGACCATCGGCTCGACGCCGCTCACATCGACCTCGTTCAACTGCTCCATGAAGCCCAGGATGCCGGAAAGCTGTTCGGCCAGTTTCGGCAGCTGCGCCTCCTCGACCCGGATCCGGGCGAGTTTGGCCACTTTGCGCGCGGTCGCGATGTCGATCGACATGGGGCAGGTTCCTCGGGATGACGCTGTGCCTTCCTTTAGCGGCGCGTCCCGGCCATCGCAAGCGGATGGGCAGAGGCCCGCCTTGGCTTTTCATCTGTTCACAAATATCCTCCGGGGGTCCGGGGGTGGAAAACCCCCGGCCCGCTCCCCGCCCCGTGCCCCCGCCCGCTCCCCGCCCCCTGCCCCGCCGCCCCGAAGGGGCGCAACGCCCGTCGCGCTGGACAGCCGGGGCAATGCGGCTACCCTGTGGCGATGACGCAACCGACCGAGGGGGGGACCGATGAAGATCACCTGGCTGGGCCATTCCGGCTTTCGCATCGAAATCGAACAGGCGGTGCTGCTGATCGACCCCTGGCTGACCGGCAACCCGATGTTCCCGGCCGACCGCCGGGCCGAGGCCGTGGCGGGTGTCACCCATATCTTCCTGACGCATGGCCATGGCGACCATGTCGGCGACAGCGTGGCCATCGCCAGGGAAACGGGGGCGAGGATCGTGGGCATCTATGACCTGACGCGCCATCTCAACGCCCGGCACGGCGTCGAGATCACCGGCTGCAACAAGGGCGGGACGGTCACGGCGAACGGCGCCAGGGTGACGATGGTCAATGCCTGCCATTCCTCCTCGGACGAGGGCGTGGCGGTCGGCTCGGAGGCCGGCTACATGATCGCGGGCGAGGGCCATGTCATCTATGTCTCGGGCGATACCGACATCATGGCCGACATGGACTGGATGGGTGACCTGCACCGGCCGGACATCGGCATCCTGGCGGCGGGCCATGTCCATCGT
>JAKALB010000161.1 GCA_021813365.1 Pseudomonadota bacterium | reverse complement strand
CCTGGTGGCCGGCCCGATTGCCGGGTTCGGCTCGGAACCTGCGGCCTGGGCCGCGCCGGTGGCGGGCGCGGCGGTGGCGGTCAGGCCGGAGAGGGCGGTGGCGGTGCGCGCCTCAAGCACGGCATCGGCGGCGGCATCGGCCGCAGCCTCGCCTGCGGCCGAGGGGCCGGGCGTGCGGGTGGCGGTGGGCTTGGCCGCGTTCTTGATCGGATCCCATTTCTCGAACTTGTCGGCCGCGGCCTTCACCGCATCCAGACCCATCGCCTTGGGCGAGGTCATGGCGCCGATGTCCCTTGCCACATCCTTGACGCCGGTTTCCTTGGCCGCCTGGTCCATCGCCTTCTGGAACTCGCGTCCCATCTGGCGGAGCTTGGCGGTGAAGCGCCCGATCTGGCGGAACATTTCGGGCAGATCTTCCGGCCCGATGACGATCAGCGCCACCACACCGATCACCAGCAATTCCGCCCAGCCGATCTCGAACATGGTCATCCGCCCCGGAAAGCCGGAGCGCCCCCGCAGTCAGGTGAATGGGATCAGGCCTTGGGCGCGTCGTCGCTCGCCGACACGGACGGCGTGACATCCTTGGCAACCACGGCCGCCTCCTTCTCCACTTCTTCCTTGCCTTCGCTGATGCCCTTCTTGAAGGCCGAGATGCCCTTGCCCACCTCGCCCATCAGACCGGCCACCTTGCCACGGCCGAACAGCACCAGAACCACGATTGCCACCAGGATCAGCTGGAACGGACCAATCATATGCATGTCTTATCCTCCTGCAGGCCCGATCGGCCCGATTGCGGCGAGGTTAAGGCCAGGCCCCGCGCAACGAAAGCGAAAGCGTCGGGTTCCGTGCGGCAAGATGGGGCTGGCCGGCGGGGTAACTGACAGGATATTGTCAGGAGAGTCCAGCCGCCGGGAAGCCATGCCGCGCTCTGATCGCCTGTTCGACCTGATCCAGATCCTGCGCGACGGGCGGCTGCACCGCGCCGCCGATCTGGCGCGCGAGCTGCGGGTCAGCGAACGCACGATCTGGCGCGACATGGCCACGCTGATGGCCTCGGGCCTGGCGGTCGAGGGGGAACGCGGCATGGGATACATCCTGCGCCAGCCGATGACCCTGCCGCCGATGATTCTGACCCCGCCCGAGCGCGAAGCACTGCGCACCGGGCTGCGCCTGGTGTCGGAGGGCGGTGACGCCGTGCTGGCCCGCGCCGCCCGCAGCCTGGCCGAGAAGATCAGCGCCGTGACCCCTGCCCCGGTCGAGGATCCGAAGGATCTGTTCACGCAGCCGGCCCGGGCGACCCAGCGTGCGGCGCGGCATCTGCCGCTGATCCGGCAGGCGATCCGCGATCGCGTGGTGCTGGCCCTGACCTACCTGGAGGCGGACGGGGCGGAAAGCCACGGCGATATCCGCCCGCTGGCACTGCGCCAGCAGGGCCAGGTGCTGACCCTGCAGGCCGATATGGTGGGGCGCGGGCCGCGCAGCCTGCGGATCGACCGCATCCTGGCGCTGGCCGCCACCGGCGAGCGGTTCTAGGCGGTGGCGGAGGTGGTGGCGGTGGCGGAGGTGGTGGCGGAGGTGGCTGCGGGCGGAACCGGCCCCGCGAGGTGCAGGAGCGCCAGCAAGGCGTCGGCGCGTTCGGCGCCAAGACTGTCGCGCAGGGCGGCGGTCTCGGCCCGCCAGATCGGCACGGCCCGGCCGACCACCGCCAGCCCCGACGGGGTCAGCGCCACCCGTCGGGCGCGCCGGTCGTCAGGGTCGGGGCGGCGTTCCACCCAGCCACGCGCCCGCAGCGCCTTGACCGCAGCGGTCAGCGTGGTCTGATCCATCATCAGAATCTCGGCCAGCCTGCCCAGCCGCGGCGCCCCCATGCCCGCCAGCGCCACCATCAGCGAGAACTGGCCGTTGGTCAGGCCCAGGGCTGCAAAGGCCCGGTCGAACCGCCGCGCCAGCAGCCGGGCCGCGCGCTGTGTCGCAAAACACAGGCATCGGTCGCGGATTTCCTGCACGACGGAAACGGGAATGGTCTGATCCGCGGTCATGGCGTGAGGCGATCAAGGCTCTGTTCCGGGACGGCGATACCGTGCCTGCGGTGAATGTAGGAAGAATCCGGGTGGCATGACAGGGGTGGCCAGAGGATCCCGGCTGCGACCGATGGTCTTTGCCGCGCCCGGATGGGCCGGGGGACCATCGCATCGCGGGCCTCGCCGCCCGGACCGCGATCGCCGCTGGCCGGCATGGTGGCGCGCTGCACAACGCTGCAAAACGCGGCGGCCCACAGGGCGCGAGGGCATTCCGGCGATTTCGGCCTGACCGGCACGCCGGCCGGTTCTACGCCGGGAAAACGAAACAGCGGTCGCGGCGGATCATCAGCCACAGGACCGCGCCCGGGCGCGGCAGGAACACGCCGGGGACCGAGGCGGTCAGGGCCGAGCCGTCGAAATCCATGCGGAACTCGACCAGGCTCTCGTGCCCAAGAAACCGCGCGCGGGTGACGGTGCCTCGCGCCGGCGTGCCGTCCTGCGCGGTGGGCAGCGGCCCGCGTCCGGCTCGGTCGAAATCGATCTTGAGGTGCTGCGGACGGATGACGATTTCCACGGCCGCGCCATCGGGATGGCCCGGGGTCAGGAAGTCGCCAAAGGGCGTGGCGGTCAACGCGCCTTTCGAAATGCCGCGAATCACGTTGATATTGCTGAAGAACCCGGCCGCTGCGCGATCCACGGGGGCATTGTAGATGTTGTAGGGCGCGCCGCGTTGCACGATCCGGCCCGCCCGCATCAGGGCAATCTCGTCGGCCATGCGCATCGCCTCATCGGGTTCGTGGGTGACCAGCAACACCGCCGCACCCTCGGCCTTGAGCAGATCCAGCGTGGTGTCGCGGATGCCGTCGCGCAGCCGGTTGTCCAGGCCGGAAAAGGGCTCATCCATCAGCATCACCCTGGGTCGGGGGGCCAGGGCGCGTGCCAGCGCGACGCGCTGCTGTTCCCCTCCGGACAATTCATGCGGATGCTTGGGGCCAAAGCCCTGCAGGTTCACCCGCTCCAGCAGTTCGTCGACGCGCCTGGCCTTGTCGCGCGCCTCGCCGCGCAGGCCGAAGGCCACATTGCCCGCCACAGTCAGATGCGGGAACAAGGCAAAATCCTGAAACATCAGTCCCACGCCGCGCGCTTCGGGCGGCAGGGCGCGCCCCTCGCCCCAGACCGGGCTGCCGTCGATGCGGATGACGCCCTGATCCGGGGTCTCGACCCCGGCGATCATGCGCAGCGTCGTGGACTTGCCGCAGCCCGACGGGCCCAGCAGGCAGGTGACCTGCCCGGCCTCGATCGTCAGCGACAGATCATCAACCACCGCCCGCCCGCCAAAGCGGCGCGACAGGGCGCTGACTTCCAGACGCGGAGAGGCGGTCACGCAAATTCCCTAGAGTTTTCCTTGGGAACCCCTAGCAGCCCTTCCGCGCCCCGGCAAGCCGGTCGCGCCGCAGGAGCCCGGCCCCTGCCCCGCCCGGGCGGTTCCGGCGAGCCTGGGGCCCCGCACGACCGAAGGAGGTGCGTCTCGCAGTCGGGGCGGGCGATCGGCGGTGTCACAGGGTGGAATTCATCGCCCCACCGTCGAGCAGAATGTTCTGCCCCACGATGAAGCCGGCGTGCTGGCTGCACAGGAAGGCGCAGGCGGCGCCGAATTCGGCCGGCGTGCCATAACGGCCGACCGGGATCGTGCGTTCGCGCGTGGCCCGTGCCTCGGCCAGCGAGATGCCGCGTGCCTCGGCATCGCGCCGGTCCAGCGCCAGGCCACGGTCGGTATCATGAATGCCGGGAAGGAGGTTGTTGATCGTCACGCCGCTTGCGGCGACCTGTCGCGCGGTGCCGGCCACGAAACCGGTCAGCCCGGCGCGGGCGGCATTCGACAGGCCCAGCTGCGGGATCGGAGCCTTGACCGACTGGCTGGTGATGTTGACCACCCTGCCCCAGCCCCGCGCCATCATGCCGGGCAGGCAGGCCTGCATCAGGGCGATCGGGGTCAGCATGTTGGCATCCAGGGCCCTGATGAAATCCTCGCGGCTCCATTCGCTCCACAAGCCGGGCGGCGGTCCGCCGGCATTGGTCACCAGGATGTCGACCTCTCCTGCCGCATTCAGCACTGCGGCGCGACCCTCCGCGCTGGTCACATCGGCGGCGACTTCGACGACGCCGACGCCATGGGTTGCGCGAATCGCGGCGGCCGTGGCGGCCAGGGCCTCGGCGCCGCGGGCGTTCAGCACCAGGTCGACCCCGGCCTCGGCCAGCGCCAGGGCGCAGCCGCGGCCCAACCCCCTGGAACTGGCCGTCACCAGTGCCCGCTTGCCCCTGATTCCCAGATCCATCGTCTGCTCTCCTGTTTGTGTCAGCAAAACCCGGCCGTGCCGCCAGTGCAAGCCGGGTCGCAGCCGGACGACCTTCGCGCTTTTGCCCCGCATCGGTCGGCCTATTGCCACAATTCTCCTGCAAGGCATTATTGGCGAAGAACAGGCAACAATCCTCGATGAGCAGCGCCCCGCAGTCCCACCGCCCCGAAGCCGGCCAGGCCGCCCAGGTGTTTGCCGCAGCCGATGTCTATGTGACGCTGGGCGTGAACCAGGGCGATGCCATGGGTGCGCCGGACGAAGTGGTGCCGGAAGACATCTATGAACTGCACCCCGAGGCCCGGCCGCTGCGGCTGGTGGTGCAGGCTCCGGAAGGCCGGGCGCAGCATGTGGCGCCCGCCAGCCAGATCGGTGCCGCCGGAGCGGCGGTGCGCCTGCTGGGTCGCTACACGCTGATGGCGCGGGATGGCGACCGGATCGAGGTCCTGATGCTGGACCTGGGTGGCGAGAGGGCGGTGCTGCCCCTGTCGCCCATGGCGCCGCGCCTGGGCTATGCGCTGGTGGCGATCGACCCGGCGCCGGGCGATCTGCGGCTGGCCGATCTCTTGTGCCTGTCCTTTGCGCGGGGCACGATGATTACCCTGGGCGACGGCACCCAGCGCGCGATCGAGGCGCTGCGTCCGGGCGACCGCATCCTGACCCGCGACCATGGCCGCCAGCCGATCCGCTGGATCGGCCAGTCGCGTCTGCGCGCCGTGGGCGAGTTTGCCCCGGTCGTCATCACTGCCGGCACGCTGGGCAACGAGGGCGATCTGATCCTGGGCCAGCATCACCGGGTCTTCCTGTATCAGCGCCGCCGCCTGCCTGGCCTGCACACCGCCGAACTGCTGGTCCAGGCCCGGCATCTGGTGGATGACGACCGGGTCTATATCCGCGAAGGCGGCTGGACCGATTACTTCAGCCTGGTCTTCGACGCGCACGAAATCGTCTATGCCGAGGGTGTGCCGTCGGAGAGCCTGATGGTGACCGAAGCCGTGGTGAACCGTCTACCCGCCGAAGTGGCCGCGGAGGTGAAGGCACGCTTCCCTGGCCTGGCCCATACCCAGCATTTCGGAACCGAGGCCGGGCGCCAGGCGCTGGAGGGCATCGCGCCCAGTCTGCTTTACCGGCCACGCTGAGCGCAGCCCCGCCATGGCGGCGGGGACACGGCCCGCACCCCCGGCCCGCACCCACGGCCCGCACCCCCGTGAAGTCAGCGGGGGTTTCACACCCCCGCACCCCCGTGGGATATTTATGAACAGATGAAACGGATGGGCGGAGGCGGTCCGGGCAAGGCCTGCCCCCCCGGCTTGCCCGGAGCCCGGCCTTCCGCTATGGGCTGGCCCATGCTGGACCACACCCCCCATCTGCCGATCGAGATCGCCCGCCGCCGGACCTTTGCGATCATCTCGCACCCCGACGCGGGCAAGACCACCCTGACCGAGAAGTTCCTGCTCTTCGGCGGCGCGATCCAGATGGCGGGTCAGGTCCGGGCCAAGGGCGAGGCGCGGCGCACGCGGTCCGATTTCATGAAGCTGGAGCAGGAGCGCGGGATTTCCGTCTCGGCCAGCGCCATGTCCTTCGATTTTGGTCGCTACCGCTTCAACCTGGTGGACACGCCCGGCCACAGCGACTTTTCCGAAGACACCTATCGCACCCTGACGGCCGTGGACGCCGCGATCATGGTGATCGACGGGGCCAAGGGCGTGGAGAGCCAGACCCGGAAGCTGTTTGAGGTCTGCCGGCTGCGG
>JAKALB010000160.1 GCA_021813365.1 Pseudomonadota bacterium | reverse complement strand
GGTCCAGCGCGACCTTTTCCTGATCCAGCAGCGCACGGCCATAAAGCTCGCTCACGTCGCTTGCCAGGCCATTGCGCAGCTCGGCCGAGATCTGGTCGCGCGCCTGTCGCGCGGCATCGCCATCCGTCGGTGCGGCTTCGACCGAATCCAGCCGGACCAGACCGACGAAATCCGGGGTTTCGACCACGCGCACCTCGTTCGCAGACATGGCGAAAACGGCAGACAGCACCTGGGGCGGAATTTCGGCGGGTGCCGCATCGCGGGTCACTGGCGCCGAGCGCGTGGTGATGCCGAAGGTCGCCAGCGAGGTGCCGGCCTCGACCTTTGCCCTGACATCGGCGGCCTGGGCGACCAGCGCGGCATGCAGCCGGTCGGCGTGCCAGGCGGCCGTCACCCTATCCTTGATCTTGTCAAGCGGGATTGGCGCCGCGGGCAGATCCGCATCCACCCGCATGGCGATCAGGCCGCCGTTGTCCAGCGCCACGGCCTCGGGATAATCGCCCACGGCGGTCTTGGCGGCTTGGCTGGCAAAGCCCTTGTCGGCGGTGATCGGATCGTTGTCGTCGGCGCCGGGTGCGTAATCGGTGGTGGCCAGCACCATGCCCTGTTCCTTGGCCAGGTCTTCCAGCGTGGCGCCACCGGCCAGGGCGTCGTCGATCGCCTCGACCTTGGCGGTGATGGCCTTCCGCGCGGCTTCAAGCTGCAATTCCCTGACCAGTTCCGGTCTGGCCTGTTCCAGGGTGGTGTCCTGCGCGGCCAGGATGCCGTTCATGCGGTAAAGCGCCGGGCCAAGTGCCGAGGGCGCCGGGCCGGTCACGCCGCCCACTTCGCTCACCGCAAAGACGGCGTCGCCCGCCTCGGCCAGCTCGGCCTTCGACACGTCGCCCATGTCGATGTCGGACAGTTCCAGCCCGCGTTCCTTGACCAGGTCGGCAAAGCTGATGCTTCCCGCATCCAGTCGCGCCTTCGCAGCCCTGGCATCGGCCTCGGTCGCAAAGACCAGGCGTTCGACCAGGCGCTTTTCGGGGATATGATACTGGTCGGCCCGTGCGGCATAGAGATCGGCCACCGCCTTGTCGTCGACGGCCACCTGCGCGGCCAGCGTGTCGGGCAGCAGGGCGGCATAGGTGATGCGCTTGCCCGCCGGGCGGGTGAAGGCCTCGAGATGCGCGTCATAATAGGCCTTCAGCTCGGCTTCGGTCGGCGATGCCACCGGGGTGGGCAGACCTTTCTCCGTCAGCGGCAGCAGGGTGAAGCCGCGCCTTTCGAAACGATAGCCATAAAGCGCATCGACCAGCGTGGCCGGGGCCGACAGGCCGCCCGTGACCGCGCCTTGCAGAATCTGGCGGGTCAGGTCGGCACGCAGGCCCGCTTCATAGGTCTTTTCGGTCATGCCGTTGAATTGCAGCGCCTGCTTGTAGGCGTCGCGGTCAAAGCCGCCGACACCCTGAAAGGCCTTGTTGGCCTTGACCTGTTCGGCCACGATCGTATCGCCCACCGACAGGCCCAGCCGGTCGGCCTCGGCATCCATCGCGGTGCGCAGCATCAGGCCCTGCAGCACCTGGCGGTCGATGCCCAGGGCACGCGCCTGCTCGAGGGTGATCTCGGTGCCCAGTTGCCTGGAGACGTTGTCCAGCGCGGCCTTCAGCGAGCGGGCGAATTCATCGGCGGTCATGTCACGCGAGCCGATCTTGCCGATCGAGGTGACGGAATTGCCGAAGTTGGTGACGCCCCAGCCGCCCAGACCCGTCACGATCATGGCCATCAGCAGCCAGACCGCGAGATGCTTCTCCACGCCGCCTTTCTTCCTGGGGGCTTCGTCCACGTCGGTTTTCTTGGCCATGTCCGCCTCGGGATGCGATATCGCTGGCCTGTCTAAGGCCAAGGGGGGCGGGGGGCAAGCCCGCGAAACTCGCGCGCCCGGATCAGCCGGGCGCGAGCATCGAAAGCCGGCGGAACAGTTCGCCGATGCCGGGCACGTCGATGTTGGCAAAGGCGATCCGCATCTGGCGGTGGCCTTCCGGCGCGGCCATGGGCTGGAACATCGTGCCCGGCAGCATCAGCACCGAGGCCTGATGGACCAGCCGCCTGGCCAGGTCGACCGAGCTTTCGGCAAAGGGATGTTCGACATAGGCGAAATAGGCGCCGCAGCCCAGCAGCTTCCAGCCAGGCAAGGTGCCGAAGCCTTCGGTCATGGCGCGGCGGCGGGCCAGGATCTCGGCGCGTTCGCCCGCCACCCATTGCGTCAGGTTCTGCATCCCCCACAGGGCCGCGATCTGGCCAAGCTGGTTGGGGCAGATGGCAACGGTGTCGAGAAATTTCTCGACTTCGGCCAGGCGCTGTTCCGAGGCGATCATCGCGCCGACGCGATGACCGGTCAGACGGTAGGCCTTCGAGAAGGAATAGAGGTGAATGAAGCTGTCAGCCCAGTCGGGGTCGGCAAACAGGTCATGCGGGCGGCCTCCGTTCACCCCGGAATGGCGCGAGTCGAAATCGCGGTAGGTCTCATCGACGATCAGCGCCAGGCCGCGGGCGCGCGCCAGGTCGCGGAAGGCGGCCAGCGTCTCGGCCGGATATTCCACGCCGCCCGGGTTGTTGGGGCTGACCAGCACGATGGCGCGGGTGCGCGGCGTGATCAGACGCTCGGCGGCGGCGGGTTCGGGAATCAGGCCAGGCCCGGTGGCCAGGGGGACGGTGGTGACGCCCTGCATGTCCAGCCACATCTTGTGGTTGAAATACCAGGGGGTTGGCAGAATGACCTCATCGCCCGCGCCGGCCAGCGTGGCCATGACCGCGCAGAAGGCCTGGTTGCAGCCCTGGGTGATGCCGACCTGGGCCGGCCGGATGCTGCCGCCATAGGCCAGCGACCATTGGCTGGCGATCTCGGCGCGCAGGTCGTCGCGGCCCAGCACGGCGCCGTAAAGATGCGCGGAGGGGTCGCCGACAGCGGCCAGGGCCAGGGCCTGGCGCAGGGCCAGCGGCGGGCTGTCGACCGGAGCGGCCTGACTGACGTTGATCAGCGGGCGATCGGCCGGAAAGGTCACGTCCTGAATCCAGCGCCGCGCCTCCATCACCGGCGGGGCGAAAGTGGCAGCCATGGCGGGGTTCAGCGGCTGGGCGGTCATCGGGGCCTCGTTCAGGCAGGAGGGATGCGGCGGGCGGGCGAGGGGTCAGTGCAGGTCCGGATCCAGGCGCAGGATCTGGTATTCGCGCCAGACCAGCACGATCATGAAACAGTCGAAACCGGACAACAGCAGCAGAACCGCACCGCCATGCAGGAAAAACTCGGTCATCTGATAGATGACAAAGCCCGCCAGCACGGCCATGGCCAGGGGATAGGCCCAGACGATGCGCCAGGCCAGCATCAGCACCATGGTGAATTTCAGCGTGCCGTGAAACAGCATGTAGACGGCATAGAAATGTTGCAGCTCGATGGGGAAGCTGTCGGCCAGATGCTTGGCCCAGATCGCCATGTCCTCGCTGGGGTTCTGGGTGAGCTGGTGGCGCGTCAGCCAGCCCACGAACCGCAGGATCGTCAGGTTCGGGGTCAACAGCAGGCCGAATCCGCCCAGCATCTCGCCAAAGGCCAGAAGGCCCTTGATCAGCAGGCTCGCCTCGAAGATCCAGTGCAGCCAGCGGCCGAGCCTGCTTGCCGTGTTGATGATCATGATCGGTCAGTCGCGCCCCCGGAAGGGCTGCACATATTGCAGCGCCATGTCCCAGGGAAAGAAGATCCAGGTGTCTTGTGACACTTCGGTGATATAGCTGTCGACCATCGGCTTGCCCTTGGGCTTGGCATAGACCGTGGCGAAATGCGCCTTCGGATACAACTGGCGCACCAGTTCCAGCGTCTTGCCGCTGTCGACCAGATCATCGACCACCAGGATGCCCGTGCCATCGCCCATCAGTTCGGCCTGCGGTGCCTTGGTGACGGTGGCCTCGACCTGGGTCTGGTGGTTGTAGGATTTCACGCTGATCGTATCGACCACGCGGATGTCGAGTTCGCGACTGACGATCATCGCCGGCACCAGGCCGCCGCGGGTGATGCCCACCACCGCCTTCCAGGTTCCACCCTCGCCGGGCCCCTTTCCGTCCAGCCGCCAGGCCAGCGCGCGCGCATCGCGATGGATCTGGTCCCAGCTGACATGAAAGCCTTTCTCATGCGGCAGACGGTCGTTCATGATGTCCTCAATTGACGGCGATCTTCGTGGCCAGGGCCGCCAGACCAAAGGCGAACAGGCGATCCAGGAGGGATTTGAAGCCAAGATAGGCCGATTTCGAGCGTTCGAAAGAGAATATCCGAACGACGATGACGTTCCAGACGGTTTCGTTGAACAGGATCACGGCCAGTATTGCGGCATGGATCCAGGCGGGCGTCCCCTCGGGCACGGTGCCCAGAAAGATCGTGCTCATCAGCACGACGGGCTTGGGGTTGGTCAGTTGGGTGATGACGCCGCGGCGAAAGGCCGACCCCGGCCCGCCTGTGCCGCCCGGCGCCAGGTGGCCCGGCCTGACGGGCTGATCGGCCCCGCGCCACAGCCCCCAGGCCAGATACAGCAGAAACAGCCCGCCCCCGACCTTCAGCGCCGTCAGCAGGATCGGCGCGGCCTGGAACACCAGGTTCAGACCGAACAGCGCCGCCGCGGCCCAGAAACAGGCGCCGACGCCGATGCCCAGGGCCAGCATGGCGCCGCTGCGCATGCCCTCCGTCAGGCCGGTGCGGGCCGACATCAGCACGGCGGGCCCCGGGCTGACCGCTCCCATCAGCGTCAGAACTGCGATCGCCAGGAAGCCCGACAGCGTCATTGCCCGTCTTTGCGCCCTGTCACTACGTCGATATCGGGCGCATCGACCGCCTTCATGCCGACCACATGATAGCCGGCATCGACATGCAGAACCTCACCCGTGGTGCCGCTGCCCAGATCGGACAAGAGGTACAGCGCGGCCTTGCCGACCTCTTCCTGCGTGACATTGCGGCGCAGGGGCGAGTTCAGCTCGTTCCACTTCAGGATATAGCGGAAGTCGCCGATGCCACTGGCGGCCAGCGTCTTGATCGGCCCGGCAGAGATGGCATTCACCCTGATCCCGTCCTTGCCCAGATCCTCGGCCATGTACTGCACCGAGGTTTCCAGCGCCGCCTTGGCCAGGCCCATGACGTTGTAATGTGGCATCACCTTTTCGGCGCCGTAATAGGTCAGCGTCAGCAGGCTGCCGCCGTCCGGCATCATCGCCGCCGCGCGGCGGGCGACCGAGGTGAAGGAAAAGACCGAAATGTCCATCGTCATCAGGAAGTTGGCCTTCGTGGTGTCGACGTAGCGGCCGCGCAGCTCGTTCTTGTCGGCAAAGCCGATCGCGTGAACGAGAAAGTCGATCCTGCCCCAGAGCGCAGTCAGGCGGGCAAACAGCGCATCGATCGACTCCTCGCTCGACACGTCGCATTCCACCATCTCGGACATGCCGATCGAGCGGATCAGTGGTTCGACCCGTTTCTTCAGCGCCTCGCCCTGGTAGGAGAACGCGATTTCGGCCCCCTGTCCGGCCAAGGCCTGGGCAATGCCCCAGGCGATGGACTTGTCGTTGGCCAACCCCATGATGAGGCCGCGCTTTCCCGCCATAAGTCCGGTTGACATTCGGTCTTCCTCGCTCCCCTATCCGTCGCACCGGTGTAGGCGAAAGCCTGTGGCCCTTCAAGGGCGGCGCGCGCCGGCCGGAGGGCAGGCCGGAAAGGGGGTCTTGATGGACAGGACAGGGATTTTCGCAGGCGACGACCCGTTTGCCATCGCGCGTCGCTGGCTGGCCGAGGCAGAGAAGACCGAGCCGAACGATCCCAATGCGATTGCGCTGGCCACGGTGGATGCGGCGGGGCTGCCCAATGTGCGCATGGTGCTGCTGAAGGAGATCGAGGATGCGGCATTCGTGTTCTACACCAACTATGACTCGGCCAAGGGGCAAGAGATTGCGGCCACCGGCAAGGCGGCCTTCGTGATGCACTGGAAGTCGCTGCGTCGCCAGATCCGGGTGAGAGGCCAGGTGACGCGGGAAGACGGGCCGCAGGCCGACGCCTATTTCGCCAGCCGCAGCCTGCAGTCGCGGCTGGGCGCCTGGGCCAGCCGGCAGAGCCAGCCGCTGGACAGCCGGAGCACGCTGATGGCCGAGGTGGCACGCCAGACCGCC
>JAKALB010000024.1 GCA_021813365.1 Pseudomonadota bacterium | reverse complement strand
TGGGCTATCTGAAGGATTTCCTGTTCGACGAACGCCAGGCCCGTGCCCCGGTGAAGTCCTTGTCCGGCGGCGAACGCGCGCGGCTGCTGCTGGCCCGTCTGATGGCCCAGACCTCGAACCTGCTGATCCTGGACGAACCGACCAACGATCTCGACGTGGAGACCCTGGATCTCTTGCAGGATCTCTTGGGCGACTATGACGGCACGGTGCTGCTGGTCAGCCATGACCGCGATTTCATCGACCGCGTGGCCACCACGACCGTGGCGATGGAGGGAAACGGCCGGGTGGTGGTCTATCCCGGCGGCTGGTCGGACTATGCCGCGCAGCGCCCGCAGGCCGGTGCCCCGGCCCCGGCCGCAAAGGCTGCGCCACCCGCGGCCCAACCCGTCGAGACGCGCCGGATGACCGAGGGCCTCAGCTTCACCGAACGCAAGCGGCTGGACGAACTGCCCGGCCGGATCGCCCGGCTGGAGGCCGAGATCGGCAAGCTGGCAGAACTGCTGGCCGACCCCGGGCTTTTCGCCCGCGATCCGGTCAAGTTCCGCAAGGCCAGCGATGCGCTGACCGAGCGCCAGGCGGCCCTGGCGGCGGCGGAAGAGGAATGGCTGACCCTGGCCGAGAAGGCCGAAGCCTGACCCTGCCCTCCCCGGCCCGTCGATCCGGAAACCGCGCTTGAAACGGCGCCCGCCTCGCGCAAGCGTGATCGGCCGGCCAAAGACCGGCCAAACCCTGCCCAAATCGCCCTGGCCGATGGGCCAGTGTCAGCGCAGCGCGCAGATGTGATCGCGGCCGCGATGGTGTCGGGCTCTGCAACCGCCCACCTTGGACGCGGATGCCGCCCGGCGGCGTGCGTGCCCCCTGCCGGGGCCCGCGGGCGGCATCCGGTGCCCCGAAGTTTCACGGGGCGCGCAATTCAAGCCGGGACAGGCCCCGGACAAAACAGGAGACGTGACATGAAATTCATCCAGATGGCCTCGGCCATGGCGATCCTTGTCGGCGGAGCTGGTGCCGCGCTGGCCGGCGGCCCGGTGATCACCGCGCCCGAGCCCGCGCCGATGCCGGCCCCGGCGCCGATGCTGCCGGCCAATGGCGACTGGACCGGACTGAGTGCCGGTCTGTCGCTGGGCTATGGCAGCGTTACCAATGGCGCGGCCAATGGCACCGGCGCGATCTATGGCCTGCGCGGCGGCTATGATCAGGATTTCGGCAATTGGGTCTTCGGCGGCACGGCCAGCTATGACTGGTCGAACATCACGGCCGGCGGCGATCTGAACAACCTGGCGCGGCTGGGCCTGCGCGGCGGCTATGACATGGGCGACACCCTGATTTACGCCACCGGTGGCGCAGCCTGGGCCGATGTCACGACCTCCGGGGTCAGCGCCCGGGATACCGGCTGGTTTGCCGGCATCGGGGCCGAACACAAGTTCAACGAGAGCTGGTCGGTCGATGGCCAGCTACTGACCAACCAGTTCGCCGACTTCAATGGTTCGGGCAGCGATCTGAAGGCGACGACGGTCTCGCTGGGTCTGAACTACCGGTTCTGAGCCCCCGAACGCCGGAACGGGCGGCCCGCCGTCCGTTCCGGAACGCGCCGACCGGCCCTGCGGCGCAGGGCTGCACCATTCCCATCGCCGCGGCCTGCGGTGCGGCCCATCACCCGGGGGCGGTCGCCCGGCAGGCCGCCGTTCAGGCCGCGGCCATCAGTTCGCCCACCACCCGGACCACCATCATCACGTCATCACGGGTGCAGTCGAACTGGCCCACCTGCACCCTGATCACATAACGGCCCTGATGGCGCGTCTGGGTCAGGTAGACCCGCCCGTCATCGTTGATCCGGGTCAGAAGCGCCTCGGTCGCCGCATCGTCGGCCAGGGCAAAGCTGAACAGCGACAGCGACGGCTCGGTGACGATCTGCACCCCCGGCAGGGCGCGCAGCGCGGCGCAAGCCTCGGCCGCCCAGGCCACATGGTTGCGGATGCGGGTTCGCAGATCTTCCAACCCATGCGCCCGCAGCAGAAACCACAGTTTCAGCGCGCGGAACCGGCGACCCAGTGGCACCGTCCACTCGTTGAAATTCACCACCTCTTCCCGGCCGGCAGTTTCCAGATAACTGGGGCGCAGCCCCAGGGTCTTCACCTGCGGCGTGGGATTCTTCAGGAACTGCACCGAACAATCGAACTGTGCGCCCAGCCATTTGTGCGGGTTGAAGACGATGCTGTCGGCCTGTTCCACACCTTGCCACAGCGACCGGAATTCCGGGCAGATCATGGCCGAGCCGGCCCAGGCCGCATCGACATGCACCGGCAGGCCCTGGCCATGCGCGACCGCGATCAGATCCTGCATCCGGTCGAACGCCCCAACCGATGTGCCGCCCGCGCACAGCACCACGCCGGCAGGCATGTGTCCCGCTGCGCGGTCGGCGTTGATGGCACCCAGCAAGGCGCCGGGTTTCATCGACAGCTTGCTGTCGGTGGGAACCTTCACCAGATTGTCCTGCCCGATCCCGGCGATGCGCACCGCCTTGTCGACCGAGGAGTGGGTTTCGGCGCTGGCATAGATGCGCAACGGGGCCTGTCCTGTCAGACCCTTGCTCAGCCCCGACCAGTTCAGCGCCGCTTCGCGCATGGTCAGGATGGCCGAAAGCGTGGCCGTCGTGGCCGAATCGTGGATCGTGCCAGAGAACCCCTCGGGCAGGCCCAGCGCCTGGCGCAGCCAGTCGATCATCACCTGTTCCATCTCGGTCGCGGCGGGCGAGGTCTGCCACAGCATGCCCAGTGCGGCGATGGAATTGGCCAGTTGTTCGGCCAGCATCGACGCCGGCGCCGCATTGGCCGGGAAATACGCGAAGAAGCGGGGATGCTGCCAATGCGTCATGCCATCCGGCACGATGCGTTCGAAATCGGCAAAGATCACCTCCATCGCCTCGGGCGTCTCGGGCGGGCTGGGTGGCAGCTGCCGGGCTATGGCTCCTGGCGTCAGTGGTGCGCGCACCGGACGCTCGCGCAGGCCCGCATGGTAGGCATGGGTCCAGTCCGCGGCCCGCTTGGACCAGTCGCGCAAGTCATCATGATTCACGGCAAGGCCTCCGTCTGTTTCTTGCCGTGTTAATCGTTTGGCGGCCGCGCGCCAAGCATCGCCTGCATGTTGCGGCCAGGCCCGAACCGGCGATCCATGCCCGGCAGGCTGCAGCACCGCCTGTCCAGGCCCGATCTTCCGCTGTGCCGGCACGACACCCGTGCATTTCGGATCGACCCCAGCACCCTGGTCGACGGGACCGGCCTGGCCCTTGTCCGGACGGGCCGGCAGACAGGCATCATTGCCGAAACAGGGTCCGGGGCGAGGTTGCACGAAATATCCGCTGAATTCGCAACAATCCCGCAGCAAGGTGCGAATTGGGTCAAGAACCTGCCGCATTTCTCTGCCAGACCGGGCAAAATTGCAGGAGTATGCCCAGTGCTGTTGTCTCGTCGCCGCGTTCTGTCGCTGATGCTGTTGGCCCCGCTGGCGGCCTGTGCCGGTTATCAGACCTACTTCCCCGAAGCCCTGTCGCCGGAAATCACGCGCAACTGGCGCGTCAGTGCGGTGCAGGTCTCGGTGCCTGAGAGCCTGAGCGTCTCGGAGGATCACAGCTATCTGCCGCAGGCCGATATCGTCTGGCGTGAGGATGACCCCAATGGCGACCGCCATGCCCAGGTGGCCGTCATCATGCGCGACGCCATCCAGCGCGGCGCTGCGGGCCTGCGCGGGGCGACGCCGGTCGTGTTGCAGGTCACGGTAAGCCGGTTTCATGCCCTGACGTTCGAGGCGGAAACCCGGCTGTCCGGCGTGGGTGTCCACAACATCCAGTTCGACATCCAGGTGGTCTCGGCCCGGACGGGCGAGGTTCTGGTGCCGCCGACACACATCCAGGCCGACCTGCCGGCGCTTTCGGGGCGCGAGATGGCCGAGGCGCGACAGCGCGGCGAGACACAGAAATCGCAGATCGAGGCGCATGTCGCCCGCACCATCGCCGCCTGGCTGGGCATTGGCCCCGACAACCGCGGCAGCTTTGGCCGGCTGGGCGACTGACACGACCGCGGCCGGAGCGAAGCGACCACGCCTTGCGCGGACCCGGATATGTCCTGCTCAACCGGGTCGTGTCATGCGCGGCCCCAGATTTGCTTTGCAGGGCGGTGCGGAATTCGCTATCAGACCCGCCATGACGGGCAAGAGCATCATCCGCATTTGCTGCATTACCGGCTGACCCAAGTCAGGCGGGCCCGTCCTTTCGTCCCTGTCGAACGAAACTCAGGTCCGCCGCAAAGGCGCCTGTCGGGCTGTTTGGAGGGAACATGGCCGCAATCCGGCTGCACAATTCGGCGACACGGACGAAAGAGGATTTCGTTCCCCTGAACCCCGCCCGGGTGCGGATGTATGTCTGCGGCCCCACGGTCTACGACCGCGCCCATCTGGGCAACGCGCGGCCGGTGGTGGTGTTTGATGTGCTCTACCGTTTGCTGCGCCATGTTTATGGTGTTGATGCAGTAACTTACGTGCGAAACTTCACGGATGTGGATGACAAGATCAACGCCGCGGCCCAGGCCCGCAAGGCCGCCGGAGACCCGCGCAGTCTCGAGGCGCTGATCCGCGAGCGCACCGACGAGACCATCGGCTGGTATCACGCCGACATGGATGCGCTGGGGGCGCTGCGGCCGACATTCGAGCCGCGCGCGACCGAATTCATCGGCCAGATGATCGGCATGATCGAAGCACTGATCGGCGGCGGCCATGCCTATGCCAGGGATGGCCATGTGCTGTTCCGCGTCCGGTCCTATGCCGATTACGGCAAGTTGTCGGGCCGGTCGGTCGACGACATGATCGCGGGCGCCCGCGTCGATGTGGCGCCGTTCAAGGAAGACCCGCTGGACTTCGTGCTGTGGAAACCGTCGGATGCCGATCTACCGGGCTGGGACAGCCCCTGGGGGCGCGGCCGACCCGGCTGGCACATCGAATGCTCGGTCATGAGCCATGAGTTGCTGGGCGAGAGTTTCGACATCCACGGCGGCGGGCTGGACCTGCAATTCCCGCACCACGAAAACGAAATCGCCCAAAGCCGCTGTGCACATCCGAAGGCCGACTTCGCCCGCTACTGGCTGCACAATGAAATGCTGCAGGTCGAAGGCAGGAAGATGTCCAAGTCGCTGGGCAACTTCTTTACCGTGCGCGATCTCTTGGACCGCGGCGTGCCGGGCGAGGTGATCCGCCTGGTGTTTCTGGGTACCCATTACGGCAAGCCCATGGACTGGACGGCCGAAAAGGCGCAACAGGCCGAGGCAACGTTGCGCAAATGGCGCGGGCTGACGGAGGGCCTGGCCCCGGCCGCGCCTCTGCCGGCGGTGGTCGAGGCACTGTCGGATGACCTGAATACGGCCGGGGCGCTGGCCGAACTGCACGCGGCGGCGGGGCGGGGCGATGCGGCCGGGCTGCTGGGGTCGGCACAACTGATGGGGCTGCTGACGGCCGATCTCGGCGGCTGGTATCGCCGGACCGTTTCGGCCGTTGCATCGGAAGTGTCCGGTGCGATGGGCTCCACCGCGGCCGCCCGCAGCCCGCTGGGGCGGGCTGCCGACCAGTTGCAGGCCCTGCGCGAAGAAGCCATGAAAACCAGGAACTTCGCGCCGGTTGATGCGAGGAAGTCTCAACTTATCGCCGCCGGTGTGGAAGTGCGGATGTCAAAGGCCGGGGTCGAATTGGTGCCCGGTCCGGATTTCGACCCGGCGAAACTGGAAGGTTTGTGATGGCCAAGGAACGGCTCTACCTGTTCGATACCACGCTGCGCGACGGCCAGCAGACGCAGGGTGTGCAATTCTCGACCGCGGAAAAGCGGCAGATCGCCCTGGCGCTGGATGCCCTGGGACTGGATTACATCGAGGGCGGCTGGCCCGGGGCCAACCCGACAGACAGCGACTTCTTCGCCACCGTGCCCGCAACCCGCTCGACCATGACCGCCTTTGGCATGACCAAGCGCGTGGGCCGCTCGGCCGACAATGACGACGTGCTGGCCGCGGTGCTGAACGCCGGCACGCCTGCGGTCTGTCTGGTCGGCAAGACGCATGAGTTTCACGTCACCACCGCGCTTGGTGTCAGTCTCGAGGAAAACCGCCAGGCCATTGCCGACAGCTTTGCCCATGTCGTGGCCAGGGGCCGCGAGGCGCTGTTTGACGCCGAGCATTTCTTTGACGGCTACAAGGCCAATCCCGCCTATGCGCTGTCCTGTTTGCAGGCCGCGCTCGAGGCCGGTGCGCGCTGGCTGGTGCTGTGTGACACCAATGGTGGCACGCTGCCCTCGGAAGTGGGGCGGATCGTGAGCGAGGTCATCGCCGCCGGCATTCCGGGTGCGCGGCTGGGCATCCATTGCCATGACGACACCGGCAATGCCGTGGCCAATTCGCTGGCCGCAGTCGAAGCCGGCTGCCGCCAGGTTCAGGGCACGCTGAACGGGCTGGGCGAGCGCTGCGGCAATGCCAACCTGACCACGCTGATCCCGACCCTGATGCTGAAGGATCCCTTCGCCAGCCGGTTCGAGACCGGCGTCACACCGCAGGGGCTGAGGGGGCTCTTGCGTGACAGCCGGATGCTGGACGACATCCTGAACCGTGTGCCGCTGCGGCAGGCGCCCTATGTCGGAGCCTCGGCCTTTGCGCACAAGGCGGGGCTGCATGCCAGCGCCATTCTGAAAGATCCCAGCACCTACGAACACATAGATCCCGAACTTGTGGGCAATTCCCGCATCATCCCGATGTCGAACCAGGCCGGCCAGTCCAACCTGCGCGCGCGACTGGCCGCGGCGGGAATCGATGTTCCGGCGGGCGATGTGCGGCTGGGCCGCATCCTGGACGTGGTGAAGGAGCGCGAGGATCAGGGCTATGCCTATGACGGGGCACAGGCCTCGTTCGAGCTGCTGGCACGGCGGGAACTGGGGCTGTGCCCAAGCTTCTTCGAAGTCAACCGGTTCCGGGTGACGGTGGAAAGGCGGCGCCTGTCGACCGGTGCGACCGTGACCCTGTCGGAGGCGGTCGTGGTGGTGAAGATCGGCGATCAGCTGGTGATGTCGGTCTCGGATTCCACCGATGAAACCGGTCAGGACCGTGGGCCTGTCAACGCGCTCAGCAAGGCACTGGCCAAGGATCTCGGCCCGTATCAGAGCGTGATCGACGACATGCATCTTGTGGATTTCAAAGTAAGAATCACACAGGGCGGAACCGAGGCCGTCACCCGCGTCATCATCGACAGCGAGGACAGCGCCGGGCATCGCTGGTCGACGGTCGGCGTGTCGGCCAATATTGTGGATGCCAGTTTCGAGGCGCTCTTGGATGCGATCACCTGGAAGCTGATCCGGGACGTCGGCCGGTGAGCCTGGACGCCTGTGCCCGGCTGGTCGCGCGCGGCGACCCGGACCGGTTCCTGGCGGTCCTGGCCGCGCCAGTGGCCGCGCGGGTCAGGCTGTTGCCGCTCTATGCCTTCAATCTGGAGGTGGCGCGGGTGCCCTGGGTGACTGATGAGCCGCTGATTGCCGAAATGCGGTTGCAGTTCTGGCGGGATGTCCTGGCCGATGATCATCCGCCTGCGCATGAAGTGGCGGGGCCCCTGTGGCAGGCCATGCACGAATCAGGAATTGATTCCAAGGAATTGGATCGCATTGTTCAGGCCAGACTCTGGGATGTCGGCCGCAGGGCTCATGCCGATGCCGCGGCGCTGGCCGCCTATCTGGACGACACGGCCGCCGGGCTGATGTGGGCGGCGGGGCGGGTGCTGGGCGCGCCCGCGGCAGCCGAAGGCGGTCTGCGTGACCTGGGTTGGGCGGCCGGGCTGGCAAATTATCTGCGCGCGGTGCCTGCGTTGCAGGCGAAAGGGCGCATTCCTCTGGTCGACGACCGGGCCAGAGCGATCAGCGAACTGGCAGAGCAGGGGCTTGCGCGGCTTTCGTCGGCGCGAGCGCAGCGACATGGTTTTGGCGCCGGTCGCCCTGCGGCCCTGGCCGGCTGGTTGGCCCGGCCGATCCTGGAACAGGCCAGGCGCTTTCCGCAGCGGGTGGCGGCGGGCGGCCTGGGCGTGTCCGAATTCACCCGCCGCGGGCGGCTGCTGTGGGTGGCGGCGACCGGGCGGTTCTAGCCGCCGGTGTGGCTCATGTGCCGGGTCATCTGGCCCGCCACCTTTTGCCGGGAATAGTCGAAATCATGACCCTTGGGCTTGCGCGCAATCGCGGCGCGGATCGCCTGTTCGAGTGCGGCGTCTTCGGATGAGGCGCGCAGCGGCGCGCGCAGATCGGCCTTTTCCTCCTGACCGAGGCACTGGAACAATTCGCCCGTGCAGGTGACACGGACACGGTTGCAGCTTTCGCAGAAATTGTGGGTGAGGGGCGTGATGAAACCGATCTTCTGCCCGGTTTCCGCCAGGCGGACATAGCGGGCCGGTCCACCGCTGCGTTCGGTCAGATCGATCAGGGTGAATCTCGATTCCAGTCGGGCGCGCAGGTCTTTCAGCGACCAGTATTGATCCAGCCGCGTGGCGGTTTCCAGTTCACCCATCGGCATGACCTCGATGAAGGTGAGATCGTGGTTTTCCGCGGCGCACCAGTCTGTCAGCGCGAACAGCTCATCTTCGTTGAAGCCCTTCAGCGCAACGGCATTGATCTTGACGCGCAGCCCCGCCTCTTTCGCCGCACGGATGCCGTCCAGCACCTGATTCAGCCGGCCCCAGCGGGTGATTTCGGCGAATTTCGCCTCGTCCAGCGTGTCGAGCGAGACGTTGATCCGCCTGACTCCGCAGGCGGCCAGTTCGGCGGCGTATTTGCGCAACTGGCTGCCGTTGGTGGTGACGGTCAGCTCTTCGAGCGCACCGCTCGAGACATGGCGCGCCATGGCGCGGAAGAATGTCATTATGTCCTTGCGAACGAGGGGTTCTCCGCCAGTGATGCGCAGTTTCCGCACGCCGAGCCGGATGAAGGTGGAGCAGAGGCGATCAAGTTCCTCAAGGCTGAGAAGCTCGGCCTTGGGCAGGAAGGTCATGTGTTCGGTCATGCAATAGGCGCAGCGGAAATCGCAGCGGTCAGTGACCGAGACGCGCAGATAGGTGATGGCGCGGGCGAAGGGATCAATCAGGGGTGCGTTCATGCGACGATGATAGGCGAGAAAAGTCGTCAGGAAAAGCACCGTGTGCGCAGGGCGATGAAACGGCGGGGGCGGCGGATTCGCGGCCCTCTGTCATCGGACGGACATCAGGCAGACAGGTGCTTGGTTGCCTCTTTCAGGGCCCAGGGTTTCAGGCGTGGTCCATGTGCGGCAAGCCAGGCACGGGTGCGGGGGGCGTCGTGTTTCGACAGATCCCGCAGCCACCAGGCGATGGCCTTCTGAATGAACCAGTCGCGGTCATCGGCCAGGCTGGCGGCCCAGCCCAGCACCCGATCCCGGATTGCCAGATCCCGTGGCTTGGGGAAATTCTGTCTGGTCCAGGCCAGGGTCACGACCAGTGCGGCGCGGCGGGTCCACATCCGGTCCGACGTGACCCAGGTCGCGACCTGGTCCAGCCGCGACGGATCGGCCAGCAGCCGCCGTCCGCCGGCGTCGCAGGCATGATCGGCGATGGCCCAGGCGTCGAAGTCGGGCACCCAGGACGCGATCAGCTGCCAGACCGCGCCGTCGTCGGCGATCCGGGCCTGGGTCAGCAGTTTCGCGGCGGCGATCCGCGCCTCGTGGATGTCAGAGCGCCACAGCCGATCGGCCAGGGCCACACGGCCCGCCACGTCCAGTGCGGCCCGCCAGGCCAGGGCCCGTTCGGTGATCTGCGGCACGCTGACGCCCAGGTATTCGCGCGGCGCCTTGTGATAGGCGGCGGAACCGGCGGCGCGCAGGGGATCGGCCAGGGCCCGCAGTTGCGCCAGGGCGTCATCACCCGTCATTCCACCGTCACCGATTTCGCCAGGTTGCGCGGCTGGTCGACATCGGTCCCCTTGGCGATGGCGGTGTGATAGGCCAGCAGCTGCACCGGCAAAGCATAGAGGATCGGTGCGAAGATCGGCGACACTTCGGGCAGGGTCAGGGTCTTCCAGGTGCCCTTGCCCGCCTCGGCCACGCCGCGTGCGTCGGAAATCAGCAACACCTTGCCATGGCGGGCCATGACCTCCTGCATGTTCGACACGGTCTTTTCGAACAGGTGATCGCGCGGCGCCAGGACGACGACGGGCACGCGGGCGTCGATCAGGGCGATGGGGCCGTGTTTCAGCTCGCCGCTGGCATAGCCTTCGGCATGGATATAGCTGATCTCCTTCAGCTTCAGCGCGCCCTCCAGCGCCATCGGGTAAAGCGCGCCGCGACCCAGGAACAGCACGTCCTGCGCCTCGGCCAGTTCTTCGGCGATGGCGGCCACGTCATCGGACAGCGCCATGGCATGGTTCATCAGGCCGGGCAGGGTGGCCAGGTCGTCAAGCCGGGCCTGCAGCGTCGCGGCATCCAGGCGGCCCTTGTCCTGCCCGGCCTTCAGCGCCAGCAGGGCCAGGATCATCAACTGGCAGGTAAAGGCCTTGGTAGAGGCCACGCCGACCTCGACCCCGGCCAGGATCGGCAGGGCCAGGTCGCTTTCGCGGGCGATGGAAGAGGTCGGCACATTGACCACCGCCAGCGTCTTTGCCACGCGGTCCCGGGCATAGCGCAGGGCAGCCAGCGTATCGGCGGTTTCACCCGACTGGCTGACGAAGACGGCCCAGCCCCTGTCCGAAAGCGGCGGTTCGCGATAGCGGAACTCGCTGGCGATGTCGATTTCGGTGGGAATGCCGGCCAGTTGCTCGAACCAGTGCCGGGCCACGTGACAGGCATAGGAGGCGGTGCCACAGGCAACCAGGGTCAGGCGCTCGACGGCAGAGAAATCGACCTCGGCCGGCAGGCGCAGCCCGCCTTGCACCCCGCCTTGCACATAGTGTTTCAGCGCATCGGCCAGGACCACCGGCTGTTCGGCGATTTCCTTGGCCATGAAATGCTTGTAGCCGGCCTTCTCGATACGGGTGGCGTCCAACTGGATGCGGGTTTGCGGGCGGTTGGCCATCCGGTCCGAGGCGTCGAAGATCTGCGCGCCGGCGCGGGTGATGATGGCCCAGTCGCCTTCCTCGAGATAGGTGATCCGGTCGGTCATCGGGGCCAGCGCGATGGCGTCCGAGCCCACGAACATCTCGCCCTTGCCATGGCCGATGGCCAGCGGCGAGCCGCGGCGGGCGGCGATCATCAGGTCATCTTCGCCGTCGAACAGGAAACACAGCGCGAAGGCGCCATCGAGCCGTTTCAGCGTCTGGCGGGCGGCTTCGGAAGGGGTGGCGCCCTGGTCGATGAAGTGGCGGCACAGTTGGGCTACGGTTTCGGTGTCGGTCTGCGATTCGAATTGCAGGCCGGCGGCGGTCAGTTCCTCGCGCAGGTCGCGGAAATTCTCGATGATGCCGTTGTGCACCACCGCCACCGGGCCCGCGCGGTGCGGGTGGGCGTTTGATGTGGTGGCGGCGCCATGGGTGGCCCAGCGGGTGTGGCCGATGCCCGCCTTGCCGGCCAGGGGTTCGTGAACCAGCAGGTCCGACAGGTTGACCAGCTTGCCCACGGCGCGGCGGCGGTCGAGCCGGCCCTTGTTGACGGTGGCGATGCCGGCCGAGTCATAGCCGCGGTATTCCAGACGCTTCAGCGCCTCGACCAGCAGCGGGGCCGCCTCATGATTGCCCAGAACGCCAACGATGCCACACATGGACTGCCTCTTGCTTGCAAATTGCTGATCGGGACGGGATCTTGAACGGGAATTCTGTCAAATCTTGGAATGGGGCACGGCTCTTTGAATGGGGCAAGGTGCCTGCCCGCGCGCCCCGGTCATTTCGGTCTGGCGGCCTTGACGGCGCGCAGGCGGGCCATGATGCGGGTGGCGAGGCCGGGCTTGTTGTCCTGCCGCGCGCGGGCGATGGCCAGGGCTTCGGCCGGAACGTCCTGGGTGATGACCGAACCCGAGGCGGTCATGGCATGGTCGCCCAGAGTGACCGGGGCCACCAGCATCGTGTCCGAGCCGATGAAGGCGTTTCGGCCGATTGTGGTGCGGTGTTTCATCACCCCGTCGTAATTGCAGGTGACGGTGCCCGCGCCGATGTTGGTGTGCGCGCCCACATGCGCATCGCCCAGATAGGTCAGATGGCCGACCTTCACGCCTTCGTCGAGGATCGCATTCTTGATCTCGACGAAATTGCCGACATGGACATCCTCGGCCAGTTCGGCGCCGGGGCGCAGCCGGGCGAAGGGGCCGACGGTGGCGCCGCGGCTGATGTGACAGCCCTCCAGATGGCAGAAACCCGCGATCCGCGCGCCGGATTCCACGGTGACGCCGGGGCCGAAGATGACCGAGGGACCGATGGTCGCATCGCGGCCGATCACGGTGTCCAGCGCGAACCATGTGGTGGCGGGATCGGTCAGGGTGACGCCATTCTCCAGCGCCTCGGCACGCCGGGCGGTCTGGAATCGCGCTTCGGCATCGGCCAGTTGCGCGCGGGTGTTGATGCCCAGTGTCTCGGCTTCGGGGCAGGTGACGAAGCCCACCGACAGGCCCTCGGCGCGGGCCAGTTCCACGATGTCGGTCAGGTAGTATTCGCCCGCGGCATTGGCGTTGCCGACCTTGGCGACGAGGCGGAACAGGGTCGCCATCCCGGCCGCGACGACGCCGGAGTTGCAGAGCCGGATGGCGCGTTCGGCGTCACTGGCGTCCTTGTATTCGACGATGCGCAGCAACTGGTCGCCCTGGGTGACAAGGCGGCCATAGCGGCCCGGGTCGCGGGGCTCGAAACCCAGCACGACCACGGCATGATTGGCGCGCGCCTCCAGCATGAGCTGCAGGGTTTCGGCGGTGACAAAGGGCGTGTCGCCGTAAAGCACCAGCGCCTCGCCGCCCGTATCGGAAAGCAGCGGCGCGGCCTGCGCCACGGCATGGGCGGTGCCAAGTTGGGGATCCTGCACGACCGTCTCGATCGTCTCGTCAAAGCTGCGGGCCGCCTCGGCCACGGCCTCGGCGCCATGGCCGGTGACCACGACGATGCGCGAAGGCTGAAGGCTGCGGCCGGCGGAAAGCGCGTGATGCAGCACCGGAACCCCACCCAGCGGGTGCAGCACCTTGGGCAGTTCGGAGTTCATCCGCGTGCCCTTGCCGGCAGCCAGAACGATAAGGGAAACCTGCATCAGCCTCTTTCCTTTGGTTGCGGCCCGTTTTACCCGGGGTGGGGCCTGGCACAAGGGGGTTGGGCTTCACGCCATGTTACAGGGCAGGTGGCCGCAGGGCAGGGGCGCTGCCCCTGCAACCCCGGGATATTTCCGGCAAGATGAAGGGATTTGCAGTGCGCACGGTGGTTTTCGATCTGGATGGAACGCTGGCCGATACGTCGGCCGACCTGCTGGCGGCGGCGAATGCCTGTTTCACGGAGCTGGGTCTGGGGGCGCCCCTGGGGCCGGGTGATGCGCCGACGGCCTTTGCGGGCGGTCGGGCCATGTTGCGGCTGGGGTTTTCGAGGCGGGGCGATTCCCGGGCGGCGGCGGCAACGGAGGCTTCGCTGGAGGCGGCGGTGGCGGCGGCGTTTCCGCGGTTTCTGTCCGTCTATGCGCAGGGGCTGGACCGGCACACGCGGCTCTATCCCGGGGCCCGGGCGGCGGTCGAGCGGTTGATCGCGGCGGGTTGGCGGACCGCCATCTGCACCAACAAACCCGAAGACCTGGCCGAGGAACTGCTGCGGCGACTGGGGGTGCGGAGCCTGTTCGGCGCGCTGGTGGGGGCCGGCACGCTGCCGGTGCGCAAGCCGGATCCCGCGCCCTACCGGCTGTCGGTCGAGCGCGCCGGTGGTCAGGTCGGGCGCAGCCTGCTGGTGGGTGACACGGTGACCGACCGCGATACCGCCCGGGCGGCGGGGGTGCCGGTTGTGCTGGTCGGCTTCGGCCCTGAGGGGGCACAGGTGCGACGCTGGCAACCTGACGCGACTCTGGCACATTTCGACGAACTTCCGGGCGTTGCCGAAGGCCTTGTTTCCTGAAAGAAGCAGGTTCTGGCCCGAGGTGACCGTCATGACCGTTCCTGTTGCGCAAGTCTCCGGCGTGTCGCGCCACGCGGTGACCTTCGTCTTTGTCACCGTCCTGCTGGACATGATCGGTTTCGGCATCATCGTGCCGGTGCTGCCGAAACTGATCGGTGCGGTGGGCCATGTCGGCCTGGCGGATGCCGCCGGCATCGGCGGCTGGATGGCGGCGGGCTATTCCATCGCGCAGTTCCTGTTTGCACCGCTGATGGGCAACCTGTCGGACCGGTATGGTCGGCGGCCGCTGCTGCTGCTGGCCATCTTCGGCCTGGGGCTGGATTTCCTGCTGCAGGCTCTGGCACCCAGCCTGGGCTGGCTGTTTCTGGGGCGGATCCTGTCGGGGGTCTGCGGCGCATCCTGGGTGATCGCCAATGCCTTCATCGCCGATGTGACCCCGCAGGAGGGCCGGGCCAAGGCATTTGGCCTGCTGGGTGCCGCCTTTGGCCTGGGGTTCATCGTCGGGCCGGCCATCGGCGGCCTGCTCGGCGAGTTCGGTGCGCGGGTGCCGTTCTATGCTGCCGCGGTCATGTCGGGGATCAATTTCGTCTACGGCTGGTTTTGCCTGCCCGAGACCCTGGCCCCCGAAACCCGTCGTCCCTTCGACCTGCGCCGGGCCAATCCGTTTGGGGCCTTCCGGATCTTTGCCAGTTACCCCAGCGTCCTGCCGATGTGTGCGGTGCTGGCGATGTTCTTCTTCTTCACCAGCGTCTATCCGGCGATCTGGCCTTTCTGGGCCAAGGCGCGGTTCGGCTGGTCGGAGGCCTATGTCGGGCTGACACTCGCCGGCTTTGGTCTGGTCATGGCGATTTTCCAGGGTGGGCTGTCCGGGCCTGTGACCAGACGGTTTTCCGAACGCCGGGTGATCATCGCGGGGCTGCTGTGCGCGGCGCTGGCGGCCTGCGGCTACGGGCTGGTGGGCAACCTGGCACAGGTGATCGTGCTGATGTTCGTCCATGGGCCGGAGGGCTTCGTGCATCCTCTGATGACGGCGGAGATGTCCAAGGTGGTGCCCGAAAACGCCCAGGGCGAGTTACAGGGCGGGCTGTCGGCGATCATGAACATCGCGATGCTGGCCGGCACGGTGTTCTATGCCCAGCTGTTCCGCCATTTCCTGAGCGAGGATGCGCCGTTCCAGTCGCCCAACGTCGGGTTCTTCGTCGCATCCGCCGGGGTGGCGGCGGCGCTGGCGCTGTTCCTCTGGCTCGTCGGTCACGGGGGCGCTAAGACATCGGCATGACCGAAGTGTTTCGCGGCAGTTTCACCCAGCAGGAGCCGATCCCCGAGGACGGGATCGCGGCGGCGCTGGCGGTGCTGCGGTCGGGCCGGCTGCATCGCTACAACACCCTGCCCGACGAGGTGGGGGAAACCGCGCTGCTGGAGGAGGAATTTGCCGCACTGACCGGGGCGAAATACTGCCTGGCGGTGGCTTCGGGCGGCTATGCGCTGGGCTGCGCGCTGCGGGCCGTGGGGCTGCGGACAGGCGAGCCGGTCCTGACCAATGCCTTCACCCTGGCGCCGGTGCCGGGGGCGATTGCAGCGGCGGGGGGCCGGCCGGTGTTCGTGGAGATCACCGAAGACCTGGTGATCGACCTCGAGGATCTCGAGGCCAAGGCGCTGGGCAGCGGCGCCCGAATCTTCCTGGCCAGCCACATGCGCGGCCACCTGCCGGACATGGAGGCGCTGGCCGCTCTGTGCCGAAGGCTGGGGCTGATGCTGATCGAGGACTGTGCGCACACGATGGGCGCGGCCTGGAAGGGCGTCGCCTCGGGCCGGCATGGCAAGCTGGGCTGCTACTCGATGCAGAGCTACAAGCACATCAACTCGGGCGAGGGCGGGCTCTTGATCTCGGACGATGCCGAGGTGATGGCGCGGGCGGTGCTGCTCTCGGGCAGCTACATGCTGTATGGCAAGCACCGGGCGGCGCCGCCCGAGGCGATGTTCGCGCAGGTGAAGATGGATGTGCCCAATGTGTCGGGCCGGATGGACAATTTGCGCGCGGCGATCCTGCGGCCGCAGTTGCGCCTGCTGGCCGACCGCGTGGCGCGCTGGCAGCGGCTGTATCGGGTGCTGGAAGAAGGGTTGCAGGGCGTGGCCGGTCTGCGGCTGGTGGCCAGACCGGCGGAGGAGACCTTCGTGGGGTCGTCCTTCCAGTTCCGGCTGCCCGATTGGTCCAGGGCGCGGATCAGGGCCTATCTGGCGCGCGCAGCGGCGCGCGGGGTCGAACTCAAGTGGTTCGGGGTGGACGAGCCGGTGGCCTTCACCAGCCGCTATCAGCACTGGCGCTATGCCGAGCCGCAAAGCCTGCCTCGCACCGATGCCATTCTGGCCGGGCTTGTCGACATGCGCCTGCCGCTGACCTTTTCACCCGAGGATTGCGCGCAGATCGCCCGCATCCTGGCGCAAGAGGCGCTGATCGTGGGGCAGGGGCCGGAGCCGCAGGATGTGGCCCTGCCGCAGGTGCAGTGATGCGGCTGATGGCCGCGGTCTTTCTGGCGCTGACGGCAATGGTGCTGGCCTTTCAGGTCGCGCTGATCGCCGGGGTGCCCTGGGGGCATCTGACCCAGGGCGGGCAATATGCCGGCGCCCTGCCGCTGGCGGGGCGGGTCTTTGCCGGGGTGTCGATCGGCGTACTGGCCCTGATGGGCTGGATCGTGGCGGCGCGGGCCGGGCTGGCGGCGCCGGAGTTTCCGCGCTGGACGATCTGGGTGGTCGTGGCCTGTCTGGTCGTGTCGGTGGGGCTGCATCTTCTGACACCTTCGGCCGCCGAACGGGCCTTGTGGTTGCCGGTGGTCGGCGTGCAGCTGGCCTGCGCGCTGCGGGTGGCGCGCGGCTAGGGCCGCCGATCGCATCCCATTGTGCCGCGCGGGGATTCGGAGGCCAGTCTGACCCGAAGGATCGGCGATGCCGCGCAGGTGCGCGCGCCTCAGGGCAGGCGCGCACCGCTGTTGAACAGGGGCACCGTGGAAATCGACATCTTGGCCGAGCCATCGGTCAGTTCGGTGGCATGGGTCAGATAGATCAGCACCTGGTTTCGCGCGTCATAGATCCTTGTCACGTTCAGCGACTTGAAGATCAGACTGCGGCTGGCGGAAAACACCGTCTCTCCCGACGCCGAAAGGTCGATGTCGCCGATCACGATCGGGCCGGTCTGCCGGCAGGCGATCGACGCATTGGACGGGTCTTCGAACCAGTTGCCCTTGGACAGCCGATCCCACATCGACCGGTCGAAATAGGTGACATGGCAGGTCACGCCCTGCACCTTGGGATCCTGGATCGCCTCGACGATGATGTCGTTGCCGACCCAGTCGACCCCCACACGGCCGACCTCCTCGGCGCGCAGCGCCACGGGCAACAGGATCAGGGCGGCCGCACCGGCCATGCGGGTCAGCGAAACGGGCAGGGACACGGCACACTCCACATGTGAATGCACATGACATCGGTTTTCCGCAGGTCTTGTGCAAGGGGCACCCGAAACGTCCTTGCAAGAGGCGGAAACCGGGGCAAACCGTCGCGGCTTGGTTGACCCTGCCGGGGCGAGCGGCTAAACGGGGGCCCAAGGTGCAGGGGGGTGTTTCTGCCTTGCAGCACCACCCGCGCAGGGATGGGCCCCGAAATGCCATGAAGGCGGGCCATGAGGGCGGGCAACGAAGGAGCGCAGGTTTGGACACCCTTCTGACGGACTATCTGCCGATTCTCATTCTTCTGGCGCTGGCGACCGGTCTTGGTCTGGTGCTGATCCTGGCCGCCGCGGTGATTGCGGTGCGCAATCCCGATCCCGAAAAGGTGTCGGCCTATGAATGCGGCTTCAACGCATTCGACGATGCCCGGATGAAGTTCGACGTGCGTTTCTACCTCGTCTCGATCCTGTTCATCATCTTCGACCTGGAAGTGGCCTTCCTGTTTCCCTGGGCCGTGGCGTTTCAGGACATCTCGACGGTGGGTTTCTGGTCGATGATCACCTTCCTGGCCGAACTGACCCTGGGCTTTGTCTATCTGTGGAAGAAGGGGGCGCTGGAATGGGCGTGACGACCTCGATGAACGCCGCCGGGGCCGATCGCGACGTTGCGACGGCCAGCCTGAATGCCGAGCTGCAGGACAAGGGCTTTCTGCTGACCACGACCGAAGACATCATCAACTGGGCGCGCAACGGCAGCCTGCACTGGATGACCTTCGGGCTGGCCTGCTGTGCGGTGGAAATGATGCACACCTCGATGCCGCGCTATGACCTGGAGCGGTTCGGCACCGCGCCGCGCGCCAGCCCGCGCCAGTCGGACCTGATGATCGTGGCGGGAACCCTGACCAACAAGATGGCTCCGGCGCTGCGCAAGGTCTATGACCAGATGCCCGAACCGCGCTATGTGATCAGCATGGGGTCCTGCGCCAATGGTGGCGGGTATTATCACTACAGCTATTCGGTGGTGCGTGGCTGTGACCGGATCGTGCCGGTGGACATCTATGTGCCGGGCTGCCCGCCCACGGCCGAGGCGCTGCTATACGGTATCCTGCAATTGCAGCGGAAGATCCGCCGCACCGGCACTCTGGTGCGCTGAGGTTCGATGATGGCACAAGATCTGAACGAGTTGGGCGCGCATGTGGCGGGCCTTCTGGGCGAAGCCGCGCTGGGCCATGCCGTTGCCTTCGGCGAGTTGAGCGTCACGGTCAGGCTGGATTCGATCCCGGCGGTGCTGGCGGCGCTGAAGGCCGATCCGGCCTGCCGCTTCTCGACCCTGGTCGATATCACCGCGGTCGACCATCCCGAGCGCCCGCAGCGCTTTGACGTGGTGTATCATCTGCTGTCGATGTACACCAATGCCCGGATCCGGGTGAAGGCCGAGGTCGGCGAGGACGACATGGTGCCCTCGGCGCTGCCGGTCCACGCTTCGGCGAACTGGTTCGAGCGCGAGGTGTTCGACATGTTCGGCATCCTGTTCAGCGGCCATCCCGACCTGCGGCGCATCCTGACCGATTACGGCTTTCGCGGGCATCCGCTGCGCAAGGATTTCCCGACCACGGGCTATACCGAAGTCCGCTATGACGAGGCGCAGAAGCGCGTGGTCTATGAACCGGTGAAGCTGGTGCAGGACTATCGCCAGTTCGACTTCATGTCGCCCTGGGAAGGCGCGACCCATATCCTGCCGGGCGACGAGAAGAAGGCCTGAGCATGGGCGAAGAGCCGACAGTTCTGGTCTGCGTCGGCGCCACGAAGTCGGGGACTTCGTGGCTGTATCGCCATCTGCGGGCGCATCCGGACTGTCATTTCCGCACCATCAAGGAACTGCACTACTTCGACATGAGCCGACCAGAGCATTTCGCGGCGGCCGAGGCGCGGGTGGCGCAGCAGATTGCCGCGCTGACCACCCGGAGCGATCTGGCGGGCGATCCGGCCCGGGCGGAACGGCTGGCCGACCTGATCGAATGGCGGGGCGTGCTGGCCAGGGGGGTGATCGACCTTGGGGCCTACCGCGGCTTCCTGATGGGCGGATGGAGCGGGCAGAGGGTGGTGGGCGAGGTGACGCCGGCCTATGCCATGCTGCCGGTGCAGCGGTTGCGGCGGATTGCCGAACTGGGTGCGGTCAAGGTGCTGTTCCTGATGCGCGATCCGCTGGCCCGCACCTGGAGCCATATCCGCATGGTGGCTGCACGCACCGGCGCGGCCTTCGAGACCACGGCGCGCGCGCTGCTGGCGCGGATGGTGTCGGGGGATCTGTCGGGCGAAGGGCGCGGCATTGCAGAGCGTGGCGACTATGCCGGGATCATCCCGCGCCTGCAGGCGGCCTTTGCCCCCGGCGCGCTGCATGTCGATTTCTACGAAGATATGCTGGCGCGCCCCGGCCTGCAGCGTCTGTGGGGCTTTCTGGGCATCGGCCCGGGGCCCGTGGCACTGGACGCCAAGGTATTTGAAAGCCCGAAACTGAACATGACCGGGGCCGAGGCGGGCGCGCTGCGCCGGTGGCTCGCTCCGCAATACGACTTTGTGTCCGGCCTTATGCCCAACCTGCCCCAGGCCTGGCGCGCGAACATGGAAGAGGGTTTGGCATGATGGACGGCGACATTCGTCAGAACACTTATGACGACGGTTCGGCCGATACGCTGACCGGCGAACAGCGGATCCGCAACTTCAACATCAACTTCGGGCCGCAACACCCTGCGGCGCATGGCGTTCTGCGTCTGGTTCTGGAACTTGACGGCGAAATCGTCGAGCGGTGCGACCCGCATATCGGCCTGTTGCACCGCGGCACCGAGAAGCTGATGGAAAGCCGGACCTACCTGCAGAACCTGCCCTATTTCGACCGGCTGGATTATGTGGCGCCGATGAACCAGGAACATGCCTGGTGTCTGGCGATCGAACGGCTGACCGGAACGGTGGTGCCGCGCCGCGCCAGCCTGATCCGGGTTCTCTATTCGGAAATCGGCCGGATCCTGAACCATCTGCTCAACACCACGACTCAGGCGATGGACGTGGGCGCACTGACCCCGCCGCTCTGGGGGTTCGAGGAACGCGAAAAGCTGATGGTGTTCTACGAGCGTGCCTGCGGCGCGCGGCTGCACGCGGCCTATTTCCGCCCCGGCGGCGTGCACCAGGATCTGCCCGAGGCGCTGATCGACGACATCGACGCCTGGGCCGATCATTTCCCCAGGGTGCTGGACGACCTGCACGGGCTCTTGACCGAAAACCGCATCTTCAAGCAGCGCAATGCCGATATCGGCATCATCACCGAGCAGGACATCCAGGACTGGGGGTTCTCGGGCGTGATGGTGCGCGGCTCGGGCCTGGCCTGGGATCTGCGGCGCAGCCAGCCCTACGAATGCTATGACGAGTTCGACTTCAAGGTGCCGGTCGGCAAGAATGGCGACTGCTATGACCGCTATCTGGTGCGGATGGCGGAAATGGCGGAATCGACAAAGATCATCAAGCAGGCTTGCGCCAAGCTGCGCGAGCCCGCCGGCAAGGGCGACGTGCTTGCCCGGGGCAAGATCGCCCCGCCGAAGCGGGCCGACATGAAGACTTCGATGGAGGCGCTGATCCATCACTTCAAGCTGTACACCGAAGGTTTCCATGTGCCCGCCGGCGAGGTCTATGCCGCGGTCGAGGCGCCCAAGGGCGAGTTCGGGGTGTATCTGGTGGCCGATGGCACCAACAGGCCCTGGCGCGCCAAGCTGCGCGCGCCCGGCTATCTGCACCTTCAGGCACTGGACTACATGTGCAAGGGCCACCAGCTGGCCGACGTCAGTGCCATCATCGGCACGCTCGATATCGTTTTCGGAGAGGTGGACCGCTGATGCTGCGCCGTCTGCACAAGGACCAGCCCGCGTCCTTTGAATTCACGCCGCTGAACCTGGAATGGGCCAGGGGGCAGATCTCGAAATACCCCGAGGGGCGCCAGGCCTCGGCGATCATTCCCCTGCTCTGGCGCGCGCAGGAGCAGGAAGGCTGGCTGACGCGGCCGGCGATCGAATATGTCGCCGACATGCTGGGCATGGCCTATATCCGGGCGCTGGAAGTGGCGACCTTCTACTTCATGTTCCAGCTGCAACCCGTGGGTTCCATTGCTCATATTCAGGTTTGCGGCACCACGTCCTGCATGATCTGCGGGGCCGAGGAGCTGATCGCGGTCTGCAAGGAGCTGATCGCCCCCACGCCCCACACGCTCTCGGCCGATGGCAAGTTCAGCTGGGAGGAGGTCGAGTGCATGGGCGCCTGTGCCAATGCGCCGATGGCCCAGATCGGCAAGGATTATTACGAGGATCTGACAGCCGACCGCCTGCGCGAGCTGATCATGCGGTTCGCGCGGGGTGAGGTTCCGACCCCCGGCCCGCAGAACGGCCGCTATGCGGCAGAACCGCTGGCCGGCCTGACCGCGCTGAAAGATTTCGAATCCGGTCGCAGGCAGTTCAATGGCTCGGTCCAGCGGGCCGTGGACATCGGCGACACGGTCAAGAAGATCGACGGGTCGGAAGTGCCGATCCTCACACCCTGGCGTCGCTGAGGAGGATGAGACATGGCGCATGACCATCATCACGCGGCACAGCCGGTGCAGCCATGGCCGGGGGGCTGGCTGTGGGCGCTGGTGGCCGGGATCGTCGCCGCGATCCTGAGCAGCTGGCTGGGCGACATCACCACCGTGACAGCGGTGCTGATCGGGATCTTCACCTTCCTGGTGTTCGGTGTGCTTCTGGGCCAGTTCTGGGATGCACCGTCACCCAATGCGCTGGGCGAGCACGCCGGCGGCCATCACGGGCATGACGGGCACGGGCATGACGGACATGACGGACATGGCCATGGCGAGCACGGCGATGATCATGTCCGCGGCGACGATCAGGGGCATGGCCAGGGCACGGCTGCGGTTGCCGCTCCGGTTGCCGCCGCCCCTGCCGCTGCGGCGGCCCTGGCCGATCCGTCCGGCAAGCCTGCGGGCCTGAGCGCGCCGCGCGGTGGCAAGCCGGACAATCTGCAATTGCTGGAGGGCATCGGGCCGGCGCTGGAGCGGCTGTGCCACGAACTGGGCATCTATCATTACGACCAGATCGCCGGCTGGGGCGCGGCGGAAGTGGCCTGGATGGATGGCAATCTGAAGGGATTCAAGGGCCGGGTCACGCGCGACAGATGGGTGGCGCAGGCGAAGATCATCGTCACCGAAGGCGTCGAGGCGTTCCGCCGGCGTGCCAAGACCAACGATTATTGATCCGCCGATGGCTCCCGCCCCCCGCAAACCGCAGGATGACCGCGCCCAGGTGAAACTGGTCTCGATCACGCTTGTGGCCACGATGGGTGGTTGGCTTCTGGTGCAGATGATCGGCGGCGAATACGGCTGGCCGCCGAAATTCATCTTTCTATTCGATCTGATGGCGCTGGCGGGCTTCGTCTTTGCGCTGATCACCACTTACCGGATCTGGCGCAACCGTCGGGGTTGACTCTGGGCCGAACACGAAGGAACGGGCAGATGCTCAAGGATCAGGACCGCATCTTTACCAACCTCTACGGCATGCACGACCGCAGCCTGGCTGGCGCGCGCAAGCGTGGGCATTGGGATGGCACGGCGGGCATCCTGGCGCTGGGGCGTGACAGGATCATCGAGATCGTCAAGGCCTCGGGGCTGCGCGGCCGGGGGGGCGCGGGTTTTCCGACCGGGCTGAAGTGGAGCTTCATGCCCAAGCAGACCGACGGACGGCCCAGCTATCTGGTGGTGAATGCCGACGAATCCGAGCCCGGCACCTGCAAGGATCGCGAGATCATGCGGCACGATCCGCACACTTTGATCGAAGGATGTCTGATCGCCTCCTTCGCGATGGGGGCCAATGCCTGCTACATCTACATTCGCGGCGAATACATCCGCGAACGCGAAGTGCTGCAGACCGCCATCGACGAATGCTATGACGCGGGGCTGCTGGGCCGGAACGCATGCGGGTCGGGGTTCGATTTCGACCTGTATCTGCACCACGGCGCCGGAGCCTATATCTGCGGCGAGGAAACCGCGCTGCTCGAAAGCCTGGAGGGCAAGAAGGGCATGCCGCGGATGAAGCCGCCGTTCCCGGCGGGGTCGGGGCTTTATGGCTGCCCGTCCACGGTGAACAACGTCGAATCCATCGCCGTCGTGCCGACGATCCTGCGCCGGGGCGCGGAATGGTTTGCAAGCTTTGGCCGGCCCAACAACACCGGCACCAAGCTGTTTGCCATTTCCGGCCATGTGAACAATCCCTGCGTGGTGGAAGAGGCGATGTCGATCCCGTTGCGCGATCTGCTGGAGGAACACTGCGGCGGCGTGCGCGGCGGCTGGAAGAACCTGAAGGCGGTGATCCCCGGGGGGTCGTCGGTGCCGCTGCTGACGGCCGCGCAGTGCGACGGCGCGATCATGGATTTCGACTGGCTGCGCGAACAGCGCAGCGGTCTGGGCACGGCGGCGGTGATCGTGATGGATCAGTCGACCGATGTGATCAAGGCGATCGGCCGCCTGTCGAAATTCTACAAGCACGAAAGTTGCGGCCAGTGCACGCCCTGCCGCGAAGGCACCGGCTGGATGATGCGCGTCATGGATCGGCTGGTGACGGGCGATGCCGAGATCGAGGAAATCGACATGTTGCTGTCGGTGACCAAGCAGGTCGAAGGTCACACGATCTGCGCGCTTGGCGATGCGGCAGCCTGGCCGATCCAGGGCCTGATCCGCGCCTTCCGCAACGAGATCGAAGACCGGATCAAGGCCAGGAAGACCGGCCGACTCAGCGCCATCGCGGCGGAGTGATGCGTTGAAGCGCAGCCTCGCCCCCATCTTCCTGCTTGTGGCCTGTTCCGGGGCCGAGGCACCGATCGCGCCCGTCTCGACCGGGGACGGAGAGGGTGCGGTGCCGGTGGCTGCGATCTCGGAGTATCTCTACACCGTGGGCGGGGTGAGCTGGGACATCGTTGTGGAAGGCGCCTTTGCCGGCGAGACCAGCGATGTCAGGGCCTATGGTGGCACGGATGAGACCGTGGCGCATCAACTGGCAGAGCAGGGCTGCATCAAGGCGGGACGGGTGTTTGACCCGACGATCCCGGTGCGGCTGGCCGAGACCGGGACGGCGCTGCCGCAGTTCGTCTATGACAAGGCCTGCCTCGCATGATCCGCCGTCTGGCCAGCCTGACCCCGATCGCGCTGATTGCCTGCGCCGCGCCGGACAGCGCGCCGCGGATGATGCCGCCGGTGACGGGCGCGGCCTATCCGGTCACGCTGGACGCGCGCGACTATATCGTCACCCGCTCGGCGCTGGACAGCGCCCCTAACGGCGAGGTGCTGCGGGTCTACCGTCAGCACGCCGCGGCCTTTGGTTATGATGAGGGGCTTGAGGCGAAATCGGTGGCTCTGGCCTTCTGTGGCGAGTGGAACCGCGGCCTCAGCCCCGAAGCCCAGGGCTATTTCGAGCCGACCGGTTCCTGGGCCTTTCCGGGGGGCTGCGCATGAGCCGGATCGCCATTTTCCTGGGCCTGGCGCTGTTTGCCCTGCCCACGCTGGCCGCCAGCCAGGGCCGGGTGCCGCTGGCCGAAGAGGCGCATATCAACGAAGAACTGGTGGCCGCCAAGGCGGGCGACATCCTGCGCAACACCTGCCCCGAAGTGTCGGCACGCTGGTTGGTCATCTGGGACAAGACCTGGGCGCTCAGGCAATATGCGGTGCAGCAGGGTTATACCGAACCGGAAGTAAAGGCCTTCCTGAAGGATCCGGCGCAAAAGGCGCGCATCCAGGCCGAGGCCGAGGCCTATCTGGCCAGGGCCGGGGCCAGGCCGGGCGATGTGGAAAGCTATTGCCAGGTCGGCCGTGACGAGGTGGCCCGCGGCACGCTGCTGGGCCAGATCATCCGGGCAGGAGACTAGTGCCATGTGCCACGCCGGCTTGCCCAAGGAATATCTGATGGCCGACCAGGCTGCGCGCATGAAAGGCGTTGCCTTTGCGGCGAAGAAGACGGAAGAACCGGCCCAGCCGGAGCGGGGGCGCTTCGCCCCGGTGCTTGTGCTGGTGGCGGGATTGATGCGGAAGGATGCGCTCAATGTCTAACCTGAAGAAAGTTCTCATTGACGGCATCGAGGTCGAGGTCGATCCCGCGATGACCATCATCCAGGCCTGCGAAGTGGCCGGGGTCGAGGTGCCGCGGTTCTGCTATCACGAACGCCTGTCGATCGCCGGCAATTGCCGGATGTGCCTGGTCGAGGTCGTGGGCGGCCCGCCAAAGCCCACCGCATCCTGCGCCATGCAGATCCGCGACCTGCGCGGCGGCCCGAATGGCGAGCCGCCGGTGGTCAAGACCAACACGCCCATGGTCCGGCGCGCCCGCGAGGGTGTGATGGAATTCCTGCTGATCAACCATCCGCTGGATTGCCCGATCTGCGACCAGGGCGGCGAATGCGACCTGCAGGATCAGGCCGTGGCCTATGGCGTGGATTTCTCGCGCTTCCGCGAGCCCAAGCGCACCTCCGAAAACCTGAACCTCGGCCCCCTGATCAAGACCGAAATGACCCGGTGCATTTCCTGCACGCGCTGCGTCCGCTTTACCAGCGAAGTGGCCGGAATCACCCAGATGGGCCAGACCGGCCGGGGCGAGGATGCGGAAATCACCAGCTATCTCAACCAGACGCTGGATTCGAACCTGCAGGGCAACATCATCGATCTTTGCCCGGTGGGGGCGCTGACCTCCAGGCCCTACGCCTTCACCGCTCGCCCCTGGGAACTGACCAAGACCGAATCCATCGACGTGATGGATGCGCTGGGCTCGAACATCCGCATCGACACCAAGGGTCGGGAGGTGATGCGGATCCTGCCGCGCAACCATGACGGCGTGAACGAGGAATGGATTTCCGACAAGACCCGCTTCATCTGGGACGGTCTGCGCCGCCAGCGGCTGGACGTGCCCTATGTCCGCGAGAATGGCAAGCTGCGCAAGGCGACCTGGGCCGAGGCGCTGGCCCGGGCGGCCGCGGCGATGAAGGCGCATAAGACCGCCGCCATCGTGGGCGATCTGGCCCCGGTCGAGGCGATCTTCTCGCTGAAGATGCTGGTCGAGAGCCTGGGCGGCCGGATCGAGGCGCGGACCGACCGCGCGCGCCTGCCCGCCGGCAACCGCTCGGCCTATGTCGGCAACGCGCGCATCGAGGACATCGACAGCGCCGGCGGCATCCTGCTGATCGGCACCAACCCGCGGCTGGAAGCGCCGGTCCTGAACGCCCGGATCCGCAAGGCCTGGACCAGGGGCGCGCAGGTCGGGCTGATCGGCGTTGCGGCGGATCTGACCTATCAGTACCAGCATTTCGGCACCGACCGCGCGGCACTGGCCGCGCATTTGAAACGGGCCGAAACGGCGCCGGCGGACACCCGGCCGGGCATCGTGATCGTGGGGCAGGGCGCCATTGCCGAAGCGGATGGCGAGGCGGTTCTGGCCCATGCCATGGCGATCGCCGAGGCACGCAAGGCCAGGCTTCTGGTGCTGCACACCGCCGCGGCCCGGGTGGGCGCGCTGGATGTGGGCGCAGTCACCGAGGGTGGGCTGGATGCCGCGGTCGACGGGGCCGGGGTGATCTTCAACCTTGGTGCCGATGAGGTCGAAATCGCCGCGGGGCCGTTCGTCATCTATCAGGGCAGCCATGGCGACCGCGGCGCGACCCGGGCGGATGTGATCCTGCCCGGCGCGGCCTATACCGAGGAAAACGGCCTGTTCGTGAACACCGAGGGCCGCCCGCAGCTGGCGATGCGCGCCGGGTTCGCACCGGGCGAGGCCAAGGAAAACTGGGCGATCCTGCGCGCCCTGTCGGCGGAACTGGGCAAGACCCTGCCCTGGGACAGCCTGGGCGCCCTGCGCTCTGCCCTGGTCAAGGCGCATCCGCATCTGGGCGCGATCGACAGCGTGCCCGACAACGGCTGGATGCCGCTGCCGATGCGCGAACTGGGCAAGGCCGATGTGGCCTTCCGCAATGCGGTGACCAGCTTCTACCTCACCAATCCGATCGCGCGGGCCAGCGCCGTGATGGGCGAACTGGCCGCGATGGAGGCCGAACGGGCCAGACAGCCGCTGGCGGCGGAGTGAGGTCGATGCGTCAGGCGCTGCTGATCCCGGCTGGGCTGGCCACCGCTTCGGCGGTGCTGTCGGCCTGCGCCGCCGCGGCGCCCGGCACCTCGCAGGATGCCTTCTCGCCCCGCTACCTGGGGATCGAGACCCAGCTCCTGGATGGCGATCTGGTGGATTTCAAGGTTGCCATGACCGGGGCGCGCGGGCCAGAGGATGTGATGGCCTATGCCCGCTGCGCGGCCGCGCAATATGCGCTGATCCGCGGCTATGGTTTCGCGCGGCATGTGCGCACGAATGTTGACGAAACGGGTGGAACTTGGCGCGCAGATGCGGTTTACACCGTCTCGGCGTCGCTGCCCAGGGGACTGCGCACGATCGACGCCGAAGTGACGGTGCGCGATTGCGGCGCGCAAGGAATACCGACGGTTTGAACCGCCGGAGTGAAGAACGGATAGGGACGCGATGGCCGATTTTCTGCAAACGCCGCTGGGCACGACCCTGCTGATCGCCGCCGAGGGGCTGCTGATCATCGCTTTCGTCATGATCAGCCTGTTGTTCCTGGTCTATGGCGACCGCAAGATCTGGGCTGCCGTGCAGATGCGGCGCGGCCCGAACGTGGTGGGCCCCT
>JAKALB010000159.1 GCA_021813365.1 Pseudomonadota bacterium | reverse complement strand
GGCGCGCGCATTGTGGCGCAACCTGCTGGGCCGGCAGACCGACGAGGATCCGCGTGCGCCGCTGGTGCTGCTGGATGCCGATGTCCAGCCGCTCCGGGTGGCCGGGCGCAGCTATGTCGTCACCAACGGGCTGCGCAGCTTTCATCTGCGCTTTACGCCCGATCGCGCGGCCCTGCGTCGGGTGATGGTCGAATGTCTTGGCGTGGCGCGGCGCTATCGTGCCGGCGTCGGATCGGCCAACGCGGCCTGGGCCTCGGCCATCGCCGACTACCGCGCAACCGATTGGTGGCAGGCGCATTTCGATGGGCCCGAGGCAGGCCCGAAACCTTAACCCCGCGTAAACTCGCGCCGACAAGCCCTTGATTTTGCTGAGGTCGAAAATTCCCCACAGGGGGGGGCCGCCCCGCGCTCAGTCGGCGATCACGTCCTGGCGCTGGGTTCCCAGGCCCGCGATGCCCAGTTCCACCACATCGCCCGGCTTCAGATACTGCGGCGGCTTCATCCCCAGGCCCACACCGGGCGGGGTGCCGGTCGAAATCACGTCGCCCGGATGGAGCGTCATGAATTGTGACAGGTAGCTGACCAGGTATCTCACCCCGTAAACCATCGTCCGGGTCGAGCCGTTCTGCCGCGTCTGCCCGTTGACCGTCAGCCACATCGGCAAGTCCTGCGGATCGGCGATCTCGTCTTTCGTCACCAGCCAGGGGCCGAGCTGGCCGAAGTTGTCGCAAGACTTGCCCTTGGTCCACTGGCCCGAACGTTCGGTCTGAAAGGCGCGTTCGCTGACATCATTGGTCACGGCATAACCCGCGACATGGCGCATGGCCTCGTCTGGCGAAACATATTTCGCAGCCTGGCCGATGATGACGGCCAGTTCCACCTCCCAATCGGTCTTTACGCTGGTGCGGGGAATGATGATCGGGTCGTTCGGGCCGCAGATGGCGGAGGTGGCCTTCATGAAGATCACCGGCTCTGGCGGAACCTTCATGCCGCTTTCGGCGGCATGGTCGGCATAGTTCAGTCCGATGCAGATGAACTTGCCGGTGCCCGCCACGCAGGCGCCCAGGCGCGTGGCGCGGTCCACCACCGGCAAGGCGGTCGGGTCCAGCGTCCGCAGCATGGCCAGCCCCGCGTCCGAGAGCACCGCCCCGCCGATATCCGGCACCAGGCCGGTCAGGTCGCGGATCGTGCCGTCGGAATGCAGCAGGCCGGGCTTTTCGGCCCCGCGGGGACCATGGCGCAACAATTTCATCGGGGGTCGTCCTTTCAGATTCAGATATTGGCCCAGCCGCCATCGATCACATGCGCCACCCCGGTGGTGTAGCCTGATTCGTCGCTGGCCAGATAGGTCACGAGCGCCGCGATCTCCTCGGCCTTGCCGATGCGACCGATGGGCTGCCGGGCGATGAAGGCCTTCCTGGCGGCTTCGTAATCCCCGGTGTCGCGCAGCCGCTGATCCAGGCTGGGGCTTTCCACCGTGCCCGGGCAGATGGCATTGGCGCGGATGCCCTTGGCGATGAAATCGGCGGCGATGGATTTGGTGAGGCCGATCACCCCCGCTTTCGTGGTCCCATAGACGAACCGGTTGGGCACCGCGATGATGCTGGAGGCCACCGAGGCCATGTTGATGATCGACCCGCCGCCACCCGCGATCATCGCAGGCAGGAAGGCTTTGCACATCCGGTAGATCGCCGTCAGGTTCAGATCGAGGCTGAAGGCCCACTGATCCTCGTCACAGTCCAAGATCGTGCCCGAGGCCACGAAGCCCGCGCAGTTGAACAGCACGTCCAGCGCCCCGATCTCCTCGGCCGCGGCCTGGACCGCCGCCTTGTCGCGCACGTCCAGAATCCGCGTCGCGATGCCCGGCGCTTCGGCCTTGAGCGTGTCCAGCGTGACCGGGTTGATGTCGGCGGCGATCACTCGGGCGCCTTCGCGCGCCATCATCAGCGCCGAGGCCCGACCGATCCCCTGCCCTGCCGCCGTTACCAGCGCGCGCTTGCCATCCAGCCTGCCCATGCGAGTCTCCGCCGTTTGCCTGTCTGCTGATTAGACTGACATGTCAGTGAAGGGAACAGGGAATCCGCCCGACTGACATGTCAGTTGGCGATCAAGCCTCATGGCGGGGCACATGGCCCGAGGGCGCGCGATAGGGGCGGCTGACATCGGTCAGGACGATATCCAGGGCTTCGACCTGCAACTCGATCGCGCCGTCGCCGGCCAGGATCAGTTCGATCCGGCCCGAGCCCTCGGGCCCGGGATGAAACGCCAGCGACAGCAGCGACAGGATCGTGTCGGTGTCGCCCCGGTCGATACCCTGGCTGCGGACGGCAAGCACGTTGTCAAAGGTCAGCAGGCTGCGGACACGTTCATAGGGCCGGCCCTCGCGTTCGGCAGCGGCCCTGTCCTCCCAGCGGAAGCGGTTCAGCAGGATGGCAAACCGGCGCCGACGGCGGGCCCAGGTCATTTCCGTGATCGGAAACACCGCATCCTGCACCAGGGCAGCGAGAACCGGAACATCGTCTGCCTCCTGCGCCATCAGCCGCAGCGGCGCGTCATCCCCGTCTTCGAACCGCGCATCCACCATGCGTGTCATCCCTTGATCCGTTCGATCTGCGCCCCGCAGGCCCGCAGCTTCTGTTCCACACGTTCATAGCCGCGGTCCAGGTGATAGACCCGGCTGACGATGGTTTCGCCTTCGGCCGCCAGCCCGGCCAGGATCAGGCTGACACTGGCGCGCAGGTCGGTCGCCATCACCCGGGCACCCTTCAGCCGTTCCACGCCGGTCACGGTGGCATGGCCACCGTGCACCTCGATCTTCGCGCCCATGCGGGTCAGCTCGGGGGCATGCATGAAGCGGTTCTCGAAAATCCTTTCCTCAAGCACCGAAGTGCCGTCGGCGGTGCACAGCAGCGCCATCATCTGCGCCTGCAGGTCGGTCGGAAAGCCGGGGAAGGGTTCTGTCACCACATCCACCGCCTTCACCCGACCGTTCCTGCGCGAAACCTTCAGGCCGCGCTCGGTTTGCGTGACCGACACGCCCGCCGCATCCAGCTTTTCGGCAAAGGCGCCAACCAGGTCCAGCCGGCCGCCCAGGCATTCGACTTCGCCGCCACAAATCGCCGGAACCAGCATGTAGGTGCCCAATTCGATCCGGTCGGTCACGACCGGGTGGGTCGCGCCATGCAGCCGGTCGACGCCCTGGATCGTGATCGTGCTGGTGCCCTCCCCCTCGATCTGCGCCCCCATCTTCCGCAGACATTGTGCCAGGTCGACGATTTCCGGCTCGCGTGCCGCATTCTTCAGGACCGTCGTGCCGCGGGCCAGGGTGGCGGCCAGCAGCGCGTTTTCCGTGGCCCCGACCGAGACGAAGGGAAAATCCACCACGGCGCCCTTCAGCCGCCCGCCCGGCGCCCTGGCGTGCACATAGCCGTCCCGCAGGTCCAGATCGGCACCCATGGCCTCCAGCGCCTTCAGGTGCAGGTCGACAGGCCGCGCGCCGATGGCACAGCCGCCCGGCAGCGAAACCACCGCATGACCATCGCGCGACAGCATCGGCCCCAGCACAAGGATCGAGGCACGCATCTTGCGAACGATGTCATAATCCGCGGTGCGGTTGTCGATGGCATGGCTGGACAAGGCCAGCACCAGCCCGTCCTGAAGGCTGGCGACCTCGGCCCCCAGGGATTGCAGCAACTGGGTCATCGTGGCGATGTCCGAAAGGCGCGGCGCATTGGTCAGCGTCAGCGGCTCATCCGACAGCAGCGTCGCGGGCATCAGGGTCAGACAGGCGTTCTTGGCCCCGGCGATCGGGATCGTGCCCGAAAGCGCACCATTGCCCTTGACCAGAATCGAATCCATCTGCGCGCCTCACTTCTCGTTGTCCGGGGTCTCGTGCCCCGCATCGCCGCTGCCGACCTGGGCCTTGGCCCGGGCCTGCGCCTTGCGTCGGGCCATATTGGCCTTCAACGCCGCTTTCAATCGGTCCTGCCGGGCATTCGCCAGCCTGGTGCCCGCCTTGGTGTCCGCCGTCTGGGGCGTATCGTCCGCCGGTTTCCGTGCCATGCGCCGTCTTTACCCCATGCCCCGGGCAGGGTCCAGTTCCGCCCCGCGGCGCAGCGGCTTTCCTGACAATACCCCCTTGCATGCCCCCGGCTTTGCGTCTAATCAGCCGCCACGCCGGGCCCACCCCGGCCACCGGCGCTGCAGTAGCTCAGTGGTAGAGCACTCCCTTGGTAAGGGAGAGGTCGAGAGTTCAATCCTCTCTTGCAGCACCATTTCCCCAGCCATTCTCATCTCATGCGGCTCTCGGCGCAGGGCCCGGCATTTCGGCCGGAAACCGGCGGCGCCCGGGGGCAGACCTAGGATATCCCGGCGGGAAATCTCACCGCCCCCTCCAGGGCGGGCTAAGCGTGGCGGCAGATGGGCAGGGCGGGCGATCGCCACCAGAGGCAGCGTCGGGGGGGGCAGCGTCGGGTGTCGGCGTCTGGAGGAGGTCAGCGGGTGTAGCCGGGCTTCCGGCTCCAGGCGAGCGCGTCGCGGATCATCTGTGGCAGGGTCGAGCGTTTCGGCTCCCACCCCAGTTCGGATCGCGCCCGGGTCGAGCCCGAGACCAGAGATGCCGCATCGCCGGCGCGGCGGGCCCCCTGCACGATCGGCACGTCGCGGTTGGTGACGGCGCGGCTGGCGTCGATCACCTCGCGCACCGTGAAGCCGCGGCCGCTGCCCAGGCAGAAGACGCGGTTGCCGCGGCCGGCCAGCAGCCATTCCAGCCCCTTCACATGGGCATCCACCAGATCCATCACATGCACATAATCGCGCACGCAGGTGCCATCGCGGGTCGGGTAATCGTCGCCAAACACCGTCAGTGCCGGACGGCGGCCCTCGATCGCATCCAGCATGAGGGGAATCAGATGCGTCTCCGGCCGGTGCTGTTCGCCAATCTGCGCGGCGGGATCGGCACCCGCCACGTTGAAATAGCGGAAGATCACATGGGCAAGCCCGTAGGCCATGCCGAAATCCCTCAGGATGGCCTCGATTGCCTGTTTCGAGGCGCCGTAGGCGTTGATCGGGCGCTGCGGCGTGTCTTCATCCAGCACCACGCCGTCCTGATCGCCATAGGTGGCGCAGGTCGAGGAAAAGACGAAGTTCAGGCAATCCGCCGCCACTGCCGCCTCGACCAGGTTCAGCGCACCGTTCACGTTCTGCCGCCAGTATTTGCCGGGGTTCGTCATCGATTCACCCACCAGCGACAGGGCGGCGAAATGCATCACGGCGATCGGGCGATAGCGGGCAAAGGCGGCATCGATCTCGGCGCGGTTCATCAGGTCGCCCTTGACGAAGGGGCCGAACTGCACGGCCTCTTGCCAGCCGGTGTTCAGGTTGTCGAAGGTCACGGGCACATAGCCTGCCTCGGCCAGCACCTTGCAGGCGTGGCTGCCGATATAGCCCGCCCCGCCCGTAACCAGAACATGTCGGCCCATCACGCCCTCTCTGCCTTGTCGCCCCCTTGTCCCGCTTTGCCCCGCAGGACCGCGCTTGTCGAGAGGCCAGACCGTCAGATGAATATGAAATCGTCGTCGGTGAAACTGGCGGCCGACAGGCTGTGCCCGGTTGCAGAGATGATGGTGATCGATTGCCCTCCCCAGGACAGGGTCGCGCCATTGGCGCTGGGCGTGATCGTCAGGGCAGCGGCAGAATAGATCCGGCCCCAGTCGGACAAGTTGATCCTGTCCTTGTGCAGTTCGAAATCGGTGATCGTGTCCATGACGCCATCGGCCGCGAACAGGAACACATCCGCCCCCGCCCCGCCGGTCAGCGTGTCGGCCCCTGCGCCATCAAAGATCCAGTCATCGCCGCCCGCCCCATCCAGCACCTGCGCCGCGCCGGAGCCCCACAGAAAGTCGCCCTGCCCGGTGCCCGTGGTGGTGCCGCTGCCAGCCGAGATCCTGCCGCCCAGCGCGCCCAGGTCCATCGTGTAATCCAGGATCCTCTGGTTGCCGGCATCGACCACATAGAAATCGACCCGGTTGCCGCTGACCGCCGCCTCGAGCCCGGTGATCGCCCCCAGCCCCCCCCCGGTTTCAAAGATGCCGGTGGCGAACGGGGTCAGCTTGCCGTCGGGTCGCAACTCGAACACCTGCAGGCCGGCATCGCTGCCGCCCGAGACGACAAAGCTGCGCCCGGCCCAGGTGAAC
>JAKALB010000023.1 GCA_021813365.1 Pseudomonadota bacterium | reverse complement strand
GGCTCCGCGCCCGGCGCGCTTGTCCAACCCGAAACCGATCACTATCAAACCCAAGGACTCTCGTTATGAACGAGGGACGACCGGGGGGCAGGTCAGAGCCTCATCTCGGGTTCGCTACAAGATAATGGCGGAGAGGGTGGGATTCGAACCCACGGTAGGCGCAAACCTACAACGGTTTTCGAGACCGCCACGATCGACCACTCCGTCACCTCTCCGCGCTTCAGGGGTCGTCTATGTCCGGCGGGGTTTAGCGAAGGGGCGCACGGCGCGCAAGGGCGGGCGTGAAAAAAGTTGTGACAAGCCGGCGGAGATCGCCGCCGGAGCGACGATCAATCGGTGTGGGTGCTTGGCGGCCAGATCCCCGCGTTTCCTGGAGCCGAAGCCTCGATGTGCCGGTCGCTGCGATCCGAACCTGCCGCGCGCGCTCTGGCCGGGTCTTGGCCTGACGAATCCCTTGACTTCGCCCCCCGATCTGACCCATATGCGCCATCCCGGCGTGACCCCTTGGTTGCGCCGGGTTCATCATTGACGTCCCGAATGGGGCGCGCTGTCCGAGGCGGGGTGATCCCGGAACACCGTCATGCGGGGCCACAGGACGCGGAGCGAGAGAGGAAGAGACGATGTTCGCGGTCCTGAAGACCGGCGGCAAGCAATACAAGGTGCAGGCGGGTGACGTTCTGCGCGTGGAAAAGCTGGCCGCCAATGCTGGAGACAAGATCCAGTTCAACGAAATCCTGATGGTGGGTGGCGAGACGGTGACCGTCGGCGCCCCGCTGGTGAAGGGCGCGGCCGTGCAGGCCGAAGTCATCGACCAGATCAAGGGCGAAAAGACCATCCATTACGTCAAGCGCCGCCGCAAGCATTCGTCGCAGCGCACCAAGGGCCACCGTCAGCAGCTGACGCTGCTGCGCGTGACCGAAGTGCTGGCCTCGGGCGCCGAGACCTCGGGCGTGGCAGCCGCCACCGGCACCGCCGATGCCCGGCGCGCCCTGCACAATGCCTCTGCCGCTCCGGCCCCCGTGGCCGAAGCGCCGGCCAAACCGAAGCGTGCCGCCAAGGCCGCGAGCGCGAAGGAGTAACACCCATGGCTCACCACAAGGCAGGTGGTTCGTCCCGCAATGGCCGCGATTCGGCCGGTCGTCGCCTGGGCGTGAAGCTCTTTGGCGGTCAGGTTGCCAATCCGGGCAATATCATCGTCCGCCAGCGCGGCACCACCTGGTTCCCGGGTGAGGGCGTCGGCATGGGCGTCGATCACACGATCTTCGCCACCGTCGAGGGCCGCGTCACCTTCAAGAAGGGTCTGAAGGGCCGCACCTTCATTTCCGTGCTTCCCGTGGCGGAAGCCGCCGAGTAAGCCGAACCTTCACAAAGGCTTGTTATGGGGGATCGGCTTGAACGCCGGTCCCCCTGCTCTTTTCCGGGGCCGGATGCGCCCCCACATGTGCTTTCGAGGAGGGAAGCCATGCTGATTGACAGGATTGCCACAACGCCCGCCACGATTGACGCCGGCCGGTTCGTGCTGCGCCCGGTCCGCAAGTCGGACGCGGGGCTCATCGCGCATTATACCGCCGACCGGCGCGTGGCCGAAGGCACGCGCTCGATCCCGCATCCGCTGCCGCCGGGTGCGGCCGAGGCCTATGTGGCCCAGGCCATGAAGCAGGGGACCGGCGAGGATATCTGGGTGATGGACGGCTCGGCCTCGGGCCTGCCGGAAGTGCTGGGTGAAATCAGCCTGCGCCGGATGGACGATGGCAAGGGCAACCGGGCGCAAAGCCAGATCGGATTCTGGGTGGCGCCGGCCTTCTGGAACACCGGCATCGCATCCGAGGCGGTGGCGGCGCTGATCGCCGCCAATCCGCAAGGGTCGAAATGCCTGTTTGCCGAAGTGTTCCAGGACAATCCCGGGTCGGCCAAGGTTCTCATCCACAACGGGTTTTCCTATCTTGGCGATGCCGAGACCTATTCGGTGGCCCGCGCGGCGCGGGTGCCGACCTGGACCTATATCCGCAAGCTCGCCTGACGGCCCGGGCCTGGCGCGCAAGGCCGGAGGGGGCGGACAGGATCCCGAACCGGGGTTGACCTCGCCGCTCTTCCTGTCGGGGCCGAATCCGCTGCCGGGCGTCCGGGGACCGTGAAACCCCCGGCTTCCGCCGCCACCCCGCGCCCAAGCCTTGCGAAATGGCGGCTTCGGGTCTATCGCCAACCGAATATCCCTAGCCTGGTTCCCCGATGAAATTCCTCGATCTTGCCAAAGTCTATATCCGCTCGGGTGGCGGCGGCGCGGGCTGCGTGTCGTTCCGGCGCGACAAGTATGTGGAATTCGGTGGTCCGGATGGTGGCGACGGCGGGCATGGCGGATCGGTCTGGGCCGAGGCGGTCGACGGGCTGAACACGCTGATCGATTATCGCTATCAGCAGCATTTCTTCGCCAAGTCGGGTCAGCCCGGCATGGGCAGCCAGAAAACCGGCAAGACCGGCGAGGATATCGTGCTGAAAGTGCCCCTGGGCACCGAGATCCTTGAGGAGGACGAGCAGACCGTCATCGCCGACCTGACCGAGCCGGGTCAGCGCGTCTGCCTGGCCGAGGGCGGCAATGGCGGCTGGGGCAACCTGCGCTTCAAGAGCTCGACCAACCGGGCGCCGGCGCGGGCCAATCCCGGCATTCCGGGAATTGAACGCACGATCTGGCTGCGGTTGAAGCTGATTGCCGATGCCGGGCTGGTGGGCCTGCCCAATGCCGGCAAGTCGACCTTTCTGGCGGCGGTGTCGAATGCAAGGCCGAAGATCGCGGATTATCCCTTCACCACGCTGGTGCCGAACCTGGGTGTCGTGGGGATCGACGGCACCGAATTCGTGATGGCCGACATCCCCGGCCTGATCGAAGGCGCCAGCGAAGGCCGCGGCCTGGGCACCCAGTTTCTGGCGCATGTGGAGCGCTGCAAGGTGCTGCTGCACCTGGTCGACGGCACCTCCAGCACGATCACCCGGGATTACCGCACCATCGTGGCCGAGTTGGAAGCCTATTCCGAGGTTCTGGGCGACAAGCCCCGCATCCTGGCGCTGAACAAGGTCGATGCCCTGGAGGCCAGGCAGATTTCCGACCGGCGCCGCGCATTGGAAAAGGCCAGCGGCGGCGAGGTGCACGTGATTTCCGGCGCCACGGGGCGGGGCATCACCGAAGTGCTGCGCGCGCTGCGCCAGGAGATCGACGAGGGCAGGGAAGGTTCGGACGAGGTGGCGGCATGGCGGCCCTGAAACCCCTGGTGGCCCCCGACATTCGGGCGGCCAGGCGGCTGGTGGTGAAGATCGGCTCGGCCCTGCTGGTCGATCGCAAGACCGGGCTCAGGCAGGGCTGGCTGTCGGCGCTGGCGATGGATGTGGCCGAGGCCAAGGTGCGCGGGACCGATGTCGTGCTGGTCTCTTCCGGCTCGATCGCTCTGGGTCGCAAGGTGCTGGGACTGCCGGATGGCGTGTTGACGCTGGAGCAAAGCCAGGCTGCGGCGGCGGTCGGGCAGATCCGGCTGGCACGGGCCTATGAGGAGGTGCTGGCGCCGCATGGCATCACCACGGCGCAGGTTCTGGTGACGCTGGAGGATACCGAGGATCGGCGGCGCTATCTGAACTCGCGCGCCACCATGGAAACCCTGCTGGGTCTGGGTGTCGTGCCGATCGTGAATGAGAATGACACGGTGGCGACCGAGGAAATCCGTTTTGGCGACAACGATCGCCTGGCGGCGCAGATCGCGGTGACGGTGGGGGCGGATCAGTTGATCCTGCTGTCGGATGTGGATGGATTCTACTCGGCCAATCCCAAGGAAAATCCGACGGCGCAGCGGTTCGACCTGGTGGAAAGGATCACGCCCGAGATCGAGGCCATGGCGGGAGATCCGATCAGCGGCCTGTCGAAGGGCGGGATGAAGACCAAGCTTCTGGCTGCCAGAACCGCCGTGGCGGGGGGCTGTGCCATGGCCATCATGGAAGGCTCGGTCCTGCGGCCCCTGACGGCGCTGGCCAACGGGGCCAACCGGACCTGGTTTGTCGCCGGGGCCGACCCGCAGGTGGCGCGCAAGCGCTGGATCAACGCGATGAAGCCGCGCGGCGAGCTGCGGCTGGATGCCGGGGCGGTGACGGCGCTGAAGGCAGGCAAGAGCCTGCTGCCGGCGGGTGTGACGGCGGTGACGGGCAACTTTGGCCGCGGCGATCCGGTGGCGATCCTGTCGCCCGACGGCGTGGTGCTGGGCAAGGGGCTGGTGCGCTATACGGCCGTCGAGGCCAGGGCGATTGCCGGGCACCGGTCGGGCGAGATCGCCGCGATTCTGGGCTATGCGGGCAGGGCGGCGCTGGTGCACCGCGACGACATGGTGGTTTGACGGTCAGAACCCTCGACGATCCTTGTCGATGACTTCGAGGGTGCCTGACGGGGATGGGAAGGGCAGAAGGATGGACGGTCAGTTCGCGGACATGATGGCGGGCCTTGGGGCCAGGGCCCGGGCGGCCGCGGCGGAACTGGCCTGCGCCTCGTCCGAGCGCAAGACCGTGGCGCTGCAGGCGGCGGCCGCGGCGATCTGGGACCGGCGCGATGCGATCCTGGACGAGAATGTCATGGATCTGCTGGCGGCCGAGGCGAAGGGCATGTCCGGCGCGATGGTCGACCGCCTGACCCTGAACGAGACCAGGCTGCGCGGAATCTGCGATGCCCTGCGCTCGGTGGCCGAACAGCGCGATCCCGTGGGGCGGATCCTGGCGGAATGGGACCGGCCGAACGGCCTGCACATCCAGCGCGTGGCGACACCTCTGGGCGTGGTGGGCGTGATCTATGAAAGCCGCCCGAATGTGACGGCGGATGCGGGGGCGCTGTGCCTGAAGGCCGGCAATGCGGTGATCCTGCGCGGCGGGTCGGACAGCCAGAACACGTCAGAGGCGATCCATGCCTGCATGACCGAAGGGTTGCGCGTGGCAGGTCTGCCCGAGGCGGCGATCCAGCTGGTGCCGGTGCGCGACCGGCAGATGGTGACCGAGATGCTGCGCGCCACGCAATGGATCGACGTGATCGTGCCGCGCGGCGGCAAGGGGCTGGTCGGCCTGGTGCAGGCCGAAGCGCGGGTGCCGGTCTTTGCGCATCTGGAAGGGATTTGTCACGTCTATGCCGACCGTGACGCCGATCTTGAGAAGGCGCGCCGCGTGGTCCTGAACGCCAAGACCCGGCGCCCCGGCATCTGCGGCGCGGCGGAATGTCTGCTGATCGACTGGCAGTTCTACACCAGGCACGGGGCGGTGCTGGTCGAAGACCTGCTGAAAGCCGGGGTCGAGGTGCGCACCGAGGGCGAGCTGCTGAAGGTGCCGGGCACCGTGAAGGCGCGGCCCGACGACTTCGGCCGAGAATTCCTCGACATGATCATCGCCGCCAGGCTGGTCGATGGCGTGGACGAGGCAATTGCCCATATCCGCAGATACGGCAGCCAGCACACGGAAAGCATCCTGACCGAGAATGACGCCACGGCCGCGCGGTTTTTCGAGCGGCTGGACAGCGCGATCCTGATGCGCAACGCCTCGACCCAGTTCGCCGATGGCGGCGAATTCGGCATGGGGGGCGAGATCGGCATCGCCACCGGTAAACTGCATGCGCGAGGGCCGGTTGGGGCCGAGCAGCTGTGCAGTTTCAAATATCTGGTCACCGGAGACGGCACCATCCGGGCCTGAGGCGGGGGCGCGGCCTGCCGGGCGGGCCTGGTGACCTGCCCGCGCCGGGCCGGAGCATGGCTCGGCGCCGCCGGGCCGCCGGATCGCGGCCAGCGGGCAGGATCAGAAACTGAGCCGGATCGCGCCTTGTCCCAGGTCGGCCTGCAACCGCCGTCCGTGCCGGGCGATTTCCAGCGCCGCGAGCGGGAAATGCACCACGGCGGGCGAGATGTCGGGCGTGGCGGTCGGATCGGCCAGCACCTCCCACAGGGCGGGTTCGATCTTGAGTCGCTGGGCGCGGGTCTCGATCGTCCAGCGGCCGTCATGTTCGCTGACCAGGATGCGCCCGCCATAGGGCAGGGCGCTTTCCACGCACAGGATCAGTAGGAAGCCGATTTTCACTTCGGCCCGGGTCAGTTCGGCGCTGGTGGTCCAGTCGATCGACAGGCGGCTGCCCTGGGTCAGATCGGCCAGGATCGCCCGCACCTCGGCCAGACCTTGCCGCGCCTCGCCCGTCGCTGCGCCGAAGGCCAGGCGAAAGAAGCGGATGCGCGCATTGGCATTGGCCACGCTTTGCGCGATCAGTGCGAATTCCGGCCCCTTGGCCTCGATTTCCATCATCAGAAGTTCCAGCCCATTGCCGATGGCGCCGATCGGGCTGATAAGATCATGGCAGATCCGGCTGCCCAGCAGGGCGGGAAGGTCGGCACGGTCAAGGGCTTGGGTCATCGCAAGGGTCGCACCATGATGTCATTGCTTGAGCCGGGCATGTTCGTGCGGCATCCCGAACAGCCGGAGTGGGGTCTGGGCCAGGTGCAGTCCAACATCGGCGGGCGCGTCACGGTAAACTTCGAACATGCCGGCAAGGTGGTCATCGATGGGCGTCATGTGGCCTTGAAGGTGGAGTGGCGGGCAGGCGAGTGAGCCATCATCGCCAGATCGCGCCGAAATTCAATCGGTGATTGCAACGGCTCCGCCCTGGGGTGAGCGACCGTCATCCTGCCGTCACCCGGTGCAGGCAGGACCGCGACATTCGGCCAAACCGCCGGACTCGTGCTTGTTGTTGCAACCTTTCGCCCATGTCCCTATCTGGAAAGCGCCCCACCAGGATGAGACCGAACGCCGGGATGACCGAAACTGTCACCGAGGAAAGCCTCTATAGCGTGCGCCTGGCGCGGGACGCGCGCGATCTCAGGGCGGCGCAGCGTCTGCGTTATGGTGTCTTCGTGCGGGAGTTGGGCGCCGCCGGCCCGCTGGTCGACCATGTGGCCGGGCTGGAATGCGATGAATTCGACAGCCATGTCGACCACCTGTTGCTGATCGACAACCACGCCGATCCCGACACGCTGGAAGATGTGGTGGGCGTGTATCGCCTGTTGCCACCGGAACGTCTGGCCGAGACGGGGCGGTATTACTGTGCCAGCGAGTTCGACCTGATGCCGCTGGTCACTTCGGGCCGGCGCCTGCTGGAACTGGGGCGATCCTGCATCCATGCCGGGCATCGCGGCGGGGCGGGGATGCATCTGTTGTGGTCGGGCCTGGCCAGCTATGTGCTCGACCGCGGAATCGAGGTGATGTTCGGCGCGGCCTCGTTCCATGGCACCGATGCGGCGCCGCTGGTGCAGCCGCTGTCCTGGCTCTACCATCACCACCTCGCCCCGCCGGACTTGCGGGTGCGGCCACTGGCGGGTGGCCGGCAACCGATGAACCTGCTGCCGCGGGCCGAGTTGAACCGGACCCAGGCGATGGCGACGATGCCGGCCCTGATCCGGGCCTATCTGCGGCTGGGCGGCGTTGTCTCGGACGGGGCCTTTGTCGACCGGGCCTTCAACACGATCGACGTCTGTCTGGTGATGGACACCGCACAGATGAGCGCCAAGCATCGGGATTTCTATACCCGGAAGTCGGGGCGCGACACGTGAGCGACTGGCGCCGGCAACCGATGCCCATGCCGCAGATCGGGCCGATGGGCTGGCTGCGTGTGGTCTGGCGCGGCGGGCTGCTGGGGCTGGTGACCTATGGTTGCCTGGCGATCCTGCTGGCCCTGCGTCTGGTCGAGGCGCCGATCTTCGGCCGCGCCCGGCCCTGGACCCCGCATATCACGCAATTCGTCTGCCGCATGGCCTTTGTCATCCTGCGGATCAGGCTGGAGGTGCGGGGCCGGCCGATGACCCGGGCGGGCGCGGTGGTGGCCAACCATTCCTCCTGGCTGGACATCTTCACGCTGAACGCCTGCGAACGCATCTACTTCGTTGCCAAGGCCGAGGTCGAGCACTGGGCGGCGATCGGGTGGCTTGCGCGGGCCACGGGCACTGTCTTCATCGCCCGCAAGGGCAGCGAAGCCAAACTGCAACAGCAGGTGTTCGAGGATCGGCTGATGGCCGGTCACAAGCTGATGTTCTTCCCCGAGGGCACCTCGACCGATGCGATCCGGGTGCTGCCGTTCAAATCCACCCTGTTCGCGGCCTTTTTTGCCCCCGGCCTGGCGTCGCATCTGCATGTGCAGCCGGTGACGGTGATCTATCACGCCCCGCCCGGGCAGGATCCGCGGTTCTACGGCTGGTGGGGCGACATGGAGTTCGCGCCATCGCTGATCCAGGTGCTGGCCATGCGAGTGCAGGGGCGGGTCGAGGTGGTGTTCCATCCCGAAGTGCCGGTGGCGGCCTTTCCCGACCGCAAGGCCCTGGCGGCGCATTGCGAACGGGTGATCCGCGCCAGCCACGGCCTGGCGGTGAGTTAGGCGGGCGTGGCTGCGCGGGTCCGGGCACCTGGCCGCAGCCGCGGCTTTTCCGCGATGATCATCTGATAGGCCAGCGGTCCGTCTCGTCCGGCTTCGGGCACGGCATAGACATGCGGGCCCAGGAGTGCGGCAATCAGGTTGCGCGCCATGTAACGCGGCGCCAGTGTCACCGCCGACCGTTTCTTCCAGTCGGTGACGACCCGGTCGCCCAAGCTTTCCAGCTGCCTCAGGCCGGGCTGGACCCGGGCCGAATGGTCGACGACGTTGCGCACGGCAAGGCCCGCGCGCTCCAGTGCGGCCTCCCAGGCGCCGGCGGCGTGGAAGCCTCGCGTCACGGCCATGGCGGTTTCATAAAGCCGCACGGCCTGCGTCATCGCGGCCGACCAGGTCTCGGGCGGGGTCAGGGCATGAACGTCATAGATCAGCACCCGACCGCCGGGGTTCAGCGCCCGGGCCAGGCCCTGGGCCACCTTGTCCAGGTCGCGGGCATAGCACAGGGTCTCGACGGCAAAGGCCAGGTCGAAGCCGGTCAGATGCGGTGGCAGATCCTCGAAGCTGGCGATTTCGAACTGCAGATTGCTCAGGCCGGCCTGGGCGGCGCGGCGGCGGGCGGTTTCGACATGGGCGGGCAGAAGGTCGGTGCCCAGAACGGCGCGGTCCGGCAAGGCGCGGGCGACATGGGTGGCGTTGAACCCCTTGCCGCAACCCAGCTCCAGGATGCGCGATGCACCGATGTTGGTCGCCATGCCCACAACCCGGGTCGGCTGCGCACGGTAATCCTCGGGGCGCGGTTCGCTGCCCTGCATCGTCAGCGCCAGGTGCATCGCGCCGCTGGCCGACAGCAGCCGGTCATAGGCCGGGCCGGACTGTTCGTAATAGATCTCGATCAGATCCTTGCCGCGGTCGGCCAGAACCTTGTCGATGCCGAACATACGGTCGACCTGTTGCAGCCTGTCGGCCATTTCGGCAGCCGTGGTCACGACGCGGTTCTTCCCCCTGTTGAAACGCCGACGATAAGTCGGGCTGGAGCCAAGGACAAGCCGGGGCGGCGGTGGGTCGTCGGGCGCCGGCCGCGGCATGATGCACCCGATTCAGGGCTAGTCATGCACCGGGTGATTCGCTAATCTGTCTGGCAGTGATCCGGGGCCACAACCCGGGCCGGGCAGTATCGGGCAGCATTCTCACAGGCGGTTTCCCATGACAGAGATGGTCTATGGCTCCATGCCCCTTCGGGTGCGCGAGCCGGTGCTTCCGCGCTGGTGGCGCACGATCGACAAATTGTCGCTGGTGGCCGTGCTGGCGCTGTTCGGCATCGGAATGCTGCTGGGGCTGGCTGCATCGGTTCCCCTGGCCAACCGCAACGGTCTGGAGCCGTTCTACTATGTGCAGCGAGAGGCAGCCTTCGGCTTTGTCGCGATGCTGACGATGCTGGGAATCTCGATGCTGCCGCCGGCACAGATCCGCCGGTTCGGTGTGCTGGCCTTTGCCGCGGCCTTTGTGGCGCTGGCGCTGCTGCCGATCCTGGGCACCGATTTCGGCAAGGGTGCCGTGCGCTGGTATTCGCTGGGCTTCGTGTCGTTCCAGCCGTCGGAATTCCTGAAACCGGGGTTCATCATCGTCTCTGCCTGGCTGATCGCCGCGGCAGGCGAGCTGAATGGCCCGCCCGGCAAGACGATTTCCTTCGTGCTGACCCTGAGCGTCGCCCTCTTGCTGGCGTTCCAGCCCGACTTTGGTCAGACCATGCTGGTGCTGTTCGGCTGGTGCGTCGTCTATTTCGTGGCCGGCGCGCCGATGCTGCTGATCCTTGGCGTGGTCGGACTGGTCGGTTCGGGCGGATGGTTTGCCTATCACACGTCCGAACACTTCGCCCGGCGGATCGACGGCTTCCTGAATGCCGACATCGACCCGCGCAGCCAGATCGGCTATGCCACCAACGCCATCCAGGAAGGCGGCTTCTTCGGCGTGGGCGTCGGAGAAGGCCAGGTGAAATGGACCCTGCCGGACGCGCATACCGATTTCATCATCGCGGTCGCCGCCGAGGAATACGGGCTGATCCTGGTTCTGGTGATCCTGGCGCTTTACGCCTTCATCGTGGCGCGCAGCCTGGCGCGGCTGTTGCGCGAAAGGGATCCCTTCGTGCGGCTGGCCGGGTCGGGCCTGGCTTGCATCTTTGGCGCGCAGGCCATGATCAACATCGGCGTGGCGGTGCGCCTGTTGCCGGCCAAGGGCATGACGCTGCCCTTTGTCAGCTATGGCGGATCCTCCGTCATCGCGGCGGGGATCACGATGGGCATGCTGCTGGCGCTGACCCGCACAAGACCTCAGGGCGAAATCGCCGACATCTTCCGGAATCGCCGCTGATGGCGGGTGCACCGCTCCTCTTGATCGCGGCGGGGGGGACGGGCGGGCACATGTTCCCGGCCCAGGCCCTGGCCGAGGCCATGGTGGCAAAGGGCTGGCGCGTCCGCCTGTCGACCGATGCGCGGGGCGCGCGCTATGCCGGGAATTTTCCCGCGGCGGTGGAAAGGGTAGTGCTGCCTTCGGCGACGTTCGCACGCGGCGGGGTGCTGGCGAAACTGCTGGTTCCGTTGCGCATTGCGGGCGGCGTGACTTCGGCCATCGCCAAGCTGGCGGCGGACCGGCCCGCCGTGGTGGTGGGCTTTGGCGGCTATCCCACGATCCCGGCGCTGGCGGCGGCCTGGGTGCTGCGGCTGCCGCGGATGATCCATGAACAGAACGGCGTTCTGGGCCGGGTGAACCGGATCTTTGCGCCGCGGGTGATGAAGGTGGCCTGCGGCACCTGGCCGACCCGCCTGCCGGAGGGGATCGAGGGCGTGGCGGTCGGCAACCCGGTGCGCCAGGCCGTGCTGGATCGGGCCGCCGCGCCCTATATCGCGCCGGGTGACTACCCGATGGACCTGCTGGTGATCGGTGGCAGCCAGGGCGCACGGGTGCTGTCCGATGTCGTCCCTGCCGCGCTGGCGGCGCTGCCTGACAGCCTGAAAACGCTGCTGCGTGTCGCCCATCAGGCCCGGGCCGAGGATCACGACCGGGTTGTGGCCGCCTATCAGGCCGGGGGCCTTGCCGCCGAAGTCGCGCCCTTCTTCGACGACGTGCCCCGCCGCCTGAGCGAGGCGCAACTGGTGATCTCGCGCTCGGGCGCCTCGTCGCTGGCCGATATCACCGTGATCGGCCGGCCGGCGATCCTGATCCCCTTTGCCGCGGCGACAGGCGATCACCAGACTGCCAACGCCGCGGCGCTGGTTCAGGCCGGCGGAGCGGTGCTGATGGCCGAGGCCGGCCTTGACGCGGCGGCGCTTTCGGCCGAGATCAGCGCGATCCTCACCCAGCCGTTCCGGGCCGAGACCATGGCCCGCGCCGCCCTGTCGCAGGGCAGGCCCGACGCCACGGCCCGGCTGGTGGCGCTGGTCGAAACCCTCGCTGGCGCGATTCAAGCTTCCGGAGCTCCGCAATGAACACAACCAAACTGCCCCTGGAACTGGGCCCGATCCATTTCATCGGCATCGGTGGCATCGGCATGTCGGGCATAGCGGAAGTGCTGATCACGCTGGGCTACACGATCCAGGGCTCGGACGCGCGGTCATCGAAGATCACCGATCGGCTGGTGAAACTGGGTGCACGGTTCTTCGAGGGGCAAGCGGCCGGAAATATCGGCGAGGGCGTGTCGGTCGTGGTGATCTCCAGTGCGATCAAGAAGGGCAATCCGGAACTCGAGGAAGCGCGACGCCGCAAGTTGCCCGTGGTGCGTCGGGCCGAGATGCTGGCCGAACTGATGCGGCTGAAGTCGAATGTCGCGGTCGCCGGAACGCATGGCAAGACCACGACCACGACGATGGTGGCGACGCTCCTGGACAGGGGCGGCTTCGACCCGACCGTGATCAACGGCGGGGTGATCCATGCCTATGGGTCCAATGCCCGGGCCGGGGCGGGAGAATGGATGGTGGTCGAGGCGGACGAATCGGATGGTTCGTTCAACCGCCTGCCCGCGACCATCGCCATCGTCACCAACATCGACCCCGAGCATATGGAGCACTGGGGCACGATCGAGGCGCTGCGCAAGGGATTCTTCGACTTCGTCTCGAACATCCCGTTCTATGGCCTGGCGGTATGCTGCACCGACCACCCCGAGGTGCAGGCGCTGGTGGGCCGCGTGACCGACCGCCGCGTGGTGACTTTCGGCTTCAACGCCCAGGCGGATGTGCGGGCGGTGAACCTGCGATACGAGGCGGGCCGGCCGGTCTACGACGTGATGCTGCAGAACGAAGATGGAAAGCCGGTGATCGAGGGGGTGAAGCTGCCGATGCCGGGGGATCACAATGTCTCGAACAGCCTGGCGGCCATCGCCGTGGCCCGGCACCTGGGCATGAAGCGCGAGGAAATCCGCGCCGCCCTGGCCGCCTTCGAAGGCGTGAACCGCCGCTTCACCAGGGTCGCCGAGGTGGGCGGCGTGACGATCATCGACGACTATGGCCACCATCCGGTGGAAATCGCGGCCACGCTCAGGGCGGCCCGGCGGGCCGTGGCCGACACGCCCGGCGCACGGATCATCGCGGTGCACCAGCCGCACCGCTACACGCGGCTGCACACGCTGTTCGAGGAGTTCTGTTCCTGCTTCAACGAGGCCGATGTGGTGGGCATCGCCGAAGTCTATGCCGCCGGCGAAGAGCCGATCCCGGGCGCCAGCCGCGACGACCTGGTGGCCGGCCTGATCGCGCATGGCCACCGCCACGCCCGCGCGGTGATCGACGAGGTCGACCTGCTGCGCCTGTTCAGGGAACAGGCCCGCCCCGGCGATTTCTTCGTCTGCCTGGGCGCCGGCTCGATTTCGGCCTGGGCCAATGCGCTGCCGGCCAAGCTGCTTGGCCAGGCGGCCTGAAGCCCGCTGCGGCGGCTGGCACGCAGGGCAGCCGCCGCCGATTCCGCTTCGGAATTGGGGGTTTCACACCCCCAAACCCCCGTGGGATATTTGGACCAAGTTGAAGATGTCGGCGCCTGCCTGCCTTTCATCTTGCTTCAAATATCCCGGGGGGGAGCGCAGCGGGGGGCAGAGCCCCCCATCCGCGGCGGCGGCGAAGTCCGACGCCACGACCGGGTGATTTCATCGAAATGGCTGCCTCCGACCCCCGGATTGCCAAAATTCCGCGTTACGGAACGCCCGGGCTGCCAGTGGAATTGCCGATGAAATTGCCGATGAAATTGCCGGTGTAGTTGCGGGTGGAGTTGCGCGGATGAGCCTGTCTCTGGTCGCGGCCCTGTGCTGGTGTGTGGCGGCGAATCTGATCGCCATGCTGCCAATGCGCGACCATCACTGGCGCGCGGCCCATGTTCTGATGGTGCTGGGCCTGCCCATCGTGCCAGGCCTGGCGGTGCAGGACGGCTGGCCTCATGTGCTGGCCTTCCTGCTGGCGGCGGGGTCGATCCTGCGCTGGCCGGTGTTTCTCGCCTGCAAGCGGCTGCGGGTTGTCCTTTCGCGGTAAGATGGGCATGAATGCCCATCCTGCGAGGTGATGCATGACCCGACTTCCCCCCGTGCGCGGAACCCTGACGCCGCACCGACCGTTGAACGACCTGACCTGGTTGCGGGTGGGCGGGCCGGCGGATTGGTTGTTCCAGCCGGCGGATGCGGCGGATCTGGCGGCATTCCTGGCGGCGCTGGACCCGGCGGTGCCGGTGTTTCCGATCGGCGTGGGCAGCAACCTGATCGTGCGCGACGGTGGCATCCGTGCCGTGGTGGTTCGGCTGGGGCGGGGGTTCAACGCGATCAGCGTCGAAGGCGACACGGTGATCGCCGGGGCAGCGGCGCTGGATGCGCATGTGGCGCGCCGCGCGGCCGAGGCGGGGCTGGACCTGACTTTCCTGCGGACCATTCCGGGCAGCATCGGCGGTGCGGTGCGGATGAATGCGGGCTGTTACGGATCCTATGTGAAGGACCATCTCGTCTCGGTGCGCGTGGCCACGCGGGCTGGCGAGTTGCGGGATCTGCCCGCCGCCGACCTGCATCTGGCCTATCGGCAGTCGGATCTGCCCGAGGGTTGGGTGATCCTGTCGGCCGCCTTCCGCGCCGGCCGTGCCGATCCCGCCCTGCTTGCCGCCCGGATGGAGGAGCAACTGGCGCGGCGCGATGCCAGTCAGCCCACCAGGGATCGCAGCGCCGGCTCCACCTTTCGCAATCCGGCCGGGTTCTCCTCGACGGGCCGAGCCGATGACAGCCAGGCGCTGAAGGCCTGGAAACTGATCGCCGATGCCGGAATGCGCGGCGCCAGGCTTGGCGGCGCGCAGATGAGCGAGATGCATGCCAATTTCCTGATCAATGCCGGGGGTGCGACCGCCGCCGATCTGGAGGAATTGGGTGAGCAGGTCAGAAAAAGGGTTTTCCAACACAGCGGGATCACGCTAGAGTGGGAAATCATGCGGGTGGGCGAAGCACTCGCAAAATAAGGACAATAAGGGACCGCAAAGGTTCCGATGAGGCAGGAATGGCGGGCAGGTCTGCAGGCGCAGCCCCCCGCGTGGCGGTGTTGATGGGCGGATTCTCGGCCGAGCGCGAGGTCTCCCTGTCATCGGGGCGCGAATGTGCCCTGGCCCTGCGCGAGGCGGGATATGAGGGGATCGAGGTCGATGCGGGCCGCGATCTGGCTGCGCGTCTGTCCGAGATCCGTCCTGACGTGTGTTTCAACGCCCTGCACGGCCGCTGGGGCGAGGATGGCTGCGTGCAGGGCCTGCTGGAATGGCTGGCCATCCCCTATACCCATTCGGGCGTCCTGGCCTCGGCCCTGGCGATGGACAAGTCTGCTGCCAAGGCCGCCTATGCCGCGGCGGGCCTGCCCACGGCCACGTCGGTCCTGGCCAGCCGCGACCAGGTGGCGGCGGCGCATGTCCTGCCGCCGCCCTATGTGGTCAAACCCAACAACGAAGGCTCTTCGGTCGGGGTCTATATCGTGCGCGAGGGTGCCAATGCTCCGCGCCTGGCCGAAACCATGCCCGACCAGGTGATGGTCGAGGCCTATGCCCCGGGGCGCGAACTGACCGTGGCGGTGATGGGCGACCGGGCGCTGGCGGTGACCGATATCGTGACGCCCGGCTGGTATGATTACGAGGCAAAGTATTCCACCGGCGGATCGCGCCATGTGGTGCCGGCCGACCTGCCGGCCGAAATCACGCAGGCCTGCCTGGATTACGCCCTGCGCGCCCATCGTGTCCTGGGCTGCCGAGGGCTGTCACGCACCGATTTCCGCTGGGACGAGACGCGCGGCCTGGCGGGCCTGGTCCTGCTGGAAACCAACACCCAGCCGGGGATGACGCCGACATCGCTGGCTCCCGAACAGGCGCGGCATTGTGGCATTTCCTTCCCCGAACTCTGCCGGTGGATCGTGGAGGATGCTTCATGCAATCGCTAGGCCGTGCCCTGCCTCTGCCGTTGAAGGCCCGCCGCGATCCGGCGCCTTCGCGTCTGACCTACCGGATGCAGCGGCTCTGGCTGACGCCTGCCTTCCGCATCGGTTTCCGCATCGGTCTGCCGGTGGCGGTGGTGTCTCTGGCGATCTGGGGCTGGCTGGCCGATGACGCCCGCCGTGCCGCACTATGGGCCGGGGTCGATGCCGTGAGGAACAGCTTCGAAGATCGGCCGGAATTTCGCGTGTCGCTGGTGTCGATCACCGGAGCTGCGCCGGAACTGGCCGATGCGGTGCGGGCCCGGATGGGTATCCGTCTGCCGATCTCGTCGTGGAAGCTGGATCTGGATGCCGCCCGCGCCAGTGCCGAGGCACTGGACGCCGTCGAAAAGGCGCGCATCCGTGTGCAGGGCGGCGAACTGCGGGTGGAAATCACCGAGCGCGTGCCGGCGCTGGTCTGGCGCACCGAAAGGGGCCTGGCACTGGTCGATGCCACCGGGCACCGCGTGGCCGGGCTGGGCTCGCGCGAGGATCGACCCGATCTGCCCTTGATCGCAGGCGAAGGGGCCGACCGCGCCGTGCCCGAAGCGCTGGAAATCCTGCAGGCCGCAGCGCCCCTGACCGCCCGCATCCGCGGGTTGGTCCGTCAGGGCGACCGGCGCTGGGATCTGGTGCTGGATCGTGACCAGACCATCCTGCTGCCCGCCATCGACCCGGTTTCGGCCGTTGAGCGCCTGCTGGCGCTGGATCAGGCCGACATGCTCCTGGCCCGCGACATCACCGCCGTCGACCTGCGCGACCCGCGCCGCCCGGTGCTGCGGCTGGGCGCCCATGCGCTGGCCGTGTTTCGCGGCACCCCCGAAGTGACCGCCGCCGACGCCTCAATCGACGCTACAACCGACGCCACGTCCCTGGAGAAAACGCCATGACCGATCTGTATCAGGCCCAGCGCGCCATGCGGAACATGCGCAAGGCCGCCTTGCAACGCGGGGTGATCGCCATCCTGGATGTGGGCACCTCGAAGATCGGCTGCCTGATCCTGCGCTTTGACGGGGCCGAGACCGATCGCGAAACCGAAGGTGTGGGGCCGATGGCGGGGCAGGCGCAGTTCCGGGTGATCGGCGCGGCCACCACCCGTTCGCGCGGGGTGCGATTTGGCGAGATCACCGCGATGAACGAGACCGAGCGCGCGATTCGCACCGTGGTGCGGGCGGCACAGAAGATGGCTTCGGTTCGGGTCGATCATGTGATCGCCTGCTTCAGCGGTGCAGAGCCGCGCAGCTACGGTCTGGCGGGCGATGTCGCCTTGCAGGATTCGGTGGTGACCGAAAATGACGTGGCCCGGGTGCTGGCGGCCTGCGATGTGCCCGACATCGGCCAGGGTCGCGAAGTGCTGCATGCCCATCCGGTGAATTTCGCACTGGACCACCGCAGCGGCCTGGGCGACCCGCGCGGCCAGATCGGCAACCGGCTGGCCTGCGACATGCATCTGATGACGGTGGACGCGGCGGTGATCCAGAACCTGCTGCATTGCATCAAGCGTTGCGACCTGGACCTGGCGGGGCTGGCGTCCTCGGCCTATGTCTCGGGCATTTCCTCGCTGGTCGAGGACGAGCAGGAACTGGGCGCAGCCTGCATCGACATGGGCGGCGGCACCACGGGCATCTCGATCTTCCTGAAAAAGCACATGATTTACGCAGACAGCGTGCGGCTGGGTGGCGATCATGTGACATCGGACATCTCGAAGGGTCTGCAGATTCCGCTGGCCGTGGCCGAGCGGATCAAGACCAAGCATGGCGGCGTGCAGGCCACCGGCATGGATGATCGCGAGATGATCGAGATCGGCGGGGATTCGGGCGACTGGGAGAAGGACCGCCGCCAGATCAGCCGGACCGAACTGATCGGCATCATGCGTCCGCGAGTCGAGGAAATCCTGGAAGAAGTGCGCAGCCGGCTGGATGTGGCGGGTTTCGAAGCGCTGCCCAGCCAGCAGATCGTGCTGACCGGCGGCGCCAGTCAGATTCCCGGCCTGGACATGCTGGCCGCCAAGATCCTGGGTCAGCGCGTGCGCATGGGACGTCCGCTGCGCGTGCAGGGCCTGCCGCAGGCGGCGACGGGGCCGGCCTTCGCTTCGACCGTGGGTCTTTGCCTGTTTGCGGCGCATCCCCAGGACGAATGGTGGGATTTCGACATCCCCTCGGAGCGCTATCCGGCGCGATCGCTGAAACGGGCCGTCAAATGGTTCAAGGACAATTGGTAACCGCAATATCCGGCGCTGTTGCGCATAGGCCGCGTTCTGCCAGCGGATTTCCCCATATTTTGTGGTGGATTTCCAGTTTTTGCGTGACCTTGTTGCAGCTTGTGGATAGAATCGGGGACAATTCGGGCAACTGGGGCGGGCGTTTCGCGGACCAGTCGACATCGGACAGGACAACGATGCGCAAAAGCCGCGCACAAACAGGCGGACGGGACACATGACCTTGAACTTGAGCTTGACGCAGGATCACGAAGAGCTGAAGCCGCGCATCACTGTCTTTGGCGTTGGTGGCGCGGGCGGCAATGCGGTCAACAACATGATCGACAAGCAGCTGGAGGGGGTCGAGTTCGTCGTGGCCAACACCGACGCCCAGGCGCTCCAGCAATCCAAGGCGCAACACCGCATCCAGATGGGCGTGAAGGTGACCGAAGGCCTGGGCGCGGGCGCGCGTCCCTCGGTCGGGGCGGCGGCGGCGGAAGAGACGATCGAGGAAATCGTCGACCACCTGGCCGGGGCGCATATGTGCTTCATCACCGCCGGCATGGGCGGCGGCACCGGCACCGGCGCGGCGCCGATCATCGCGCAGGCCGCGCGCGAGCTGGGCGTCCTGACGGTGGGCGTGGTCACCAAGCCCTTTCAGTTCGAGGGCAACAAGCGGATGAAGCAGGCCGAAGAAGGCATCGAAGCCTTGCAGAAGGTCGTCGACACGCTGATCGTCATCCCGAACCAGAACCTGTTCCGGCTGGCCAATGAGCGCACCACCTTCACCGAAGCCTTCGCAATGGCCGACGACGTGCTGTATCAGGGCGTGAAGGGCGTGACCGATCTGATGGTCCGTCCGGGCCTGATCAACCTGGACTTTGCCGATGTCCGCGCCGTGATGGACGAAATGGGCAAGGCGATGATGGGCACCGGCGAGGCGCAGGGCGACGACCGCGCCGTGCAGGCCGCCGAAAAGGCGATTGCCAACCCGCTGCTGGATGAAATCAGCCTGAACGGCGCCAAGGGTGTGCTGATCAACATCACCGGCGGCTATGACCTGACGCTGTTCGAGCTGGACGAGGCGGCCAACATCATCCGCGAAAAGGTTGACCCCGAGGCGAACATCATCGTCGGTTCCACGCTCGATACCTCGATGGAGGGCAAGATCCGCGTTTCGGTCGTGGCCACGGGCATCGACCTGGGCCGGGCCAGGGCCGAGCATCCGGCGGCCCGCCGCAGCATGGCCGAGCCGCTGAAGCCCGCCGCTCAGGTGACTGCGGCAACGCCGGCGCCGGAACCCCGGCCCGAGCCGCGCCGTGAACCGCTGATCGCAGCAGGTCGCCCGGCGCCTGCACCGGAACCGGCCCCGGTGATGCAGGAAGATACGGCCCAGAACCTGTTCGACGCCGCCGCCTATCAGCACCCCGACGTGAACGACACGCCGGATGAGCTGCCGGCCCCGGCCTATCGTCCGCAACCCGCCGCCGAAGTGCAGCGCCCGGCCTCTGCTGCAGCCGCCGCTGCCGCAGCCTCTCGCCGCAGCATGGACGACATCGACCCCTCGGCCTATATTCCGCCGCGCCCGCGTGGCCTGGTCGGTCAGCCCTCGCCCGAGGCGCTGAAGCGTCTGGAGGCGGCGGCGTCGAAGGCGCCCGCAGGCCAGTCGATGGCGCGCGGCACCGCGCAGGCGCCGCGTTCCGCCGAGCCCGGGGCCAAGCCCGCCGAACGTTCGCGCTTTGGCATCGGCAACCTGATCAACCGCATGTCGGGCGCGGCGACCCACCCCGCCGAATCCGCCAAGCGGGCGCAGCCGCCGGTCACCGCCTACGAGGATGAAGTCGAGGCTTCTCCCGATCAGGAGCGGATCGAAATTCCCGCTTTCCTGCGCCGTCAGGCCAACTGATCCCGATCCTCCCTGCCAGACTGCGGAAAGCCCGGGCGCCCGCCCGGGCCTTTTCGTTTCAGATCAGTGTTTTGCGGTCTGTTACACATGGTTACAAAGCGTGAGTTGAGCCTGGATCGCCGCCCGCGTAATGCCAGTGCAGAAAGACGGGGCAAATCCCCGCGAATGACCTGTCGAAAGCAGACCGCTCGTGCAACAGACGCTGAAATCCTCGGTCACCTTCACGGGTGTCGGCCTGCATTCCGGCAAGCCGGCACGCATGACGGTGCACCCGGCCTCGGCCGATTACGGGATCTGGTTCCGCCGCACCGATCTGAAGGGTGGCGACGGGCTGATCCCGGCCCGCTGGGACGCGGTCGAGCCGTCTTCCTTGTGCACCCTGTTGAGCAACGGCAGGGGCGCCTTCGTGCAGACGGTGGAACACCTGATGGCGGCGCTGGCGGGTCTTGGCATCCACAATGCGCTGATCGACATCGACGGGCCGGAAGTCCCGATCCTGGATGGCTCTGCCGTGCCTTTCGTCGACCGTCTGCTGGCCAGGGGCCTGCGCGAACAGGCGCTGCCGGTGCGCGCGATCCGTGTGTTGAAGCCGGTCGAAGTGCGCGAGGGCGAAGCCCTGGCCCGGCTCGAACCGGCCGAGATGCTTGAGATCGAATTTGCCATCGACTTTGCCGACCGGGCGATCGGCAGGCAAAGCCGCATGCTGAACATGGCCAACGGCAGTTTCGTGCGCGAACTGGCGGACAGCCGCACCTTCTGCCGCCAGGCGGATGTCGATGCGATGCGTGCCCGTGGCCTGGCCCTGGGCGGAACGCTGGACAATGCCGTGGTGTTCGATGGTGAACGTGTGCTGTCGCCCGGGGGCCTGCGCCACCCCGACGAACCGGTGCGCCACAAGATGCTGGACGCGCTGGGCGACCTGTCGCTGGCCGGCGGGCCGATTCTCGGCCGTTATACCGGCATTCGGGCCGGCCATGCCCTGACCAACCGCCTGCTGCGGACGATGTTTGCCGATCGGCGTGCCGTGCAATGGGTCGATGTGGGCGGCGTCACCGGGCTGAAACTGCCCGGCGTGGGCGTGCGCCGTTCCGATGTTCCGCACCGCCTCTGACCTGTTGCCTCGCCATGGCGATCTTCTGCGCGCGCGTGGTCAAACCCGTTTTGCGCCCGGAATTTTTCTGTGCTAGATCGACTGACGAAGCAGGGCAGGGCGGGGTTTCCGCGCCCGAAACAGGGTGAGTTCATGGCGGCAGCACGGGGCAGGGGCAGGCAGCGGATGATGCGCCGCGTCCTGCAGGCCGCCGTCGTGGCTGCCATGGCGCTGGGCGCGGCCGGTTGCAGCCGGTCCGTCGACATGTCATCGGCACCGCTGGACGCCTATACCGCCGAAGACATCTTCAAGGCGGGCGAGTTGCAGCTGAACACCTCCAGACACCCCAAGGATGCGCTGCATTATTTCCAGGAAGTGCAGCGGCTCTATCCCTATACCGAATGGTCCAAGCGCGCGCTGATCATGGAGGCGTTCACCGACCACAAGACACGTGCTTATGAAGAGGCCCGCCTGGCGGCGCAGCGCTATCTGGATCTGTATCCGGGTGCCGAGGATGCGGCCTATGCCCAGTATCTGCTGGCCCTGTCCTATTACGACCAGATCGACGAGGTGGGCCGCGACCAGGGCCTGACCTATCAGGCGCTGCAAGCCTTGCGCGATGTGATCGAGAAATATCCCGACAGCGATTATGCGCAGTCGGCCATCCTGAAATTCGACCTGGCCTTCGACCATCTGGCCGGCAAGGAAATGGAAATCGGCCGCTATTACCTGAAGGGTGGGCATTACACGGCGGCCATCAATCGGTTCCGCAGCGTGGTGCAGGATTTCCAGACCACCACGCACACCGCCGAGGCGCTGGAGCGGCTGGTGGAATGCTATCTGGCGCTGGGCCTGCCCGACGAGGCGCAGACGGCAGGGGCCATTCTCGGCTACAATTACCAGTCCTCGCCCTTCTATCAGGATGCCTTCAACCTGTTGAAACAGCAGGGGCTTTCGCCGGAAGCCAAGGGCAATGGCTGGCTGGCCCAGATCTATCGCCAGATGATCAAGGGCGAATGGTTGTGAAAGGGATGGGTGACTCACCCATCCTGCGGTCGTTGCCATGCTTCTGAGACTGGACATCCGCGATCTGCTGATCATCGACCGGCTGGAGCTGAGCCTCGCGCAGGGTCTGAACGTGCTGACCGGCGAGACCGGGGCCGGCAAGTCGATCCTGCTGGATGCGCTGGGCTTCGTTCTGGGCTGGAAGGGCCGCGCCGATCTGGTGCGGCAGGGCGCCGAACAGGGCGAGGTGACGGCGGTCTTCGATCTGTCGCCCGGTCATGCCGCGCTAAGCGTGCTGGAGAACGCAGGGCTGATGGCCGAGCCGGGCGATCTGATCCTGCGCCGCACGATCGGTGCCGATGGTCGCCGCCAGGCCTTTGCCAACGATCGCCGGGTGTCGAACGAGACACTGCGCGACCTGGGCGAATGCCTGGTGGAACTGCATGGCCAGCATGATGACCGGGGCCTGCTGAATCCGCGCGGCCACCGTGCCTTGCTGGATGCCTTTGCCGGCCTGGATCTGCAGCCCCTGCGCCAGGCCTGGCGTGCCCGGGCGGAGGCCCGTGCGGCGCTGGCCGAGGCCGAGGTTGCGCTGGCCGCCGCCCGTGCGGAAGAGGATTTCCTGCGCCACGCCGTGGCCGAACTGACCAGGCTGCGCCCCGAACCGGGCGAAGACGCTGCACTGGACAGCCGACGCCGCATGATGCAGGCGGCCGAACGGATCCGCGCCGACATTGTGCGGGCGCATCAGGCCCTGACCGAGGGCGCCGAAGGCGCGCTGATCGACGCGCAGCGTTGGCTGGAAGGTGCCGCCGGCCGGGCCGAGGGGGGGCTGGATGCGGCGCTGGCGGCCCTGTCGCGGGCGCTGATCGAAGTTGGCGAAGCCTCTGGCGCGGTCGAGGATTTCCTGGAACGATTGCAGATCAACCCCGGCGAACTGGAGGCGCTGGAAGAACGCCTGTTCGCCATACGTGCTCTGGCCCGCAAGCATTCCGTGGCGCCCGATGACCTGTCGGCGCTGGCCGAACGTCTGGCGACGCGGCTGGCCGCCCTGGATGACGGTGCCGCCGGCCTCGCGCGGCGCGAAAAGGCCGTGGCCGCCGCCGAAGCCGCCTATCAGGCCGAGGCTGCGCGCGTGTCAAGGCTGCGGGCCGAGGCTGCGCGACGGCTCGACCGCGCTATGGCGGGTGAATTGGCCCCGCTGAAGATGGACCGCGCCCGGTTTGTCACCGAACTGTCTCCGGCCGAACCGGGACCGGAGGGCACCGATCAGGTGACGTTCACGGTGGCCACGAATCCCGGGGCACCGCCGGGGCCGCTGAACCGCATCGCTTCGGGCGGAGAGCTCAGCCGGTTCCTTCTGGCGCTGAAGGTCTGCCTGACCGGGCAATCCGACGGCCTGACGCTGATCTTCGACGAGATTGACCGTGGCGTGGGTGGGGCCACTGCCGATGCCGTGGGGCGGCGACTGAAGGCCCTGGCGGGGCAGGGGCAGGGGCAGGTGCTGGTGGTCACGCATTCGCCTCAGGTGGCGGCACTTGGCGCGCATCACTGGCGGGTGGAAAAACAGGCGACCGCGAAGCAGACCCGCACCGGCGTGACCCGGCTGGATGCGCAATCCAGGATCGAGGAAATCGCCCGGATGCTCGCCGGCGACAAGATCACCGACGCCGCCCGTGCGGCCGCGCAGGAATTGCTGGGCGCGGTCGGGTGACTTTCCGCACCTCCGCCGGCGGCTGGCAGCGGCGGGGGTCTTTCTGCCCGTCAGCCTGTCTTTCCGCGGCCCTGCGCAGTCAGCACGGGCGGTTTGACCGGCTGCCCGCCCCCGGCGCTCACCGCCAACTCAACTGACCTGCCCGCCGGCCGCCTGCGTGATGAATGTCGCCAGATCGCCATAGCCGGTGAAGCGCCGCTCATAGGCAAGGCCCAGTCGGCGGGCGCAGTCTTCGGCCTTGGCAGACAGGGCGGGATCGTCGGTCTGCGCCTGATAGACCAGTTTGGTGTAATTGCCGAACATCATCCCGATCAGTTCGGGGTGACGGTCAAAGCCCATGGGCTTCCAGACAAAGGCATCAAACTGCCGCACCAGGAAATCGGTCAGGTAGAAGGCGGTGAACTCGGTCCCGGCCCGTTCGGCAAAGACCGCGTTACCTTCAAAAAACGAATAGCAATGCGGGCCAGGGATCAGGCTGACCCCCAATTCCTTGCACTTTTCCTGCAAGAGCCCGCCGGTGCCACAATCGGCATACAGAACGTGGATCGCGGCATAGCGGTCGCGCTCCTCGGCCACCACACGGGCCACTTCGGCGGTGATCTTCTCGGGGTAGAGATGCAGCTTGGCCGGCAGGCATTGCAGCACCAGATGGCTCCAGCCATTGGCGCGGATCACGGCCAGCACCTCATGTGCCAGCGCCCCGCAGGCCAGCAGCAACACCTGGCCCTGGCCGGTTTCGGGCAGCCCCGCCTCGGTCAGCGCCTGATCGTCCAGATTGTCCCGCTCGTCCATGATCCGTCCTTCCAAAGCAGAACCCCGGGATGCGCGGCGGCACCCCGGGGTTCCTGCATCCGTTCCGGGATCAGACCGCGTTGTGTTTCCGCAGCATGAATTTCTTGGCGGTTTCCACCGCCACGGCCGCGTCGCGGCAATAGGCATCCGCACCGATGGCCTTGCCGAATTCCTCGTTCAGCGGTGCACCGCCCACCAGCACCACATAGTCTTCGCGCATGCCCTTTTCCTTCATCGTGTCGATCACGACCTTCATGTAGGGCATCGTGGTGGTCAAGAGGGCCGACATGCCCAGGATGTCGGGCTTTTCGGTTTCCAGCGCCTCGAGATATTTCTCGACCGAGTTGTTGATGCCGAGGTCGCGCACCTCAAAGCCCGCGCCTTCCATCATCATGCCAACCAGGTTCTTGCCGATGTCGTGAATGTCGCCCTTTACGGTGCCGATGACCATCTTGCCCATGCGCGGTGCGCCGGTTTCCACCAGAAGCGGTTTCAGGATGGACATGCCTGCCTTCATCGCATTGGCGGCCAACAGCACCTCAGGCACGAACAGGATCCCGTCGCGGAAGTCGGCACCCACGATCGTCATGCCCGCCACCAGCGCCTTGGTCAGCACGTCATAGGGGGCCCAGCCGCGCGCGATCAGGATATTGACGCCCTCTTCGATCTCTTCCTTCAGGCCATCATAGAGATCGTCATGCATCTGCAGGACAAGCTCTTCGTCGCTCAGTTCGGACAGGATGATTTCGTCGTCGTCGGCCATGGGGCGCTCCTGGTGCTGCTGATCCGTGAATGGGGCCAAAGCCCATGCGGCACATTCCGAAATACGACATGCCCCGGATGAAAGCCGACAGCAAGAGCAGGCGTTCGCGGGAATCGTCATCCGATCCGCAAACCCCGCTTGCCGGGGTCGCAGCCATCTCCGGGCCGCTTTCAAATGTTCGCAAAATGTTCCATACTCGCCGCATGAAGGACGGCGATGACAGCGTTCTGCCCGGAGCCCGAGTGACGGCACGCGGGGCTTTGGGCAACCAGGTCGGACGATTCGAAGGCTACCAGCGCGAGGCCTTTGATGACGGCTGGCCGGGCGAGAGCGAGCCGCGGCTGTTGCGCACCGAAGTGCGGCTGGAGCGTCCGCGTTCGGCCATCACCTACAACCGGTCGCCCGATCTGCCGTTTGACCGGTCGATCAACCCCTATCGCGGCTGCGAACACGGCTGCATCTACTGTTTCGCCCGGCCGACCCATGCCTATCTGAACCTGTCGCCCGGGCTGGATTTCGAGGCCCGGCTGATTGCCCGGCCCGGGCTGGGCGCGGTGCTTGACCGCGAACTGCGGGCGAAATCCTATCGTCCCGCCGCGATCGCCATCGGCACCAACACCGATCCGTATCAGCCCTGCGAGGTGCAATATGGCGTCATGCGCGAGGTGTTGCAGGTGCTGGCGGCATTTCGCCACCCGGTGGCCATCACCACCAAGGGGGCGCTGATCCTGCGCGATCTGGACATTCTGGCGCCGCTGGCGGCGCAGGGCCTGGTGCGGGTGGGCATTTCCCTCACCACGCTCGATGCCGGTCTTGCCCGCCGGCTGGAGCCCCGCACCATGGCGCCCGCAAAGCGGCTGGAGGTGATCCGTCGCCTGACCGAGGCCGGCATCCCCACTCGTGCGATGATTGCTCCGGTGATCCCCGGCCTGACCGATGCCGAACTGGAGCCGATCCTGAAGGCGGTGGCCGCAGCCGGGGCCTGCGCCGCCTCCTACATCCCGCTGCGGCTGCCACTGGAGGTTTCGCCGCTGTTTCAGGCCTGGCTGGCCCGCCACGAACCGGGCCGGGCGGCCAAGGTGATGGGCCGGGTGCGCGACCTGCACGGCGGGCGGGATTACGAACCCGAATGGGGCAGGCGGATGCGGGGGCAGGGGCCCTGGGCCGACCTGCTGGCCCGCCGCTTCGGTGTTGCCACCCGGCGCCTGGGCCTGACGGCGCAACTGCCGCCGCTGCGCACCGACCTCTTCGCCACGCCCTTTTCCGGCGGCGCGCAACTGAGCCTGTTCTAGACCCGAGCCCTGTGAAGACACCGGCAGCGCCTTCCATGGATCCTGCCGCCGGATCAGGCGGCGCGGCCGTAGAAGCCGATCTGCGCTTCGGCGGTCATTTTCATGCCGGGTCGGTCGTAAGAGGAAATCCCCGCAATCATCCGATCGGTCGGCCCTGCACCGGGGTCAGGCGATGCGCGGTATGCTTGTCGCGGAACACATTCAGCCCGCCAGCGGCCAGTTTGAGCCGCTGCATATCGGGGTTCAGCCCGGCCAGCAGTTTCGCCACGCCGTCATGGTTCGGATCCTCGTCGGTCCTGGGGTCGGTGCGGTATGCGAACAGGCCTCCGGCGTCGGGCGCCTGCAGCAGGATCGTCGTGGTGAATTCCGACCGATCGAAAGGCCGGTTTGGCACCTCGCCGGTGCGACAGGTCATCACGTTCAGACGGGCCAGGGGATCGTCCATCGTGTAGAACGCGGGCGTGCCCATGCAGGCCTTCAGGAAAGCTGCGAGATTCGGCCATTCGTGCCGCCGCAGCAAGGTGCCGCCGATCTGGTCGCCGCAGAGCCTGTGGTTGGCGGCCCTGAACAAACTCAGCGGGGCCAGCCGGGGGATTGCGCGTGTCGCAGTCCGCCATGGCGCTGGCTGCGGCCTGGCGGGCCTGGGCGCCGCGCTGGTGCTCGCACGCCGGGCCGAACAGCATCTGGCCCATGGCCGCCTGATCCGCCTTGCCGGTCCGGGCCTGCCGATGGCCTGGCCCCATGTGGTGATCCAAGCTCCCCAACCCGCGGCGCCGTCTGGCCGCAGCTCTGCTGGCTCATCTGCAAAATGACGATCGGCAGGAGGGGTGATCCCCGCCCCCGCTCCCGCCCGCGACCCTAGCCGCGCCGACGCCGCTCGCGCCGCTCCGGCCCGCCGCCTTCGGTGCCATCCGAGGCCGACGAGAAGGCCCCCAGCTTTTCCTGGATCTGCTCGACCGTCGGCATGGCGCCGCGCGGCCGGGATTCCAGGGCTTCGTGCATCGCCTTCAGATGCATGGGCATGGTGCCGCAGCAGCCGCCGATGATCCGCACCCCGGCATCGCGCGCCAGCACGGCATATTCGGCCATCAACTCCGGGGTGCCATCATAATGGATGTGGCCTTCGTGGTATTTCGGGATCCCGGCATTGCCCTTCGCAATCAGCGGCCGGCTGGTTCCCGTCGCGGCAAAGCCCAGCACGGTGCGCATCAGATCCGAGGCCCCCACGCCGCAATTCGCGCCAAAGGCCAGCGGCGGATTCGGCAGGGTCTCGACCATCGCTGCCAGGGCGGCCGAGGTCAGGCCCATCATGGTGCGGCCGGCGGTGTCAAAGCTCATCGTGCCGCACCAGGGCATTCCGGCCCGCGCGGCGGCCTCGGCGGCGGCCCTGTATTCCTCGGCGGCGGAAATCGTCTCGACCCAGAGCACATCCACGCCGCCGGCTTTCAGCGCCTCGGCCTGTTCGTGGAAGATTTCCACCGCGATGGCATGGGTCAGCGTGCCCATCGGCTCAAAGATTTCGCCCGTCGGCCCCATCGAGCCAGCCACGACCACGCTGCGCCCCGCCCGGTCGGCGATGTCGCGGCCCAGTTCGGCGGCGATCCGGTTCAGTTCGCCCACGCGCGCGGCGGCATTGTGCAGTTTCAACCGCGCCGCGTTGCCGCCGAAAGAGTTGGTCAGGAAGATGTCCGATCCGGCATCGACGGCAGACTGGTAGAGCGCGCGGATATTGTCCGGCCTTTCGGTGTTCCAGAATTCGGGCGGCTCGCCCGAGGACAGGCCCATGTTGAACAGGTTGGTCCCGGTGGCGCCATCGGCCATCAGCCAGTCGCGCGTGGCAAGCAGTCTGGAAAGTGCGTCATCGGCCAAGGGACATCTCCTTCAATCAGGAAAACCTCTGCCACGCGGGGGCGGCAGAGGCAAATTCTTTTCCGGCATGATGATTTTCGATCGCCGGCAACTGCGGCAGCGACCCGGTCACGCCGCCGGCTGCGTCTCAGACTTGACCGGCGATCTGCGCCTTGGCGACCGGCAGCATCTCGGCCAGCTTGGCGCGGATCTCGTCGGCGCTGGCCTTGCCCGCCAGATCGGCGGCCAGCCTGGCCACCACGTCTTCCGATCCGGGCTTTTCCATGTCGGCGGCCACGATTTCGGCCGCATAGGCATCGGCGGCGGCACCGGTCTTGCCCAGCAGGCCCGCGGCCCACAGACCCACCAGCTTGTTGCGGCGCATTTCGGCCTTGAAGACCATCTCGGCGTCATGGGCGAACTTGGCCTCGAAGGCATTCTCGCGGTCGTCAAAGGTCGTCATGGCTGATCCTCCGGCTGTCCTTTTCTCCCATATGCCGATGAAGCGCCGGGCCTGCAAGGGGCGCCGATGGCCGCAGGGGCGGGGCGGGCCCCTGGCCCTCGTGTGCGACCCTATCTTCTCGCCCATCTG
>JAKALB010000158.1 GCA_021813365.1 Pseudomonadota bacterium | reverse complement strand
GCAGGGTTCCGGCAACGATGCCGCCCAGCGCGGCCATGACAATCTTCTTCATCTGTCTCTTTCCCTGGCCCGGAAAACCGGACGACTATCCCTGCGTCGGGGCAAACCAATCCAGCGGGTCGATCGGCTTTGCGCCCTGTCGCAACTCCAGATACAGTGTCTCGCCCTGTTCTGCACCAGTTCCTTGCATCTGCGTCAGATCGGCATCGCCACCCTCGGTTCCGCCCATCAGACCCAGCGGCGCGTTGGCACCGACGACCTGTCCGGTTTCGGCATATACCTGATCCATGCCCGCCAGAACGATCAGATAGCCATCGCCGGGTTCAAGGATCATCACATTTCCGTAGTCCAGTAGCGGCCCGACATAGCGCACCGTGGCCGCCCAGGGCGCGGTGACAAGCGCCAGGGATCGGGTGGCGATGGAAAGCCCGGGCTTTTTCACGCCCTTCGCGTCGGGTTCGCCCGGTCGCAGCACGATGCGGCCCAGCACCGGCAGGCTCAGCAGGCCCTTCTGCCCGGCAAAGCCCTGCGGGGCCTCGGCATCGCTGGCCAGGCCTTCGGCAAAGGCCTGCAGCGTGCTGGCACTGTCGAGGAGCTTTTCCAGCTTGTCGGGGTCGTCGATCAGGCGCCGGGGCAGGCTGGTGCGGTCGGACATCGCCTGGGACAGGGCGGTGCGCGCTTGCTGCGCCTGGGCCATGCCGTCTTGCAGGGTCTGGGCGGCGCGGATGCGCAAGTCCTGCAACCGGGCCAGTTCGGTCAGTTCGGCCTTCAGCGCGTCGGCCTGGGCCTGCAGCGCCGGGGTCACGTCGGCCATGATCATGCCCGAGCGCACCGTGCCCAGCGGCCCGCCGGGGTGGATCAGCAGCAGCGGGCCGGGCTGCGCGTCCAGGCTGGACAGGGCGCCGATCAATTGCCCGATTTCGGTCCGCTTGGTGGCAAGATCGCGCTCCAGCGCCGTCTGCCGCAGTTCGGCATTGCGCAGCGCACCGCGCAGGGTGGCCAGACCCGCCTCATAGGCCCGGATCGTCTGGGTCAGGGCGGCGACCCGGTCCCCGGCATCCCTGGCCGTCTTCAGCGCGTCCACCGCCTGCACCAGCGCGGCCGAGGCGGCGTTGGCCTCGTCCACCGCATCGGCCGGCACAGAGCCAGGCAGCAGGGCCAGCAGCATGGCAAGGGCGGCGCGCCGGATCATCCGTGCCGGATCAGGCTTTGCCCGGTCATCTCGGGCGGTTGGGGCAGGCCCATCAGCTCCAGAAGTGTGGGTGCCAGGTCGGCCAGCCGCCCGCCGTCGCGCAGACTTGCGCCCGCTGGCCCGCCCACCAGGATCACCGGCACCGGGTTGGTGGTGTGCGCGGTGTGGGGCTGTTTCGTGACCGGATCGACCATCAGGTCGCAGTTGCCGTGGTCGGCGGTGACGATCATCGCCCCGCCGGCCTGCTTCAGCGCGGCCAGTGCCCGGCCCAGGCCGGCGTCCACCGCTTCGCAAGCCTTGATCGCGGCCGGCAGGCTGCCGGTGTGGCCCACCATGTCGGGGTTGGCGTAATTGACCACGATCAGGTCATAGCCCTTCCCGATCGCCTCGACCAGCTTGTCGCTGACCTCGGGGGCCGACATTTCCGGTTGCAGGTCATAGGTGGCAACCTTGGGCGATTTCGGCATGAACCGGTCCTCGCCCGGAAAGGGCGCCTCGCGGCCACCGTTCAGGAAGAAGGTGACATGGGGGTATTTCTCGGTCTCGGCCAGACGGAACTGGGTCTTGCCGTGCGCCGAGACCCATTCTCCGATCGTGTTGACCAGATCGCGCCGGGGGTAGGCGGTCGAGAGATAGGCATTGGCCTGGGCAGAGTATTCCACCATGCCCAGCAGTGCCGCCCAGGCCGGGCGGGGGCCGGTGTCGAAATCGCGGAAACCGGGGGCGCCGATGGCCGCCATGATTTCCCGGGCGCGGTCAGAGCGGAAATTCAGGCAGAAGAACCCGTCGCCATCCCGCGCGCCCCGGTAGTCCCCCACGACCGTTGGGGCAATGAATTCATCCGTTTCGCCCTTGGCATAGCTTTGTGCCACCGCGGCCTCGGGCGTGGGCGCGGCTGTGCCCTGACCCAGGACCATGGCCCGCCAGGCGCGCTCGACCCGGTCCCAGCGGTTGTCGCGGTCCATCGCCCAATAGCGGCCGATCACGGTGCCGACCCTGGCGCCCTGCGGCAGGCTGGTCACAAGCTGAGCCACGAAATCTGCTGCCGAGGCAGGGGCAACGTCGCGGCCGTCGGTGATGGCATGCAGCACGACCGGCACGCCCTGGGCGGTGATGGCGCGGGCTGCGGCCAGCACATGGTTCAGGTGGCCATGCACCCCGCCGTCCGAGACGACGCCCATCAGATGCGCCACCCCGCCGCTGGCCTTCAGCTTGGCGCAAAAGGCCAAAAGCTCGGCATTCCTGGCAAAGGAGCCATCCTCGATCGCCAGGTCGATCGCGCCCAGGTCCATCGCCACCACGCGGCCCGCGCCGATGTTGGTGTGGCCGACCTCGGAATTGCCCATCTGGCCGGTGGGCAGGCCGACATCGGGGCCAAAGGTGATCAGCGTGGAATGCGGGCAGTTGGCCCAAAGTTCGTTGAAATGCGGAACAGCCGCCTGGGCCGGGGCGGAATATTCCGGAATCTGGCCGATCCCCCAGCCATCGAGGATGCACAGGACGACGGGTTTCGGTGCGGACATCGACAGACCTTTCAGAGCTTGCCCCGGTCATACCCGGGTTGGCGGGCGCGGGCAACGCCGGGAGGAACGTCAGGGGGGGGGGGCAGCCGCCAAGGGGCAGCGCCTGACCTTCCGGAACGGGCTTGCGAGGCCCCCACGCGGGCATCGGGCGTCAGCTGCGGTGATAGGGCAGCCCCGCCAGGATCGTGGCGGCACGGTAGAGCTGTTCGGCCAGCATCACCCGCACCAGCCTGTGCGGCCAGACCATCGCGCCGAAACTGATCGACAGGTCGGCGCGTGCACGCAGCGCCGGGTCGATCCCGTCTGCCCCGCCGATGACCATCGCCACATCCTGCCGCCCGCTGTCGCGCCATTTCGCCAGATGCGCGGCAAATTCGGGGCTGGACAGCAGCCGCCCGCGTTCGTCCAGCGTCACGATCAGCGCGCCGGCCGGAATCGCGCGGGCCAGCAGCTCGGCCTCGGCCTGCATCCCCTGCCGTGTCTTGTCGTCGAACTCGTGCTCGATCGCCGGACCCAGGCCCAGGGCCCGCCCGGTCTTGCCGAACCTGTCGAGGTAATCCGCCACCATCGCGCGTTCCGGCCCGGCCCGCAGCCGTCCCACCGCGCAGAGGTGAATCTTCATCAGACCTTCGCGCTGCGATGCGCGCCGGACGGCAGCCACATCTTTTCCAGCTGGTAGAACTCGCGCACTTCGGGGCGGAACACATGAACGATCACGTCGCCGGTGTCGATCAGCACCCAGTCGCCGGTTTCCTTGCCTTCCATCTTGGCCAGGATGCGGAACTGCTCCTTCAGCCGGTCCACCAGCTTTTCGGCGATCGAGGCCACCTGGCGCGACGACCGGCCCGAGCAGATCACCATGTAATCGGCCACGTCCGACCGGCCCCGCAGGTCGATCTGCACGACATCCTCGGCCTTGTCGTCGTCGACCGAGGCAAGGACCGCGGCGAGCACCTGTTCCGGGGCGTAATCAAGGGGCGAACTGATGCGCTCGGCCCTGGGTCCAACCGGAAGCCCGGTCGAAGGGTCTGAATGTGACAGGACAACGTCCTCCAAAAGCATGCCGACTGGTGCCCCGGCACCGGGCCCTTTGGCCAAACCCTAGCAAGAGCCGAGGCCCAACTCAACGTCAAGGCTGGGCGGATACAGACAAACCCGGTCGCGCGCAAGGCGATTGGCCCGCGACCTGCCGGGTGCAGGCGGCCTGCCGGGGGCCGACGGCGGGTGAAACCGGGCCCGGCATCGGCCAATTGGCCGGCCGGAAGGTCCAGCCACCACGACCGCCACCACCACGCTTTCGTCATCGGCCCGCTGACGGCAGGCCGCGGCGCGCCGGCTGGGCCGGCCGATTGCCGGAAACGCTCCCCCGATCTGGTGCAGCGAAACCCCGGGTCTCGCCGCCGCTCTTGCCATTGTCACCTTGTCAGCAAGGGGATTCGGGCGTATCTCACCCGGCATGATCCGCTTCTTCGACATGGCTGACCACGACCGCCTGCCCTGGCGCTTTGCCGCGCTGGAGCGGTCGATTCTCGCGCGTGCCGTCTGACGCCTTTCCCGCGTCGGACCGATCCCATTCCCATTCCCGAAAAGATGAGGCGAGCCATGGCTCCGCGTACGTTGTATGACAAGATCTGGGATGACCACGTCGTCCATCAGGCCGAAGACGGCACCTGTCTGCTGTATATCGACCGTCATCTGGTGCATGAAGTCACCAGCCCGCAGGCCTTCGAGGGCCTGCGCATGGCACATCGCAAGGTGCGCGCCCCGGAAAAGACCATTGCGGTGCCGGACCACAACGTGCCGACCACGCCGGACCGCGCCAAGGGGATCGACAACGAGGAAAGCCGCATCCAGGTCGAGGCGCTGGACCGGAATGCCAGGGATTTCGGGATCAACTATTACCCGGTCAGCGACATTCGCCAGGGCATCGTGCATATCGTCGGCCCCGAGCAGGGCTGGACGCTGCCGGGCATGACCGTGGTCTGCGGCGACAGCCACACGGCGACCCATGGTGCCTTTGGTGCGCTGGCGCATGGCATCGGCACGTCGGAAGTCGAACACGTTCTGGCGACCCAGACTCTGATCCAGCGCAAGGCCAAGAACTTCAAGGTGGAAATCACCGGCTCCCTGCGCCCCGGCGTCACCGCCAAGGACATCACCCTGTCGGTGATCGGCGCCACCGGCACCGCGGGCGGCACCGGCCATGTCATCGAATACTGCGGCCAGGCGATCCGCGAATTGTCGATGGAAGGCCGCATGACGGTCTGCAACATGGCCATCGAGGGCGGCGCCCGTGCCGGCCTGATCGCGCCGGATGAAAAGACCTTTGCCTATTGCATGGGCCGCCCGCATGCCCCGAAGGGCGCAGCCTGGGAGGCCGCGGTGGCCTACTGGAAGACCCTGTTCAGCGACGAGGGCGCGCATTGGGACAAGGTCGTCACGCTGAAGGCCGAGGATATTGCCCCCGTCGTCACCTGGGGCACCTCGCCCGAGGACGTGCTGCCGATCACCGGCACCGTGCCCTCGCCCGGCGATTTCACCGGCGGCAAGGTCGAGGCCGTGCAGCGGTCGCTGGACTACATGGGCCTGACGCCTGGCATGAAACTGACGGACATCAAGATCGACACCGTGTTCATCGGGTCATGCACCAATGGCCGGATCGAGGATCTGCGCGCCGCGGCGGCAATCCTGAAGGGCAGGAAGAAGAAGGACGGCATCCGCGCGATGGTCGTGCCGGGTTCGGGCCTGGTGCGGGCGCAGGCGGAAGAGGAAGGGCTGGCCCAGATCTTCATCGACGCCGGGTTCGAATGGCGCCTGGCCGGCTGTTCCATGTGCCTGGCGATGAACCCCGACCAACTGGCCCCGGGCGAGCGCTGTGCCGCCACCTCGAACCGCAACTTCGAAGGACGTCAGGGCCGGGGTGGCCGGACACACCTCTTGAGCCCCGCCATGGCAGCGGCGGCGGCGATCACCGGGCATCTGACGGATGTGCGCGAGATGATGTAGGCTTGCGCCAACCCAACGGAGTCCTGCCATGAGACCTTCGACCTTTCTGATCTTTCTCGGCATCGTCCTGCTGATCGGCGGCGTCCTTGCCATCGCGAATCCCTTCGCGGCGACGCTGACGGCGACGACACTGGTCGGCGTGCTCCTCGTGCTGTCGGGGGTGGGGCAGCTCTGGACGGCCTTTGCCGGCGGCGACCTGCCGCACCGGCTCTGGACTGGGCTGATCGGCCTTCTGGGGGTGGTCGTCGGCGTGGACCTGCTGGCCAACCCGCTGGCGGGGATGGTGTCGCTGACCGTGCTGGTTGGCGTCCTGTTCCTCGTGATGGGCGCGATCCGGCTTTATATCGCCTTCCGGTTGCGCGAGGCACCGCTGTTCTGGCCGTTCCTGATCGCCGGCGCCGCCTCGATCCTGATCGGCGGGATGATCTTTGCCGACGTCATGGCCGCGGCCACCACGCTGCTGGGCCTGCTCCTGGGCATCCAGCTGCTCGCCGATGGCGTGGCGCTGGTGGCGCTGGGGCTTCTTGCCCGCAGACTCTGACACTCCCACTCCGGGCCGTGGCACGGGTGTGCCACGGTTCCGGCACGCAAATCCTACGCCCGCAAGCCTTTGGGCCGGGCCCCAAGACGGGACATCAAGATGGAAAAATTCACCAAGCTGACCGGCGTCGCC
>JAKALB010000157.1 GCA_021813365.1 Pseudomonadota bacterium | reverse complement strand
CCCGGGACATCGGCGATGTGGTCCTGGCCCGCCGCGAAATCGGCACCTCCTACCACATTGCCGTGGTCGTCGATGACGCGGCGCAGGGCATCACCGAAGTGACCCGCGGCGATGACCTCCTTACCGCCACGCCGATCCATGTCGTCCTGCAGCGCCTGCTGGATCTGCCCACACCCGCCTATCACCATCACCGCCTGATCCGCGACGGGGCCGGCCGACGCCTGGCCAAACGCGACGACGCCCGGGCGCTGGCGCGATACCGGGCCGAGGGCGCCACGCCCGCCGACATCAGGCGGATGGTCGGCCTTCATCAGGATGGCTGAGTCACCGGGCTATGCGTCACCGGGCCAGCGCTTGCAGCCGACCGATTGTTGGCAGGCGATCACGTCCAGTCCAGCACCACCTTCCCCGAGAGCCCGCTGCGCATCACCTCGAACCCGGTCGCGAAATCGCTGGCCTTGAACCGGTGCGTGATCACCTTGCGCACGTCCAGCCCGTTTTCCAGCATGGCGATCATCTTGTACCAGGTCTCGAAGATTTCCCGGCCATAGACCCCTTTGATCGTGATCGCCTTGAACACGATCCGGCTCCAGTCGACCGGCGACTTGCCGGGCGGAATCCCCAGCATGGCGATCTTGCCACCCATCACCAGGTTTTCCACCATCTGATCCAGGGCCGCCTGATTGCCCGACATTTCCATGCCGACATCAAAGCCCTGCACCATCTTCAGCCCGGCATAGACCTCTTTCAGGTCCTGGGTTGCCACGTTGACCGGCACCACATCGGCCACCTGCCCCGCCAGATCCAGCCGCGCCTGGTTGACATCGGTGATCACCACATGCCGCGCCCCAACATGGCGGGCGACGGCGGCGGCCATGATCCCGATCGGCCCGGCGCCGGTGATCAGCACATCCTCGCCCACCAGATCGAAGGACAGAGCGGTATGCACCGCATTGCCCAGCGGATCGAGGATCGCCCCGATCTCGTCGTCGATCGCATCCGGCAAGGGCACGACATTGAATGCCGGCAACCGCAGGAATTCGGCGAAGGCGCCGGGTTCGTTCACCCCGATCCCGCGCGTGGCCGGGTCCAGATGAAAGCGCCCGGCGCGGCTCTGGCGCGACAGCTTGCCGATCAGATGCCCCTCGCCCGAGCATCGCTGCCCGATCTCCAGCCCCTCGACCAGCGCCCCCTTGGCCACGATCTCTCCCGCAAATTCGTGCCCGGTGATCAGCCCCAGGGGAACCGTGCGCCGTGCCCAGTCGTCCCAGTTCCAGATATGGATGTCGGTGCCGCAGATGCCGGTCTTCCTTACCCGGATCAGCACATCCTCGGGGCCGATCTCGGGCACCGGCCGCTCCTCGGCCCACAGCCCGACCTCGCCTCTCGCCTTGACCAGAGCCTTCATGACAGCACCCCCACGGCCCGGCCGGCCTCTGCAAAGGCCCCCAGCGCAAAATCCAGATCCGCGAGCGTCGCCCTGGCATTCATCTGCGTGCGAATCCGTGCCTGCCCCTTTGGCACGACCGGGTAGAAGAAGGCCGAAACCATCACCCCGCGTCGGTCCAGTTCGCGCGCGAAGGCCTGGGCCAGAGGCGCCTCTCCGATCATCACCGGCACGATCGGGTGTTCGCCCGGCAACAGCCGGAACCCTGCCCGTTGCAGGCCCGCCCGCCAATACGCCGCATTCCGCGACAGATCGGCCCGCAGATCCTCGGCGCCCTCGACGATGTCCAGGGCCGCCAGCGCCGCGCCCACCACCGCCGGCGGCAGCGCGTTGGAAAACAGATAGGGCCGTGCCCGCTGCCGCAGCAGGTCGATCACCGGCTGCGGCCCGGCCACATAACCGCCCAGGGCGCCGCCCAGGGCCTTGCCCAGCGTGCCGGTCAGAATGTCGACCTTCACCCCGGCCCGCGACGGCGTGCCCCGCCCCTGGCTGCCCACAAAGCCCGTGGCATGGCAGTCATCCACCATGACCTGCGCCCCATGCGCGTCGGCCAATGCGCGCACCGTCGCCAGATCGGCGAAATAGCCATCCATCGAAAACACGCCATCCGTGGCCACCAGCACGAAGCGCGCGCCCCCGGCCCGCGCCGCCTTCAACTGCGTCTCCAGATCCGCCATGTCGCCATTGCGGAACCGAAAACGCCGCGCCTTCGACAGGCGGATGCCGTCGATGATCGAGGCATGGTTCAGACTGTCCGAGACGATCGCATCCTCCGGCCCCAGCAGGGGCTCGAACAGCCCGCCATTGGCATCGAAACAGGCGGCGAACAGGATCGAATCCTCCATCCCCAGGAACCCGGCAATCCGCGCCTCCAGTTGGCGATGCAGGTCCATGGTTCCGCAGATGAACCGGACCGAGGCCATGCCATAGCCATGGCGGTCCATCGCCGCCCTCGCCGCCGCGATCAGCCGGGGATCATCAGCCAGCCCCAGATAGTTGTTGGCGCAGAGATTCAGCATCTGACGCCCGCCCAGTTGCACCCGGATGCCCTGCGCGCCCTCGATCAGCCGTTCGCGCTTCATCAGGCCCTCGGCCTCGATACCGGCCAGTTCGGCGCGGATATGCTCGAGAAAATCTGCCATGCCGGATTCTCCTCCAGTTTGACGGAATATCCGCTATAACGGATATTCACGCAAGATGGCGGATTCTGCCGCCGGATTCACGCCGCAAGATTCACCTTGCCTCAAATATCCATCCGGGCCACCTGCGCTGCGCCATCGGCTTGAACACCCGGCGAGGCGGGATGGCCACCGGGAGGGTCAGCTGTCCTGCACGATCAGGATGGCCCGCGCCGCACCCTCGGCATGAATCTCGTGCGGCCGGTCTGCCGGGTAGCGCGCGGTGTCGCCGACGCCCAGGCTGCGCTCCTCGTCACCGGAAACCACCCGCAGCTTGCCGGCCAGAACCGTCAGATGCTCGCGGCAGCCCGCGGAATGCGGGTCCGACAGCAACTCGCCGGCGGCGCCAAAGCTCAACTCGTAAACCTCATGCCGTCCCACCTCTTCGGCGGGCGACAGGATGCGGATCGTCAGGTTGCGCCCGCGCCCGGCGATCACCGGGGTCGCATCGGCATGGATCACCTCGATCCCCGGCGGCGGACGGCCCTCCAGCAGCCCCGCGAAATCCACCTGCAGGGCCTGGGTCAGATTCCACAGCGTCGCCACGGTGGGCGAGGATTCTCCGCGCTCGATCTGGCTGACCATGCTGCGGCTGACGCCCGACAGCTTGGCCACGGCATCCAGCGACAGGCCACGCGCCTTGCGCGCCTCGCGCAGGCTTGCGGCCAGCCGGTCGTGGATCTCGGAACGCGGATTCATGCCGCCACTAGACCCGATGCCGGGCGAACCCGTCAACCACGGGATCGCCATTCCTGCGCCCTGGCCGTTCAGGTTCCGCAATAGGTGACATAGGGGCCGAACCCCGTCGGCGCGGGCAGGGTGAACCCTTCGCGCCCGGCCTCGGCCCCGAACGGATCGCGCACCGCCGCCAGCAGGGCGGTGAACGGCGCCATGTCCCCGGCCTCGGCCGCCTTGAGCGCCGCCTCCACCAGGTGATTGCGCGGGATCACCGCGGGATTGGCCGCGCGCAGACGCTGTCGGGCATCCGCGCCAAGCGCCGCCTGCCAGCGCGCCAGCCATGCCGTCAGCAGAGCCGGATCGGGCACCAGGGCCAGCAGCCCCGCCGTTCGCCCCTCGGCTGCATCGGCCAGGCGGCGAAACGCCAGGGTCCAGTCGGCACCGGCGATGGCCTGCAGGAAGCCGTCGCTCAACGCCGCGTCCGGGGCGGGCAGCGCCAGCTTCCGGGCCATGACCCGCAGGAAGGCCGACCTGTAGGCCGGTGCTATCGCCTCAAGCCGCGCATTGGCCAGATCGATCGCGCGGTCGGCATCTTGATCCAGGAACGGCAGCAGCGCCTCGGCCAGGCGCGCCAGGTTCCAACCCAGGATCAGCGGCTGGTTGGCATAGGCGTAACGCCCCTGCCGGTCGATCGAGGAAAACACCGTGTCCGGCGCATAGGCCTCCATGAAGGCGCAGGGACCGTAGTCGATGGTTTCCCCCGACAGCGCCATGTTGTCGGTGTTCATCACGCCATGCACGAAGCCCAGGCCCATCCACTCGGCAACCAGTGCCACCTGGCGCGCGGTCACGGCATCGAACAGGCCCAGGGCATCGCCGGGTGCCAGATCCGGGAAATGTCTGGCGATGGTGTAATCCATCAGCGCCCGCAGTCGCGCCAGATCGCCGCGGGCATGGAAGAACTGGAAGGTGCCGACCCGGATATGACTGGCCGCCACCCGCGCCAGCACGGCACCGGGCAGCCGGCCGGTTTCGCGCCAGATCGTCTCGCCCGTCGCCACCACCGCGAGGCTGCGCGTCGTCGGCACACCCAGCGCCGCCATCGCTTCGCTGACCAGATATTCCCGCAGCATCGGCCCGACCGCCGCCTTGCCATCTCCGCCGCGGGCAAAGGCTGTCCGGCCCGAACCTTTCAATTGCAGATCAAACCGACCCTTGGCCGTCAGAATCTCGCCCAGAAGATGCGCGCGCCCATCGCCCAACTGGGCCGAGAATCCGCCAAACTGATGCCCGGCATAGGCCAGCGCGATCGGCTGCGCCCCGGGCGGCAGTTCCGCGCCGGAAAACCATCGGGCGGCATTCGCCTCGAGCGCGGCCGGATCCAGCCCCAGATCGCCCGCCAGGTCGCGATTCAACACCAGCAGCCGCGGTGCGGGCGCCACATCGGGCGCCTGAGGCAGGTAGCAGCCCGGCAGATCGCGGACGTAGCTGTGGTCGAAGGGAATTGTCATGTCGGGGATATGGGTTTTCCGAAGGGCCATGGCAAGCAGCGTCCGGCCCTGGACCCGGCACGACACATGGTCGGGGCGGCGAGATTCGAACTCGCGACCTACAGTACCCAAAACTGTCGCGCTACCAGGCTGCGCTACGCCCCGACCGTCCGGTTCCTAACCGGGTTCCGCCCGCTTGGAAAGGGGTTCGCCAGATGCAGCGCCGGCACATCCTACGGGCAAGGCCATGCCAGAAGATCCTGCTGCATGGCGGCCGCCCGCATCGCCAGGCCCGGCGCTATGCCCAACCTGGCCGCCAGCCCGCCGTTGATCTCCAGCACATAGACCACGCCTTCGCCGCCATCGACCGGGGTCAGGTCCAGCGGCTGCGCGTCGTGCCTGATCCGCGTGATCCGGCCCGCGGCATCGGCAAAGATCATGTCCAGCGGGATCAGCGTGTTCTTCATCCAGAACCGCGGATGGCCGGGCCGGTCATAGACGAACAGCATCCCTGCCCCTGCCGGCAACGCATCGCGGTTCATCAACCCCATTTCGCGCAGCGCCGGCGTATCGGCAATCTCGATGCCGAACGCCGCCACGCTGCCCGCCGGGCCGCCCAGCTCCACCCGGCCCGGGGCACAGTCGGCCCAGGCGGGAGCGGTCGAAAGGATCAGCGCGATCAGCGCCGAAGGGCTGCTTCCCATGAGGCCACCTGCACTGCCATCCGGCCGCGGCGACCCTCGATGATCCGCAGACCCACCGCCTCGCCCGGTTGCAGGTCAGCAAAGCCGGAAACGCGCAGTACTTCAATATGCACGAAGACATCCTCGGGCCGGCCGAACACATTGGCAAAACCGAAGCCCTTGCCCTTGTCGAACCACTTCACCCGCGCCGCCTCCAGTGGCAACGCTGCCAGCGCCTCGGGCGTGATCATCGCGCCTTCTTCCGGCAGAGGCAGCACCACGCTCTGCGGCGTCTCGATCGCGAGAACCTCGATGGCCTGGATCCCACGCGGGGTTTCCTGCACGCGCACGGTGATCGCCGTGCCATCGGCCACCGAACTCTGGCCGAAATTCCGCAAGACATTGGCATGCAGCAGAATATCGCGCGCCGCACCTTCGGCCACGACGAAGCCGAAGCCCTTGGCAGGATCAAACCACTTCACACGCCCGACAAGCACGGACACGTCGTCCACGACTTCGCTCATTTAACAGTCTGCCCCAGTCCAACTGACACCGTTCTCATTCGGAAAACTAAGGGCTGGCGAAGAAAACCGGGAGTTATCCTTAAGAATAGTATGGACTGACGTTTTGGTCAGTGAGGCGAACTTACGGGTTCAATCTGTTGATTTCCCAGTCAGAATCGATCCTGTCGCGCCGCCACCGGAACCGGTCGTGCAGGCGGAAGGCTCCATCGGCCCAGAACTCGATTTCCACGGGCGTGATCCGGAACCCGCCCCAGAACGGCGGTCGTTTCGGGGCCATCCCGTGGCGGGCGGTCTGGCGCGCCACCTCGGCCATCAGCGTGCTCCGGCTGTCCAGCGGCTGGCTCTGCCGGCTGGCCCAGGCGCCCAGCCGCGACTGCAGGCTGCGGCTGGCGAAATAGGCGTCGGCCTGCGGCCCGTCTTCCCGC
>JAKALB010000156.1 GCA_021813365.1 Pseudomonadota bacterium | reverse complement strand
AGGGTGAAGGCCCCCTCCGCCATCCGGGCGCGCAACCAGTCGGCCTCAGCCCCCTTGATCTTGGGCAGAACATGTCCGCCGATCTTGCCCGGCGCGACACTTCCCGTCTCGCGCCGCCGCTCCGACCATTTCACCACGCTCGACGGTGCCACGCTCAGCGCCTCGGCGATAGCACGCACCGTCTCACCAGCGTCAAGCCGCGCCATCGCGCGCTCCCGAATATCCATCGAAAGGGGTCTCGTCATGAAGGCTGGCCTCCATACCCAGCCTCCATCATGAATCAGAAATTCCAACCCGTGGGAATCCCCCGCGATTCACTCAAGCGTCATCCCGCTCTAGGCCCTGTGCCGCAACAGACGTTGCACTTCGGCACGGCCCCCCCAGGCGCGGGTGCGGGTCTGCGGTCGGTCGGCCAATGAGCCCCAGGCCGCGCAGTGAAATCGTGGCGCCAGGCGTGGTTCAGGGTCACTCCGCCAGATTCATCCTGACACGACACCAGGTGACAAGGGTGGCATGACGCTGCCGCCGCCCCTCACACCGACCCGGGGTTCACCCTTCGATATCAGCCCGCAACGCCGCCACCAAGGGCCCGACCGCCTGCCCCCTCGTCTCGACATTCAGGCGCACGACAGGCTCGGTGTTCGAGGCGCGCAGATTGAATCGCCACGTCCCCATGTCAAGGCTGGTGCCGTCCATCTCATCCACCGCCCGCGCCTGGGGCCGGTATTTGGCCACAACCCGCGCCATCGCGGCCCCGGGATGGGCCAGATGGAAGTTGATCTCGCCCGAGGAGGGGAAAGCCGCCTTGCGCGCGGCCACCAGATCGGCCAGCGGCCCCTTGCGGCTGATCAGTTCGGCCATGACCAGCCAGGGGATCATGCCGCTGTCGCAGTATACGAAGTCGCGGAAATAATGATGTGCCGACATCTCGCCGCCATAGACCGCGTTCTGATCACGCATCGCCTGCTTGATGAAGGCATGGCCGGTGCGGGCCTGCACCGCACGGCCACCCGCACGCGCCACCACATCCTGCGTGTTCCAGATCACGCGCGGGTCATGGATGATATGCGCACCGGGTTCCCTTTCCAGGAAAACCTGGGCCAGCAGGCCCACGACATATTCGCCGTCGATGAAGCTTCCCCGATGGTCGAAAAAGAAGCAGCGGTCAAAATCTCCATCCCAGGCCACGCCCAGATCGGCGGCTTCGCGCACCACAGCTGCGGCCGTGGCGGGGCGGTTTTCCGGCAGCAGCGGGTTCGGGATGCCATGCGGGAACGTCCCGTCCGGTTCGTGGTGCATCCGCACGAACCGCAGCGGCGCACCACGCCGGCCCAGTTCGGCCGCGATCGCATCAAAGGTCGGACCCGCTGCGCCGTTTCCAGCGTTCACCAACAGTTTCAGGGGCTTGAGCGCAGATACATCGACAAGGCCCAGCACACGGTCGACATAGGCCCTGCGCGCCTGAACGGCCACATCGCGCAGTGTTCCCCCCGCCCGGGCCGGGCCGAAATCGTCCGCCTCGGCCAGCGCCTTGATGCTGGACAGGCCCGTGGCCGCATCCAGCGGGGCCGAGCCTTTGCGGACCATCTTCATCCCGTTGTAATCCATGGGGTTGTGTGATGCGGTCACACAGATGCCGCCATCCGCGCCGAAATGCGTCGTGGCGAAATACATCTCCTCGGTGCCCGACAGGCCCAGATCCAGCACTTCGCAGCCCTCATCGACCAGCGCCTGCGCGACCGAGGCCGCCAGTTCGGCGGATGAAGCGCGAATGTCATGCCCCAGCACCACCCGGCGCGCGCCCAGCGCCCGGGCAAAGCCGCGGCCGATGCGGCGGGTGATGGTTGCGTCCAGGTCCACGCCCAACCGGCCCCGCACGTCATAGGCCTTGAAACAGGTCAGGGCCATGGCACTTATCCCTTGGCACCCTGGCCACGGGCATAGACATCGTCATGGCGAATGATGTCATCCTCGCCCAGATAGCTGCCGGTCTGCACCTCGATCAGGGTCAGCGGCACCTTGCCGGGGTTTTCCAGCCGGTGCCTGGCGCCCAGCGGGATATAGACCGACTGGTTCTCGGTGATCAGCCTGACTTCGGCATCCACGGTCACCCGTGCGGTCCCGGCCACCACGATCCAGTGTTCGGCGCGGTGGTGATGGCTTTGCAGGCTCAGCGCTGCGCCCGGATGCACCGTGATCCGCTTCACCTGAAACCGTTGCTCCAGCACCAGGCTTTCGAACCAGCCCCAGGGTCGGTGATCCATCGGGAAACTCTCGGCCTGTGCGGCGCCGGTCTGTTTCAGCGCGGCCACGGCCAGCTTCACATCCTGCGCCCGGTCGCGGTGCGCAACCAGAACGGCGTCGGGCATGGCCACCGCCACGATATCCTGCAAGCCGATCCCCACGAGTTGCAGATGCGGGCTTTCCGAGCGCAGCAGCGTGTCCCGACAGTCGATTGCCGTCGCCGCCCCCCTGGCCACCACTCCCTGCCCGTCCGGTCCGCCTTCGCGCCAGATCGCCTCCCAGCCGCCCAGGTCCGACCAGGCGCCGGCATAGGGCACCACGCTCAGGTTGCCGGCCTTTTCCATGATCGCATAGTCGATCGAGATCGCCTCGGCCTGCGCCCAGGCGGCCGGTGCCAGCCGCAGAAAGCCCAGGTCGGTCCTGGCCTCGGCCAGCGCCGCGCCCACGGCCGTCAGCATCGCGGGCTGCAGCTGCCCGGCAGCCTCGATCAAGGTGCTGGCCGCAAGCAGGAAGATGCCCGCGTTCCAAAGGAACCGGCCAGAGGCCAGGATCTGCGCCGCCGTCGCCGCATCGGGCTTTTCGACAAAGCGTTTCAGCGGCTGCGGCACGGCCGCGAAATCGGCGCCGGGATCCTGCGACAGCTCCAGCCAGCCATAGCCGGTCTCGGCGCGGTCGGGCCGGATGCCAAAGGTCACGATCTGCCCGGCCCTCGCCACGGGCGCCGCCGCCGCCACCGCCGCGCGAAACTGGGCAGCATCGGGGATCACATGGTCTGACGGAGCCACCAGCATCAGCGCACCGGGCGATTTCGCCTCAAGCGCCAGCGCCGCGGCCAGGATCGCGGGTGCGGTGTTGCGCGCTTCGGGTTCGATCAGGATCGCATCGGGATCCACCCCGGCCCGCGCCAGCTGTTCGGTCACGATGAAGCGAAAATCCGACCCGGTCACCACCATCGGCCTTGCAAACCCCGGCCCGGTCAGCCTGCGGGCCGAAGCCTGGAAAAGCGTCTCGTCGCCCAGTAGCGCCACGAACTGCTTGGGAAAGCTTTTCCGGCTCAGAGGCCACAGCCGCGTGCCCGACCCGCCGCACAGCAGCACGGGGTGGACCAGTTCGTCCACCGGCGCGGCATCGCGGGATTGCAGATGGGTCGGAACATGAGGCACGTCACACACTCCTGATGAAGGCAAGGCACCGGATTTCGGCCGATACCGTCCGAGGACCATAGGGGGGCCGCGCCCAGTCGTGCCCCCGAAAAGCCATCGCGTCAACCCGTCCGGTTCGAAGGCTGACCCGCCGATTCCGGCACCCATCCGGGCGGCCTGCATTGGAATTCCGGGGTGATTCAGGCGCGGGCCGATTCCACCGGCCGCGCCCATCCGGCGCGGGAAGGGCGCGAAATGATTTCTTCCTGCCGGCGGGTGCCGGCGGCAGATGCACCGGCCCGCAGGATCAGTCGAGACCCGCCCGCCGGAATCCCGGGTGACAGCACAAGGCGGGGCCTGACGCAGCATCCCTTCGACCCCCGCCATCCACCCGGGCCGGGCGCGGTGCCGCGCCGGGGTCCGTCATTTCCGGGGCCCGATCTCCAGCTGGCGCAGCGCCTCCAGCAGGTCCAGCAGCTCTTCCAGCCGGTCATGGCCGAACTTGCGTTCGATCTCGGCAAAGATCGCCCGGCTCTGCGCCGAATGGGTCCGCACCAGTGCCTCGCCGCCTGGTGCTATGGCCAGCACCACCTTGCGCCGGTCTTCCGGCGGTACCGAGCGGGTGACCAGACCCTCCTGTTCCATCGGGCGCACCATGCGCGTCAGGCTGGGCAGCAGCAGACAGGCCTCGGCCGCCAGCTGGGTCAGCTCCATGGGGCCATTTTCCTGCAAGACGCGCAGCACGCGCCATTTCTGTTCGTTCACACCCGAACTGGCCAGCATCTCGCGGACCGGCCCCATGACGACTTCGCGGGCGCGCAAGAGAGCAATGGGCAACGAGCGGCGGGTCTGGCGCAGCGGAGGGTCGTTGAATTGGGTCATGGCGAAAGTATCGCAGCCCCGAGCATCGGGCTCAAGTCGATTGCTCGGGGCTGCCCATGGCAATCAGCCGACGCAGCGCGCGCTCCAGCGCCTCGGCCTCGGCCACGCCAAGCGCCGCCCGCAGCGCAGCATCATAGTCTCGCGCACGAAGACCCAACTGCCCGTAGACCCGCCGCCCGGCCTCGGTGAGGGACAGATGCGCCGCGCGCCGGTCCGCCGGATCGGCCTCGCGGCGCAGATGCCCCGCCGCCTCCAGTGCGGCCACCGCCCGACTGACCTTGGTCTTTTCGATATGGCTGATCCGGCAGATCTCGGCAGCGGTCATCGCGCCGAACTTGCCCAGGTTCGCCATCACCCGCCACTGCGTGCGCGACATGCCGAAATCGCCGCGATAGGCCTCCTGAAACGATCGGCTGGTCGCTTCGGCCGCCTGGTTCAACAGGTAGGGCAGGAACCTGCCCAGATCGAATTGCTGATCGAAGTCGTGGCTTGCGTCGTCGGTCATGCGGCCCCCTGTCGGGCCGACCCTGCCACAAGCCCGGGCACCTGTCATGCCCCCGCTTGGGGGATGGGCCTCACCCGGTCCGGATGCGCCGCCGCCACCGGGGCCAGCGCCTCGGCGCGTTCGACAATCGCCCGGATCCGCGGCATGGCTTCCAGATCCACCCCCCAGCGCCGGGCATTGTAGACCTGCGGCACCAGGCAGATATCGGCCATTCCGATCCGGTCGCCGTGACAATAGTCGCCCGCGCCCTCGCCCAGCATCGCCTCCAGATCGGCCAGGCCCCCGGCAATGAACCGCCGCATCCAGGCCTCGGTGGTGATCGCCCCGCCCGAGGCCTCGACCGCCCATTTCGCCACCCGCAGATTGCAGACCGGCTGGATCTCCATCGCCACCGCATGGGCCAGCGCCCGCACCCGCGCCCGACCCGCCGCATCCCCGGGCAGAAACCCGGCGCCATGCACCTCGTCCAGATACTCCAGGATCGCCAGCGATTGCGTCAGCCGCAGTCCGTCGATTTCCAGCACCGGCACCAGCCCCTGCGGGTTCTGCGCCAGATGCCCGGCCCCGCGCTGTTCGCCCTTCAGCAGATCCACGGGCGCGCTCGCCCATGCGATCCCCGCCAGGTTCAACCCGATCCGCACCCGGTAGGCCGAAGACGACCGCCAATAATCCCGCAGAACCACCCCAGCCATCCCCGCCCTTTCGCCTTGCCGCAAATATCCCCGGGGGTCCGGGGGTGCGAAACCCCCGGCACCTGCCGTGGAGCGCAATTTCGGATACATCTTTACCTTGACTTGGTTGCAGTTGCAACTATTCTGCGACCCATGCCAGAGGGATTCGCCATGACCGCCTTCAGCCTGCCGCAGGGCATGATCCGCGCCGCCTCCGCCCCGGGGCCGCACCAGGGCTACATGCCCGGCTTCGGCAATGATTTCGAAACTGAGGCCCTGCCCGGCGCCCTGCCCCAGGGCATGAACAGCCCGCAGAAATGCAATTACGGGCTTTACGGCGAGCAGCTCTCGGGCACGGCATTCACTGCGCCCAGCCACCAGAACGAACGCACCTGGTGCTACCGCATCCGGCCCTCGGTCAGGCACACCCACCGGTTCCGGAAAATCCAGGTTCCGCACTGGAAATCCGCGCCCTGCATCAACCCCGAAATCGTGTCGCTGGGCCAATACCGCTGGGATCCGGTCCCCGTTCCGGACGAGCCACTGACCTGGATCACCGGCATGCGCACCATGACCACGGCGGGGGATGTGAACACCCAGACCGGCATGGCCTCGCACATGTATCTGGTCAATGCCTCCATGCAGGACGCCTATTTCTTCTCGGCCGACGGCGAATTGCTGGTGGTGCCGCAGGAAGGCCGACTGCGGTTCTGCACCGAACTCGGCATCATCGACATCGAACCGCGCGAGATCGCCATCCTGCCGCGCGGCCTGGTCTACCGCGTGGAAGTGCTCGAAGGGCCCGCCCGCGGCTTTGTCTGCGAAAACTACGGGCCGAAATTCCAGTTGCCCGGCCGGGGCCCGATCGGCGCCAACTGCATGGCCAACCGGCGCGACTTCAAGACCCCCGTGTCGGCGTTCGAGGACAGGGAAGCCCCCTCCACCGTGACCGTCAAATGGTGCGGCCAGTTCCATGAGACTCGCA
>JAKALB010000022.1 GCA_021813365.1 Pseudomonadota bacterium | reverse complement strand
CTGCAAGGCCCAGGCCAGCAACAGATAGCGCCCTCCCTTCGCCAGGGTGACGATCGGCACGAAACGCCAGAAGGGCTCGCGCATCACACCGGCGGCCAAAGTCAATGGATCGCCCAGGATGGGAAGCCATGCGCCCAGCAGGCTCCAGTGCCCCCAGCGGGCATACCAGGCCGTTGCCTGATCGAGCCTGCGGCGCGGCACCGGAAACCAGCTCCGATCCGCAAAGCGGATCAGGAAACGGCCCAGCGCCCAGTTCAGGCACGATCCCAGCACGTTGCCCAGGGTCGCCACCACCAGCAATTGCCAGACCGGATGCCGAGCGCCGAGCACCAGCGCCGCAAGCACCGCTTCGGATTGCGCCGGAACCAGCGTCGCAGCGACGAAGGCTGCAAGAAACAGCCCCGAAAGGTCAAGCATCCGTCAGGCCGGATGCGCCCGGCGGCGGGGCAGAACATGCGGGCACGGGTGGCTGTCTCCTCGGTGGGTGAGCCGGGGCCGAAGCCCCGGCCCTCTCGATCCTATGCGCTGACCACAAGCTCGGTCATCATCCCCGATGCCAGATGCGGCATGTGGTGACAATGCAGCATCCAGCTGGCTGCCTCACCCGCGTCCAGGGCGACAGTCATCATGGCCATCGGCGGAACATAGACCGTATCGCGCAGGGCACCGGCAAATCGGCCGCGTCCGGTGTCCACGACCTGGAACGAATGGCCATGCAGATGCATCGGATGGCCCATCATCGACATGTTGTGGAAGGTGATTTCCAGCCGCTCGCCGCTTCTGGCCATGACGGGCATGTGGTCGGCCCAGGTCTTTCCGTTGATCGTCCAGACATAGGGCTGCATGGAACCGGTCAGCATCAGCATCTGGGACCGGGCGTTGGCAGCCTCGGCCAGCGGCCTTGTGGCGCGCAGCGCAGATTCCTGCGACAGATCGACATCAAAGGCAGGGGCGGCGGTTTCCGCCAGCGGGTCGAGCCGCGGCACCTCTGCCCCCGCCGTGGCCAGAACCAGGCCGGTGCGTTCGCGCGCACCCTCGCGCAGGGCCAGGATCGGGAAGGCGCCCGATCCGGACAGATCCAGTTCGAGATCCAGGCGCTGCCCCATCGCCAGACCAAAGCGCCGCCCGGCCAGGGGCTCGATGTCGTGGCCATCGACGGCGACCAGCCGGGCCTCGACGGCGCCGGTATCGATCCAGTAGGTCGTGGCGGCCGAACCGTTGATGATGCGCAAGTGAATCCGGCCGTTGGCCTCGACCTTGACGACCTCGGGGTCATTCAAGGTGCGGTCATTGGTCAGATAGGCGTCGAAATTGAAATCGTTCAGGTCCATCGCCATGCCCGGCATCCCGGACATGGCCCCCATGCCACCCATGCCCATGCCGCCCATGTTCATGCCACCCATGCCCATGCCGCCCGCATGCATGCCGCCCATGTCCATGCCCGATGTCGCCCCCATGTCGCCGGCGGCCGCGCCACTGATCTCGGCCAGCACCTCCTCGGGGGTCTTGAACGAGAAATCGTGAAGCATCATCACGACCTCCTGCCGGTCGGCCCTGGCATCTGCCTCGCTGCGCACGATCAGCGGCGCGGCCAGCAGGGCCATTTCCTGCAACGGCACATGGCTGTGCATCCAGTGCGTCCCGGCCTTGGCGGCAAAATCATAGCTGCGGCTCTCGGCGGGTTTCAAGAGCGGCGCGGGCATGCCTGGAACGCCATCCTGGGCGTTGGGGGGGATTTGGCCATGCCAATGGATGATGGTCTCGACGTCGAGTTCATTGGTCAGATCGACGGCAAAGCGTTGACCCGGGTCAAGGATCAGGCCCGATCCACCCGCGGCATTGACCAGGCCATAGACCTTGGCCGCCTTGCCATCGATGTCCAGCGTTCGGCTGGTTGCGCTGAGTTTGAGGCTGGTGCCTTGTGCAAAGGCAAGGCGGGGCAGGCTGGCCGAGGCGGCAAGCGCCGCGCTGGCCGCAAGAAAGCTGCGACGATTCAAGCGATATGTCATGATTTGTTCTCCGTCCGGTTCCGCAGAACCGCAGACCTGGCAAAAGCCACCGGGGTGGCGCGAACCTAAAGGGCCGGCGCCGGCTTTGGCGGATGGCCGATCGGCGCAGGCGGAATGCCCTCTGGCAGGTCAAACCGGCCTGCCGTCAGTGCCGCGATCAGCACCAGCACCGGGGCTTCGGGCCGAATCGCATCCGAGGCCTGCACCCAACCGAAACACAGGAGCCGGCACGAGACGATGTCCGCGTTGTGCGAGGCCGGCATCTTGCCGGCTGTGGTCAAGTTGTGCGCATTGCCCATGTCGTGACCAGCCGCCGCCATGGCGGCGCCGGCCGGCATCGCATGTGATGGCCCGGTCAAGGGAACAAACAGCATCAACGCGGCCACCAGAACCACGCGAAGGATTTGCGTCCAGGCCTCGATGCAACGATACTGGGTCATGAGCGCAAGCTAGGCGCGGCGCCGCGTTGTTTCAACCGACCGTTTGACACAAGTCAGTGTTGTCGCGGCCGATTGGTGCCTGATGGATGGCAGGGTGCAAAATCGTTTGGCCGCAAGCACCCTGCATGACCTCGGCCTGCGAGACATCGACCTGCGAGCCCGGTTTCCGTGCCCCCGAAAGGATTGCCGCCATGTCAGACCCCCATGCACACCACGGCCACTCCGGCCACCCCGCCCATGATGCGATGCCCGCCGATGTCGCAACACCGGGGCAGGCCACTGCGATCGATCCGGTCTGCGGCATGACCGTCACGATCAGGCCCGAGGGCCGCAGGGCCGACTACCAGGGCGCGACGTTCCATTTCTGCTCGGACAAGTGCAAGGGCAAGTTCGATCTCGATCCCTATTTCTACGCATCCGGCAATGCGGCGCGGCGCGGCCCGGTGGCAAGGCCGGGGACCACCTACACCTGCCCGATGCATCCGCAGATCGTGCGCGATGCCCCCGGAACCTGCCCGATCTGCGGCATGGCACTGGAACCGGTCCTGCCTTCCGACGAGCCGAGCCATGAGCTGACCGACTTCACCCGGCGCATGTGGATCAGCCTTGCGACCTCGGTGCCGTTGCTGCTGATGGCGATGGGCGAATACCTGGGCCTGCCGCTGCGCGACTGGATCGGGCATGGCATTGCCGGTTACGTCGAATTTGCCCTGGCCACGCCGATCATCCTGTGGGCGGCCTTGCCGTTCTTCCGCCGCGGGCGGGAATCGCTGGTCAATCGCTCGCCCAACATGTGGACGCTGATCTCGCTTGGGGTGGCGGCGGCCTATGTCTACTCCCTGGTCGCGACGTTTCTGCCGAACATCTTTCCGGTGGCCTACCGCACGGATGGCAGGGTCGGCACCTATTACGAGGCGGCCGTGGTGATCGTGGCGCTGGTCTTTGTCGGCCAGGTGCTGGAGCTGCGCGCCCGCGAACGCACCGGCGACGCGATCCGCGCCCTGCTGGACCTTGCCCCGAAAACCGCGCGGCGCATCCTGCCCGACGGCACGGAATACGACGCGCCGCTGGAAAACATCATGGTCGGCGATCGCCTGCGCATCCGCCCTGGCGATGCCGTGCCGGTCGATGGCAGGGTGATCGAGGGCACTTCCTCGGTCGATGAAAGCATGATCACCGGCGAACCGGTTCCGGTCGAGAAATCCGCAGGCGATACCGTTACCGGCGCCACGATCAACAAGAACGGCACGCTGGTGATCGAGGCGGGCAAGGTCGGCGCGGATACGGTGCTCAGCCAGATCGTTGCCATGGTCGCCAATGCGAGACGGTCGCGCGCGCCGATCCAGGGGCTGGCCGACCGGGTGTCGGCGGTCTTCGTGCCGAGCGTGGTCGGCGTGGCGCTGCTGGCCTTCGCGGTCTGGCTGACGCTTGGCCCCGATCCTGCGCTGGTCTTTGCCGTGGCCTCTGGCGTGTCGGTGCTGATCATCGCCTGCCCCTGTGCGCTTGGCCTGGCCACGCCGATCTCGATCACCACGGCGGCCGGGCGCGGGGCGCAGGCCGGGGTGCTGATCCGGGATGCCGAGGCGCTGGAGCGCATGGCCTCCGTCGACGTGCTGATCGTCGACAAGACCGGAACCCTGACCGAAGGCCGCCCGCGCCTGACCGATACGATCAGCCTGGGTCCGCTGCCGGAGACAGAGATCCTGTCGCTGGCCGCGGCGCTGGAACTCGGCTCGGAACATCCCCTGGCCGAGGCCATCGTCGATGGGGCCAGGGCGCAAGGCGTGGCTCAGCGGAAGGTCACGGATTTCGCCGCAGTCACCGGCAAGGGCGTGCGCGGAATGATCGACGGCAGGCTGGTGGCTCTGGGCAATGCCGCAATGATGCAGGAGTTGACGCTGGATGTCGCCGCGGCCGATGCCAGGGCCGACAGGCTGCGGGCCGAGGGCAAGACCGTGATGTTCGTTGCCGTGGAGGGCACCCTCGCCGGGCTTGTCGCGGTGGCCGACCCGATCAAGCCGACAGCGGCCGAGGCGATCCGCTCGCTGCATGCGCTCGGGCTCAGGATTGTCATGGCCACGGGCGACAACCTGCGCACCGCCGAGGCCGTGGCCGCCAGACTGGGCATCGACGAAGTGCGCGCCGGGGTTCTGCCCGCCGACAAGAAGACGCTGATCGATGCGCTGCGCGCGGCCGGGCGCCATGTCGCCATGGCGGGCGACGGGGTGAACGACGCCCCCGCACTGGCCGCTGCCGATGTGGGCATCGCCATGGGCACCGGCGCGGATGTGGCCCTGGAAAGCGCCGGGATCACGCTCCTGGGTGGCGATCTGATGGGCATCGTCCGCGCCCGCAGACTGGCCACCGCCACGCTGCGCAACATCCGGCAGAACCTGTTCTTCGCCTTCGCCTATAACGTCGCAGGCGTGCCGATTGCGGCCGGAATCCTCTACCCCCTCACCGGAATGCTGCTGTCGCCGATGATCGCCGCCGCAGCGATGAGCTTTTCGTCGGTCTCGGTGGTCAGCAACGCCCTGCGGCTGCGGCGGGTCAGGCTGTGACAGGGCGGCGGGCGCGGGCATGCCAGAACGCAAGAAGCGGCACGACCCCCCATTGCAGCAGCGGCGACACGCCGGTGCCAAGCCCGGGCAGCGTCGGCATGATGTCGCGATAGGCCCAGCTCTGGCGCACCTCGACATTCAGCCATTCGCTGAAAACCGTGTAGGCCAGTGCAAGGATCACCGTCGTGGCGGCCACCCGCCAGAACCTGGCGCTTGGCCAGGCCCAGGCGCGGTTGAGGGCCAGCGCCCCGCAGAGCGTGCCGGCGCCGATCAGGACATCCCCAAGCGTGCAATGCGCCCAGGCATAGCCGATCTGCGTCGGCGTCCCGACCACCCAAAGCGTGTAAAGCGGCATCTGCGCCGCCTCCCACAGCAGATTGCCGAGGGCGATCACCGTCATGTAGCGACGGCAGGCCACAAGCAAGGGTCGGGACATGCGACGGCTCCTTCGCCTCGGCGGTCGGCCAACCTTGCCCGACGCGGCAGCCCGTTTCCGGGCAGACCCGGCCGGCAGGCACCCGGTGGCAAGACCGCTGGCCGCTGGGCGATCCATCGTCCTTCCAGGCCGGGCCTGGTGTCAACAGCCTGGCCCGGAAAGGCAGCGCCGGGCAAAGGCCGCGCCGGTGGCCATGTCGACCAGCGCCCCCCCACGCCGCAACACGACGGGGCAGGATCGGGACCGCTCGCGCATTTGCCGCCCGGCGGGCCGGGCAGAGACCCGCGGCCGGCGGATCCCCTTGCCCGCGATCAGCCGATGTTGCGGATCATCGCGGCGACCTTGCCCATGATCCGGGGGGTCGCCTCGGGCAGGCGGCTGTCATAACCGGCGGGGGCGGGGGCATCCTGTGGCGGAAAGGGGGTGCGGTCGGCGCCCAGAAACAGCCGGGCTGCTTGCAGGTTGCTGTCGCGAAACCGCAGACGCACGGTTTGGCGTGCCTTGTGTGACAGCATCCCCGCCCGCGTTTCTTGCAGGGCGGCGGTGTGTTGCTGCGCCATCTGCACCAGGCGCACGACGAAATCATGGTGCCCCTCGGATCGCGTCAGCCAGGGGTTGCACAACCGCAGATAATCCAGCGCGTCAGGCGGCAGCGACACCTTGTGCAGGATCGACAGGTCGGGGGGTCTGAACTCGGGGCGCCGGGTGCAGCCAAGCGTCGCCAGAAAATCGGGGAGGATGCCTTCGGGCAGATGCGCGGCCCCGAACAGTCGCAGCCGCACCGCCGCCGGCCCAAACAGATCGGCCCAGGGGCGCAGCAGCTTCATCGTGTCCAGAAAGAACAGCGACTCTTCCTGGCAATAGTCTGCGAGGGTGCGGGCCTCGCGGGTATCGAAATCCTTGACGACCTGGTTGTAAAAGCTTTCCAGATAGCTATCCGGGCTGCGCAGATAGAAGATCACCGCCACGTCATAGCGCGCCGACAGGACCGCCAGCCGTGCCGGGTTCAGGCCAAGACCGAATTCCTCGGAACTGATCACCACCACCGGATGCGGCGAGGCGTCGATCTCTTCGAACAGGGCGGCCCAGTGCTCCAGCGCCTCCAGCGGGCGATCGGTCAGCGCGGCATCCTTCAGATCCCAGCACAGCTTGAAATGCGCCTGCCAGATCCGCCCGGCCTTGGGATAGAGGATGCCCAGATCCGAGAGCACATCGGTGTTGCCGGCAAACGTGCTCTGCAGGAAGGTGGTGGCTGTCTTGTGCGAGCCGATATGCAGAAACAATCGTTTTCTCACGGCCGCCATCCTCTGATCTTGTCCGGTGCCGCCAGACTTTCTCGCACCATTGGCACCTGCATGCCCATGGCATCGAGGAAGGCCCAGCCATAGGACGGCCCCAGATCATGCAACAGCAGGTCCATGCGCTTGGTATAGTGCCTGAAATCGGGCAGCAGGAATTCACTGTCGGGCACGGACGCGAAGGCCTCCGCAGGCAGGGATTTCTGCATGTAGACCCAAAGCTCGGCCGCCGCGCGCACGAAACCGGGGCGCAGATCGGAACGCAGGCCCTTCCAGCACCAGTTGGCCGTATTGACATATGCGCGCAGCAGCGGCGCGAGGTCATTCCAGCCCTCGGACAGCGCCCGTTTCAGCAACAGCCGGAAGGTTTCCAGCGAATAGATCATCCGCTCGTCGCCCTGCCGGATGTCCTGCCCCGGATGTTGGCGATAGCCGTAATGAACATGGTCGAGCGTGGGCACAAGGCGCAGCGGCTGGAGGGTCAGGATCTGGAAGATCTGGTCATCGAAGGCGCGGATATGCTCGGGAAACCAGACATTGCGGTTGTCGAGGTAATCACGGCGGTAGACCCGGCGCCAGATGGTCGGCTGGCCGACCATCAGCAGCGCGGCGGGCTGCTGGCAGAAGGTTCCCGCCCCGAAGGCATGGCGGCGGGCTTCGGCGAAGGCCCGGTCCTCCGCCTCGTAGGAGGGCCGCCGGACCAAGGTCGCGCCGCTCCGGCCCCCCTCGCCATCCGCGACCTCGTGCAGCAGCTCGAACCCGCCCTGCACCACTTCCGCCCCCGTGTAGCGCGCAAGCTCCAGCAACTCGGAGTAAAGGCCCGGCCCCGGCAGGTCATCGGCATCGACAAAGGCGATGTGGCTGGCATCCGACATCATCCGCCCGAAATTGCGCGCCGAGGCACAGCCGCCGTTGGGCTTGTGGTGCAGCACGACACGCGGATGCCCTGCATAGCCGGCCGCAACCAGATCGCCCGACCCGTCGGTGGAACCGTCGTCCACCACATGCACCCGGATCTCATCCGATGGGCTGGCCAGAATTGCCTCGATGCAGGCCACAATCCAGGGCCGGGCATTGTACATCGCCACCACCACGTCCAGCCCGGGCCGGTGCCCGGCCAGATTGGCGCTGCGGCGCAGCTTCAGAGGTGCCTCACCGGCCACCGGCAGCCAGGTCTGCCGCAGCCCAGCCGTGGCCCCATGCACCAGATGCGCGGGCACCATCTCCCACAACTCGCCGATGATGTGGTCAAGTTCCGCTGCCGCAAGATCCTGCAGGATCGCGGCTTCGGCATGGGGAGCGGTCAGTTTCAGCAGGTTCGGTCCGAGGACGGTCAGGGCGGCGGCCGGCAGGGTGGCGAATCGGCAGGGTTCGAAGACCTCCGGCACCGGGTCGCCGCGCTCGATCACGCAGCGCAGCGTGTTGTGGCGGCGGTATTGCTGCCCCGGGCAGAGCGCCAGCAGATCTGCCATCGCGCGCGCGCCCGTAGCGGTCTGCGCCCCCGAGGCGGCCAGCGCGCGCAACGCGGCCTGCACCGCGGTCAGTGCTGTGCCATCCAATGCCTCGCGGCCGCCGACGGCGGCGTTCACGGCCACCACGTTGCCCAGTTTCAGCATGGCGATGTTCTGCCGCAGCCGCGCATAGGCAACCGGCTCGGGCTCGAAGCACCAGACCTTCCAGCCTGGAAAGGCCGCCGCGAACGGCAGGGCAAAGCCGCCAAATCCGGCCCCGATATCCACCGCCACGCCGGTTTGGGCCAGGGTCTGGGCGGTGAGCGCGGGCTGATATATCTCGCGCAGGCGCCAGGCAGTATCCTCGCGCAAAAAGGCATCCTGGGGGGCAAGCAGGCTCAGGGTCTGACCGAAAGCCTGCACCGTGACGCTTTCGGGCAGCAGGGAAGCTGCCTCACGCTGGGCAGAAGCTTGGGCAAAGTCGTCCTCAACCGGGTCGGCCAGACGGACATCGGCCTGCCGCGCTTCGGCGGCATCGTCGTGGGACGCCGGGCTGTCAGACGGCATGGTGCAGCCCCTCCAGATATCGCCGCAGCGGGGCCAGTTCGGCCTCCGGCCCGGGCGGCAAATGCAGATAGAGCGGGTCGATCAGCCGCAACAGGCCCTCCACCGTCTGACGAAAGGCCGGACGATGGGCGTGGCTGATCGAGGCGCCACACCACTCCACGATCCTGAAGCACGAGGCCAGCACCGCCGCCCGGTAGGCCTGTTCGTGAAAGGCGGGGCGGCGGGCAAAGCTCTCCAGCGTCAGCTTGGTCACGGCCAGGATATCAAAGCGCAGATCGCCCGCGGTTGCGGTGATTTGCGGACGCAGATAGCGGCGGAAATAGGTGAAGCAGGGGAAATCGAGAAACGACAGCCGCCAGGTCGCAGCCAACACATTGGTATGAAAATAGATGTCTTCGAAGAAATGCGTATTGGGAAAGGCGATTCCGCTCCGGGTCAGCATCGCGCGGCGCAACACCTTGTTGGCCGATTGCGGCTCGATCCCCTGGGCCAGTGGCCAGATCGTTGCCGCGGCCGGGTCGTCGCGTGTGACCGACCCAGAGGGGCAGAGCGCCGCGATCTGCTGAAACCGGCCGCTGTCATAGAACGGCATCAGATCGTCGCGCAATTCCGACAGCACGCCCTGGCACAGGATCAGGTCGGGGTCATCGCGGTCGATCACGGCGGCGATGCTCTGGAACGCCCAGGCCGGGCGGCTGTCATCCGCGTCCAAGAAGCAGACGTAGTCACCCCTCGCCTGTTCCAGCGCCTTGTTGCGCGCCCCCGACAGCCCGTCATTGGCCTGTCGCAGGATGCGGATGCGTGGGTCATCCAGCCCGGCCAGCAGCGCAGCAGTGTCGTCACGCGACCCGTCATCGACGATGATGTATTCGAAATCCGTGAAACTTTGCGCCAGAACCGAACGCACACTGGTCATGACGGCCGGGCCATCATTATAAGTGGTGGTGATGCAGGTCAGTTTCGGCATTCTTGGCGTTCGGTTCCAGGCAAGTCGGTTGCGCCCTGACTCCCCCTGTGCCCATCCCAGGTCAACCCGGCCGGGCAGGTGCGTGGCAGCTTTATGCGCACTGCATCCTGGCCTGTCCAGCCCGAAACCGACCGCGGCGGCGGTTCGCCCCGGCCGATCAGCGACCCCCCTCCGGGTGGCCCGCAATATGCACTTGAACCGCACGGCCATGCCCGGCAGGGCGCGGGCTGGCGGCCGCGCGGCCAGATCCGGTCGCAACCTTGCCGCCGCAGGCGGAACGGACGGTTCAAATGGCCGTCGCTCGCCGCCGGGCATTTCCATGAGGACAAACCCCGGCGAAAGGTTGCACCGCGGCCACCACCGATGCCGCGCCCGGCCGTTTCAGGGATTTCCTGGCCACCTCAAAGGTTGCCAGCAACCGCACCTGCCCGCTAGACTCGGCTGGAACTCGAAGCATCAGCCGCGCGGACTGAGACGGGCAGCGGAAAGGCGATCATGGCACAGCAAGACGCAGGGTCAGCGGCACCGGCGGGATCACTTCTCGCAATCTGTGCCGACGATCCGGTGCTGTTCGAAAGCGCCATGGCCCGGCTGCATCGCCCGCCGGCGCGCCTTGTGCTGATGTCCGTCAAGCCGCCGAGGGGCGACTCGGCCCTTGGACATCTGATGACAACATCGCAGGCACTGCGAATCCCGGCTGTGCCCGGCCCCAAGGCCGGCGAGGTGGACCTGATCACCCACAGCTTGCCCGGGCTGAGCAGCCTTGCTCCTGCTACCGCGGCACTGTCTGCCCTGTTTCCGGGGCTGCGCGAAACCGGGCGTCTGCGTGTCGCGCGGCTGGCGCCGGCGGATCTGGTGCAGGTGCTGGCCGACCTGCCCGAGCCGATTGCGCTCTGGATTGACCTGCCCGGAGCCGAGGCAGAGATTCTTGCCGCGCTGGCCGCGGCTGGGATCCTTCAGCGGGTTCAGTCCCTGGAATTGCGCTGCGGCATCGAGCCGTTCTTTGTGGGAGCCGAAGGGCGAGCCGAGATCGAGACCCGCCTCGGGGCGCTCGACTTCACGCTCGATGCGGTCAGTGACGCGGATCCGGACTGGCCGATCCTGCGGTTCCGGGCCGATCCGCAGGCCCGCCGCCTGCGGATGCAAGAGGTGGAACTGGCCGAGACACAGGCCTTGCTGACGGCTCGCGATGCGGCACTGGCCGAGGCGCAGGCGGCCGCGAAGCGGCAGGCACAGGCTCTGGATCGGGCGCGAAAGACCATCGCCGCGCGTGATGCGGAGCTGGCCGAGATACAGGCGGCACTCGCCGCGCGCGAGGCGGCTCTGGCCGAGGTGCAGGCCGGCGCGGCCGCCGTCCAGCAGCAGGCCGAGGCCCGGATCGCCGAGCTTGAGGCGGAACTTGCCGGCCAGCGCCACGACCAGCAGGCCCTGCAGGCCGAGATGGCGGCGGCGCGCGAACAGATCGCCGCCCTCGACAATGCCGGCCGGGAGCGCCTGGCTGCCCTCGAGGCCGAGGCGGCCCGCGCCCGCGACCTGACGGCCCGCAATGCCGAACTGCATCATCGCTGTCAGGCCGCGCGCGAAGATCTGCGCCGGGCCGAGGGTCAGATGACCCTTCTCAAGGATCTGCTGTTGCGCGAGGCGGGTCTGTGAGCATCAAGGGCAAGAAAAGGAACAAGAAGAAGTCGAAAGCCGGGCGCAGCGACATTGCCATGACGGTGCCGGCCGCCTCGGCGGAAGGCGTGCTGAACATCTCGGCGGCTGCGACCGTGTTTCATCAGGACCGATTGCTGGAGCCAAGCCGGACGAAATGGCAGTATGGCGAATGGGAGGCCCTGCTCTCGCTTGATCCTGCCGAGATCCAGCGCGACCAGGAACGCGCAAAACTGATGTTGCTGGTGGCGGCGGCTCATAGCCATTTCGGCAATACCAAGGACGCGATGACAGCAGCGCGGCAGGCGGTTTCCTGGGGATGCGACCGGCGGCTGCTGGCGCGGGTGCTGATTTCGGCACTGGCCAACAGCCTCGGCCGTGTCGCGGCCAGTCTGGATGATCCCGCGGCCGCGGAACATTTTCAGGAGGCGATCCGTCTGGTGGAGCCGAGGGCCGACGCCCGCCTGCTGGGCCGCACCCGCCAGATCCGCGAAACCGCGCGTCTTGGCCTGCTGCCCGAAGCCGGTCGCCTGATCGACGCCGACCTCACCGAGGCGCGCGCCGCACCCGCCGACCACAGCGCACGCCTGGCCATTCTGGATTCGGAGCTGGAACTGCTGCGCGGCGAAATCTCGCTGGCGATGACGCGCCGCCAGATCTTCCGCGACGAGGCCGAGAGCCCGGCGTCACCCGGCGATCGGCCTGCCCCCGCCGCCGCACTGGCATCGCGCAGCGTTTCGCAACTGGGGCAGGATCTGTGGGTTCTGGAAAAGACCCGGCACAAACGCGGCGGCTATTTCGTCGACTTCGGCGCAACCGATGGTGTGGCGCTGAGCAACACGCTGCTCCTGGAAACCGAATTCGGCTGGACCGGGCTGTGCGCCGAACCGAACCCGAAGTTTCTTGCCGATCTGCGCCGCAACCGGCGCTGCATCGTGTCAGACGCCTGCATCGGCCCGCGCAGCGGGGATACGGTCGAATTCATCTTTGCCGATGTCTATGGCGGGATCGCGGATTTTGCCGATGCCGACAGCCATGCCGCGAAACGCAGCGCCTATCGCGCCGAAGGCAAGGTCGCGCGGCTGACCACCACCTCGCTGGAGGATTTCCTGCTGCAGCATGGCGCCCCGCGAGACATCGATTATCTGAGCATCGATACCGAAGGCAGTGAATACGCCATCCTGGCCGCCTTTCCGTTCGAGCGCTGGCGCATCCGCCTGATCACGGTCGAGCACAACTTCACCCCCGAGCGCGCGCGAATCCATGCGCTGTTGTCGTCGCTCGGCTATGCCCGAACCGAGGCGCAATGGGACGACTGGTACGAACTGGCCGGTTGAGCGGGGCGGCACAGCTCCCCTGACCTGCACAGTTCCCCGCCGCAGACCACGCTCTTCTGCCGCGCGCTCCCGTCGGCGATGCTCTGGCGATCGGCCGCGAACAGGGCTGGGTCTGCGGTCAGAACGCTCGGCATATCGACGCTCACGCCCCGTCGCCTGCAACAGCGGCTCGATCACCTGCCCGGCCCGGTTTGCCACCGCAAGCGGTTGCCCAGAAAACTCCGTCCATGCGTGGGAGACCTGTCCGACCACTCGCGATCAAACACTCTTGCGAAGTTTCCAGATATCAACAATCAAATCCGCAACCTTATCCAGCTCGGGATCTACGGGCGCGTTCGGTCCGATGTTTTCCGGATTCCGCCGCGGAAACAAGGTCGCGCGCTCCGGGAAAAACCGCTCACGCACCCATTCGTTGGAGTCGCTCATGGCCTGCTCATAAGCCTCTACTAGGCTCATCTCGGGAATATAGGGTGGGCCAGCATTGAAATGCTTCTCAAAGAAGCCATCCAAGTTGCCACGTTCAGGATTGTAAACCCCTCCAACACCAAACTCCGGTAGTCGCCTGTTCAAGCGCGCCAAAAGCGCAAGCCCAAGACGACTCAACCTTTCGTTCTGCGGAACTGGCCGCTTCCATTCTGCGGCGGGAAGATCGCAGGCAGAAATGAAGTCATCCAAAAGGTCCCCATTGACAAAACATTCTTTCATGAACAGGCGAACCTTGATATTCTCAATACCGAATGCCGCGGCCCATTTCTGAATCGTAGCAGCATGGTTCACAATAATATTGAAATATGGGTCGTCAGGACCAGGTGGTGCAAGCGCAACGCTGCTATTTTTCACTGCCGTCGAATAGAGCGATAGCGCCGTTTCTAAAGGGTCACGAATATAAATGAGAATTTTAATTGACGAAAACAGACTTGACAACATGCTCCTCAAGCGGAAAATTTCTTCCGACTTTTGCAGCCGACTCTGAAGATGCTCTGATGAGATTATTGCCCGAGCCATATTATTATCTTGAACTTCTGCGACAAACGCCTCCCACCAGATTGATTTAGCGTCTCGCCGCTCTGCAATGTCAAGGAGCCCTTTGCGCTGGAAAAATTCGTCGATAAACTCATCATTACTCGCAATTGCAGCAAGTGCTCTGTGAAGAGGGTGCCCAAGAGAGCTTGGGAGAAATATCCCGGCAGACTCCAAGATCTCTTGATTTTCCATCAAGAATTTCTGGATGGTGGTTGTGCCAGTCTTCTCTGTGCCTATATGCAGAAGCAAGTCCATCAGCTAAACCATTCCAGAATCATTGCAGATATCTCCAGAGCGAAATCAACGAGATAGGTCGCAACGACATCCCGCTCAAGAGTTTTGCTATTCCAAGACGGCTAGACTATCAAGAACCATCCCAGCTTGTCAGCGCACAGATGGACGCCTATTCCTTTCTCCGGCCCGGAGCTATCCTCCTCAGAATGCGTCCACGCGGGCCTGCAACCGGCGCAGTCTGCTCCATTCGGCCAGAAACGCCTGGGTCTCGGGTCTGCGCGCGTTCTCGATAACCTCTTCCAGCAACTGGTGAAAGGCCTCTGCCATCGGCTCCCAGCGGAACCGGGCCGCATGCGCGAAGCCCCGGCGCCGCAGGTCGGCCTGCAGGTCCGGATCCTGAATCTGCGTCATCGCTTCGGCCATTTCCGGAATGGACGTGCCTTCGACGAACAGCGCCGCATCGCCGGCCGCCTCGACCAGCGACCCGCGCCGGGTGGTGATCACCGGGCAGCCCGAGGCCATGGCCTCGATCACCGGCATTCCGAAGCCTTCGTAGAGCGACGGGTAGACCAGCGCGATCGCCCCGGCATAGGCCAGTGACAGCTGCTCGTCGGTCAGGGTGACGCGACGGATGTTGACGCCCGGCGGCAGGCTGTTGCGCACCTGTGGTTCGATCTCGGGCTCGCCGCCCACGCAGAACACATCGAAATCGACGGCGGTCATCTGCCTGAGGGCCGAAAAGAACAGATCGCTGTTCTTGTAGGCCTTGTGCTGCACGCGCGACCCGACAAACAGGAAATACGGCCGGCTCAACCCCTGTGCCTCGCGGAAGGCCTGAACCGCCGCTGCCGGGCGCGGCCTGAAAACGCTGCTGTCAAGGCCGCAATGGCTGACGATCGCGTGGTCGGGCGCAATCTCGGGATAGAAATGCCGCAGATCGCGCCGGGTCGATTGCGAAACGCACAGATAGCGCTGCGCATAGGCGATCGCCGTATCCTTTTCCATCCAACCCCTGTCTCGCATGTTGAAATCAAAGAGTTCGGGGATCATGTCGTGCACGACCAGCGCCATCGGCGTGGTCAGCGGCGTGGTGTAATAGGTCGAGGTGAACGCATCGGCGCGCAACTCGTCGCAAACCCGCTGGAGCATCATCGAATCGGCGGGTGCCGGCCCGACCAGCCAGGTCGGAAACGGTATGTTCGTCATGCCCTCGATCTGCGGTGCGCCGCCCCGGTCAAGGAAGAAGATTTCCATGCCCTTGCGCTTGACGAGAATCCGCAGGATCGAATCCCAGACACGGGCGATGCCGGTGTTGTTGAGCTGGAAGAAGACACCGTCGACAATCAGCCGCATCATCTGCCCCCCGTCTTGTACTGGATGGCCGCGTTGCGCAGGCCTTTCTGCACGATCTCGTAGCGTGTCAGATCCGGGCATTCGGCGTGCGAGGCCGGAGCCCCGGGAACCTGGGCGGCGAATTCCGCAAAATGACGGGTGAAGTCCTTGTCAATCAGCAAAGGCGTGTATTTCCGTGTGGCGGCCTTGCCCTCCACGATGCCTCTGGTATCGGCCCGCGTGGAAAGCCCCCTGGGGTTCTGATAATAGACGACATGCGGTTCGTTGATCTTGTAAAATACCTTGCCGGCCGCCAGGCAGCGCAGCCAGAATTCGAGATCTCCCGCCGATCTGTAATGGCTGTCGAAATAGCCCAGTTCGTCATGCAGCGCGCGCCGCCACATCGGTGCGTTGTGCGGGGAATTGTATTTCAGCAGATTGCCCGGTGCGACGATGGGCACGTTGCTCTTGTAGCCAAAGGCGGCAACCTCTTCCCAGCTCAGTCGGGGATCGAAGGAATAATAGAAATCCTGATAGACGATGTCGGCGAAAAGCATCGCATCCAGCGCCCCGGCCTGAATCTCCAGTGAATCGGCGCGGCGCAGATCGTCCAGATTGGTATTGGTCAGATAGCGCCCGCGCGCCAATTTGACACCAAGGTTCCACGCTTCGTAGATTCCGATCGTCGTCGTGGTCCGTTCGTAACGGATGTTCGGATGATCCGCGAGGTAGCGGGAAATCACTTCGCCCTCGTTCTCCGGCGAGGCGGCATCGATGATGATCAACTCGCAATACCGGTCGAAACAGGTTTGCCCGGTGATGTTGTCCAGAAACTGCTCGATGAAATCGCCGCCGCGATAGAGACTCGCAATCGCGCTCACCCGAACACCCGGTTCGCCGGTGATCACAAAGGGCGTGGCCGGGCGCAGCGCCTTGCGCGCGGCGTCAAGCGCCGCCTTGTCCTGGGCCTTGCGGGTCCACTCGTCCAGGGTCAGCGTATGCGGCGTGCCCATGATCCAGCACGACAGCCCGTCATGCAGTACGGTATCAGATCCGGCGCTTTCCAGCTTGGTGCTCAGTTCGAAAGCACTGCGCAGCAGATCGGACCGCGACATCCCCTTTCGACGGAGCAGGGATTCAACCTGTTCGACCTCGATCATCGTGCATCCGCGCCCGTAGACCACACGATACAGGTCGATGATGAATTCGCCGTCACTCTTATCTGCGGCAATCGCCAGGCTCTGTTTGTGCCTTCGGGCCTCGTCACCATTCGCGACGGCGAGTAGAAACTCATGAAACGCCAGCCCGTTGCGGAAATGGCCGCGCCAGATCTCGACCTCGGCATCTGCCGCCTCGCGGCCCAGGGTCTGGCGGTAGACCAGCCGGATCGCATCGGCCATCTCCGGGCTCTCGATACCGGGCATCGGGCCTGGCACCGGCGACGGCCTTGCCTGCCGTTCGCCTCCCCTGAGACCGATCGCGGCGAGTGCACTCAGCTGCCCGGTCGCACGCAAGCGCAGGGCCTCGTCGATCAGGGCAAGATCGCCACGGCTGCGGTCGCGGCAGGTGGCCTCTGCGGCACGGCTGATGTAATGCGCCAGGAGTCGCCCAAGCGGGGCTGTGGGCATTGCCTCGGACCTGGTCGCGCCATGCTGGTCCGCGCCGGTTTCCCGCTCGAGAATGGCTGCTATGCTTTGCACGTCATCGGCAGACAGATGCCGCACAAGGGCCTGATACCATCCCGCCAGAATAGGGTCGGGTTTGACATTGCTAATCATTATCGGCGATTTCCGGGTGGGTCTGTCGATGAAAGCTTCCGATCAGAATTGCATGTCTTGTATCACGCGACAGAGGGGTGACAAGGGCGAGACGGTTCGACGAACCGCCGACCGGCAACAGGCCACGAAAAGTGGTCGGCGGCCGCGGCAGGCACATGAGGGGAAGTCTGGGAAATGGGCAGCATTGGAACGGAGGTCTCCGCTCGGGCTTCCAGGCTCGATCTGATGCGCGGGCGTGATGCGATGACGCTCCGCTGTGTTGCCGTGCCGATCCTGGGCAACGAAATTGGCGCGGAACTGGCGCAGCTGTTCGATCTCTGGGCCGATCCCCGCTTCAGGCCGCTGCTGACCCCCCAACAGGAACGGCCAAGACTGCTGATCGTTGCAAATTCCGCCACACCCGAACGTCTGGCCGAGGCGGAACGGCTGTTTCATGCCCGGCCGGTGCTGCACGACTGCTTCAGCGGCATCACCGCGCACAGTGCCGGGCTGGAGGGCGAGCGCGACATTTACAAACGCGATGCCCACGGGGCAGCCGGACGTTACGGCAACCGTGCGGGCCCGAACTTCCTGTTTCAGGAAACCATGCGCCTGGCCGCGGCTTTCGGCGGCTACGTGCTGCAGATCGAACTGGACTGCCTGCCGGTTCAGGCCGACTGGATCACGGCCGTCGAGGCGGTGATCGCCGCCAATGCCGGTGCCTGGGTCATCGGGTCTGTGTATGCCGGCCGTGGTGTTCTGGATCGCGCGATGAGCCTGCACCTTAACGGCAATGCGCTATACCGGGCGGGTGATCCGGCCTTCATGGTATTCCTCGATCGGATCTGGCTTCCCAGATTGCTGCATCACGCCGCCCGGATGCCGAACCTGGCCTATGATTGCTGGTGGGCTCTCGAGCGCGAACTGGTCGATGTGCGCGCAGAGAACGACTCCTGGCAACTGGTGAGAACGCATGACTGCTTTTTTCGCAATGAGCCCCTGGTGGTCAACCTGGTGCATGACGAAACCGGCCTGAGCAGGACGGGTCTGTCAGACTATGCCACGACATTCCAACGGTTCGCAGACTTGGGCCGGATGCCGGTCTTCTTTCACGGTCCGGCGATGAGGTCGATGGCCCGTCAGTTGCTGCAGCACCCCGACGACGACATGCTGGCCGCGATCCACCGCGCCGATCCCGCCGGGGCGCCGCCGGCCCGGATGCTGCGCCGGGCCCATGTGGCCGAAACCGTCGGGGTGGCGAATCCGGAATCGGCCGGCGGACTTGCCCGCCGCCTCGCAGCCCTGCTGCGGTCCCGCCACAGGGAGGACCGACGCCACGGCATGGCCTTGCTGGCCGCGCATCTGCTGGCCTCCCGGCAAGACGCTGCCGCGGCACCCCCAGAAGCCCTGACCGATCTGCTGACCGAGTGTCTGTCGCGCGAAGCCGGGCCGGCCGAGGGTAAGGCTTCCGATCCCTACCTCACCCATCTCAGGCATCTGCGCGATTTTCTGGAACGCTGAAGGCGGGACCACCGCCACGAACACGGCCCGTGCGCGGCGTTTCGCAGAAAGATGCCGGCGCCGCCACATGGTGCGCGCCAGGTTGCGCGCCTTGCAGCCTATGGCGCCTTCGGGCCAATCCAGTTGCGCGCCCGCCGCAGCGGGCCCGTGATCTTCCACGAATTTGATGCAAACACATGCTGGAGTTCGGCCTGTAACGCCTCGGCCTTCACGCGCTCGGCCTCTTGCGCGGCCTCGAGTTCGGCGACCCGTCTGCCCATGGCCTCGTTGGCGAGCTCCGAGGCTGACAGACGTGACGCGAGTTCGGCTGCCCGCGATGTCAACTCGGCCACTGCGGCCTGATCCGCCAGCAGCATCGCTCCAAGGATGGTCTCGCGACGAAGCCGCGATTCCTCGACATCCTCCAGCCTGCGCGCCAGCGTCTCGGCCTCGGATTTGAAGAAATGGCGCTCTGCCGCGGCCTTGCCGAGCGTGGCGGCTTCGGCTTTCAGCGCGGCGCAGGTCTTGGCGGCCGCCTCGGCTTCAGTCAGTTGCAGCAGCAGGCTCTCGCGCAGCAAAGCGATCTCGGCCGCCTGCCTGTCGCGGTCTGCCAGCACCTCGGCCAGCGCGGCCTCTTGCCCGGCCCGCAGCCCGGTCGCCTCGGCCCGTGCAGCGCGCTCATTGCCGTGGGCCTCCGCGACTTTCGCAAGATCAACCGTCACCCCCAGCGGCCCTCGGCAAAGGCTGGTGAATTCGGCAGCAAGCCGCATGGCTGGCTCGTGGCGCGCAATCAGACTGTCGGACAGAACCAGATACATCGCCTCGGGCGGGTCCGGCAGGGCGATGCCCGATCCGGTTGCATCGGCCAGCGACGATGCCGCGCTCAACGCATGGGGCAGACCGGCAGCCATGGCGCGGGCGTCGATCAGCCACAGCCGGCGCCTATGCTGGCGTGCAGCGGCCAGATGCGGAGAGACCTCGGCGACCCAGTCAGACAGGGCATCCAGGGCTCCTGCCCCGCTGGCCAGCCGCCGCGCCACGGCCTCGACCGGCGATGTCATCGCCAGGACGATTCTGGCCCCAGGATGATCCTTCGCGGCCTGGCGCAGATCGGAATAATGCGACAGTCCGCTGTCAGGAAAAAGCGCGGCAAGGCGTTTGGCCACGGCAAGGGCAATCGGCTCGTCCGCAAGCGTGACAAGAGCGAGATGTGGCACTGGGCCCGGTTCTGCATCTCTCATTTCGTCCATGGGTACTCCCGGAATGCTTGCCACTTAATGCCAAGGATCGCCCGTCACTGCCAGCACGAACTGATCGACACCGGGCGGCTCTGCGCCCTTCCGAAGCTGCCTGCACCACAGGGCCGACGGATGCATCCTCATGGCCCTGCATCAGGACTGCAAAGACGGCATTCCACCGCAGGATCGTGCCGCCCGAGGGCCCCTGGCCCCCGCCCGGACACGGCCTGCGCGGCGGCGGCAGGCACATTGGGGGGTGCAAAGCCGCCGAAACCCGGTTAGTTTCCGAGGCCATTCGATCCGGGCAGATGGGACCGACACCGATGGAATATGCGATGAATGCGCAGATGCAGAACCAGTTGGCTCATCTGCGCAGGCTTGAGCAGGAAGGAGCAATCGTTCCGGGTCGCCACATCGTGCCGGGGGCGTGGTTTGCCGCCGACACCGAAGCCGGCGAGATGGACGGCACCTTCTCTGCCACGCCGGGCACCCTGCTGTCCTTCCGCTTCTCGGTCCGCAGACCTGGGCGTTGGCTTTCGTTCAATCTTGCGCTGGATGGCGCCGCGCTGACGCGCGATCACGTGCTTGGCGTGATTGTCGAGACCACGGCCACGACCGAGGTTCCATTTCGCTTTTGCATCCGTTCCGGGCGGGCGGGCTCTTTCATCGACAATGCGTTCCCGGAAAGCCATGTTGCCGGTCCCGGCCACAGCAGGACGCAGGTCAGTCTGCTGCCTGTCCAGGATGCCCCGGCCCTGCAGGAAGCCGCGCCATGGCGCAACCTGAGACTCGATTTCACCCCATCCAGTTTCGAATTCTGCCTGCATGACGCGCGCTTCTTCATCGCCCCGCTCGGCGCTCCGGCACCGCAGAGCGAATCAGCCCTGCCCGTCCTGGCTGCAACCGCGGGCTGAGCGACGGGTCGGCTTTCCACGGGTGATGCAGCCTGGCGGCAGCATCACCGAACTCGTCCGCGTCCTTGATTGCACCACAGGACCAGATTGGCCGCGCGGGAGGAACCGTCGGATCCGTCGCAGGCCGGACGGTTACGAATCAGGTGAATGCGGCGCAGCGCTTTCAATCAACCCGTTCCGCCGGGATCGACAGACGGCGGCGGGCCGGCGCGAGGTTACATCCTGGCTTCGGCGGCGTGATCGAGGAACCAGCGATAGGTATCGGCGACCCCCGCCTCCAGCCCGGTCCTGGCCCGCCAGCCCATGTTGGCCAGGCGTGACACATCCATCAGCTTGCGGGGGGTGCCATCGGGCCTGGTCGTGTCAAAGCGGACGGCGCCGGTATAGCCGGTCACCCGGGCCACGATCGCCGCCAGCTCGGCGATGGTCACATCCTGGCCGGTGCCCACGTTGATGTGGCTGAGCATCGGGCTGGTATTGGCGGCATAGATGTCCTGCGGCAGGTCCAGCACGAACAGGCTGGCCTCGGCCATGTCGTCGACATGCAGGAACTCGCGCATCGGCGTGCCGGTGCCCCAGATCACCACCTCGTCGCGGCCCTGCGTCGCCGCCTCGTGAAAGCGGCGGATCAGGGCGGGCAAAACGTGGGAATTCTCGGGGTGGAAATTGTCGCCAGGCCCGTAAAGGTTGGTCGGCATCACGCTACGGTAATCCACCCCGTACTGGCGGTTGTAGCTTTCGCAGAGCTTGATGCCTGCGATCTTGGCCACGGCATAGGGCTCGTTCGTGGCCTCCAGGGTGCCGGTCAGAAGCGCGCCTTCCGCCATCGGCTGGGGGGCATTGCGCGGGTAGATGCAGGACGATCCCAGAAACAGCAGCCGCCGCACCCCAGCCGCAAAGGCCTGGTGGATGGTGTTGCACTCCATCATCAGGTTTTCATAGATGAAATCGGCCGGATAGGTGTTGTTGGCGTGAATGCCACCGACCTTGGCCGCCGCCAGGATCACCACATCCGGCCTTGTGGCCTGCATGAAGTCACGCACCGCCTCCTGGCTTGTCAGGTCAAGTTCCGCATGGGTGCGGGTGACAAGCTCGAGATCCTCGCCATTGTCCTTGCGGGCCTGCAACCGTCGCAGGATCGCCCCCCCCACCATGCCCCGGTGACCTGCGAGATAGATTTTCATCAGCCAGTCCTTTCTTCGGCGGGGCTTCGGCGGGGGCTGTCCGGATATGGCTGCTCCCGGAGACGGTCAGTTTTCCAGCGAAACCGGCAAATCCAGGCCGTGGGCTTTCAACAAGGCATGGCGCCGCGCGGTCCGCAGATCGGCGGCCACCATCTCGGCGCACATTTCCTGCGCGGTGATCTCGGGCGTCCAGCCCAGTTTCATCCTGGCCTTGGCCGGATTGCCCAGCAGGGTTTCCACTTCGGCCGGGCGGAAATAGCGCGGATCGATTCGCATCACCACCTGCCCCGGCCGCACCTGCGGGGCAAGATCGCCGGTCACCGATTCGACGATCGCGGTTTCCGCGACACCCTCGCCCTCGAACCGCAGGCTGATGCCCAGTTCGGCGGCCGTCCACCGGATGAAATCGCGCACCGAATACTGCACGCCGGTGGCGATGACAAAGTCTTCGGCCACCTCCTGCTGCAGCATCATCCACTGCATCCGCACATAATCCTTCGCATGGCCCCAGTCGCGCAGGCTGTCGATGTTGCCCATGTAAAGGCAGTCTTCCAGCCCCATGGCGATGTTGCACAGACCGCGGGTGATCTTGCGGGTCACGAAGGTCTCGCCGCGACGCGGGCTTTCATGGTTGAACAGGATGCCGTTGCAGGCATACATGCCGTAGGCCTCGCGGTAGTTCACCGTGATCCAGTAGGCATACATCTTCGCCACCGCATAGGGGCTGCGCGGGTGGAACGGGGTGGTCTCGGTCTGCGGAATCTCTTGCACCAGACCATAGAGCTCGGATGTGGAGGCCTGATAGAACCGGGTCTTCCGGTCCAGGCCCAACAGGCGGATCGCCTCCAGCAGGCGCAGCGTGCCCATGCCGTCGACATCGGCGGTATACTCTGGCGCCTCAAAGCTTACGGCGACATGGCTTTGCGCCCCGAGGTTGTACACCTCGTCGGGCTGCACCTCCTGCAGGATGCGCGTGATGTTGGAACTGTCGCTCAGATCGCCGTAATGAAGGTGGAACTGGGCATTGTTGACATGCGGATCCTGATAGATGTGATCCACCCGCTGGGTATTGAACAGGGAAGCCCGGCGCTTGATGCCATGGACCTCATACCCCTTTGCCAGCAGGAATTCCGCAAGATACGACCCATCCTGCCCGGTTACGCCGGTGATCAATGCTCTTTTCATGCAATGGGCCCATATTCTTGATATTCGAGGCGGATTTGATAGACCGACGCCAGAGATAGTCAGGTCGCGCAAACGGCGCAAGATGGCTTGGCCTGCCGGCCGGATGGTCGGCATGACCAGGTGCCACCGCCATCGCGGGCCTCTGCCGCTGGCTCTCGAAATCTCGAAATGGCCCAGAAATCGGTTGCCGGGGCGAAAGGGGCTGCTAGGGAAGGCCATGACCTCCACTGATTTTTTCTCCGACCTTGAGGCTATCCGCCGCGCCATTGGCGCCGGTGATCCAGGTGGAGCGACAGCAAGGCTGGCCGATCTTGCCACGAAGCTGGCCGATCCGGCCGCGAGGATGGCTGGGGATGGTCCTGCCGGACAGGATGGCACGCCGCAGGGAGACCGCGCGCAGTTCCTTGCGCATTTTGCGGCGGCCCATGGGCTGAGGATTCCGTCGCCACCGCCCGCGCCAGGCCCGGGTCCGGCTCTGGCTGCCCCCGCCGTAACCCGCCGCGGTGCCCGCCTGTACATCGACGCGCAGCACGGGCTGGGCAATCGGCTGCGCGCCATCGCCTCGGCAGCGGCCATTGCCCAGGCGACAGGGCGCGAACTGGTGATCGTCTGGCAACCCGACATGCATTGCGAGTGCCGTTGGGCCGACCTGTTCGAGCCCGGCCCGACGGTGATCGAGGCCAGCTTTCCCGCCGAGGCGGCGCAGGCGGGATGCCATCTGTTCAACTACATGGAGGTCGAACCCGGTGCCCGCCGCGATGCCGAGATTCCCGGCGCGGCCCCGGCGGAAGCCGATCTTTATGTGCGCTCCGCCTATCCGCTGGTCAGCGCACACACCTCCTGGAAGGCGGAACGCCAGTTCCTGCACGCGCTGGTGCCGGTGGCCGCGGTGACAGAGCTGGTGGCCACGGTGCGCCAGCCCAACCAGCTGGCCGCCCATATCCGCATGGCCAGCGGGCCGGGTTATGAGCACCTGCCCTACGAGGCCCCCGGCAACTGGCCGCCCGAGGCGCACGAGGCACTGATCCTCTGGCGCAGCCGCAGCCACATGCGCCATTTCATCGCCCGCATCGACAGCCTGATTGCGCAAGGCGAGGCTGAAACGCTGTTCCTGGCCGCCGACCTGCCCGAGACCTATGCCGCCTTTGCCGACCGCTATGGCAGCCGGGTGGCGATGCTGCCCCGCAGCCTGTACGACCGATCCGCCCGTCAGGTGCAATATGCGCTGGCAGACACGCTGTTGCTGGGGCGGGCCCAACGGTTTCTTGGCAGCACCTGGAGCTCGATGACCGATCTGGCACGCCGCCTGTCGCGCGACATCCGCGTGGCCGAGATGAGCGGGCGCGATTTCTAGTCGCCTGCGGGGCTCGGCAGGGACCGGTGACGCCGGCGGTTCACCCGAACCGGCCTGGGGAACCCTTGACGTTGCCCCCAGCCTCTATCCGGTGGATCAACTATTATTCCGGCTGGCTGTGCTGCTGCGACCACAAAGGCATTGTCCGGCAAATGGGTTGCGCCCGGCCCCGCCAGAGGGACGACTGCCGCCGGGAGCATCTGGTCGGCGACCTTCCCGATGGCCTGGCCTGAGCCGATGGCCCCAGTCAGCGCCAAATGCTTTCACAGAGTTCACCCGGTGTGTTCGGTTTTCAGGCGGGGGTGATGCCGCCGATGTCCGCGTTCGGCCTGTCGTTGCTGTAAGTCAGGCCAGAGCCGTTCTGTGGCCTGGCCCGGAACTTCGACCGCTTCGACGGCCCTTGGGCCGGGCCCTTCATGCCGCGCCCGCGCGTTTATAGTGATGGGAAGCGGCGTTGAGCGGCGGTGCGCCGAACCCAGGGGCTGCGGCGTGCACGGGTTATGCGGCAGGCCCATGCCGCCGCGCACTGAAGATCGGGAATGGCAATGCGCCTTGCAGCGCCCTGCGATAGGCCCAAAGGAAGATGGACCAACCCAACATCCACAGCGCAGCACTCGTTGCCACCGGGTCGGGCCAGTACGAAGGAACAAACGGGGCCAGGACTCGCTGCAAGGCGGCCGACCAGACCAGCGCAAACGCCAGGAGAAGGTCCGGCCCGGCCATCAACCTGTCGCCGTGCCGAACCATCGCCGCACGACCGGCGATGGCCAGGATCATCGTCCCCATGGCCCCCATGGTCACGGCATGAACTGCGGAAGCCATTGGCAGATCCTGCGGGTGCAGCAGCGCCGTGCCCACAAGGATCAAGCCAGCTGGCAGCCAGAGCCAGGCCAAATGCAACATGAGCAATGCTGGGGAGTGCCAAACATGCAGGCCCTGCCAGCCGAGCGATCGCAGGCCGAGCAGGCTGCCAGCCAGTAGCAGGAAAAATCCCGCAGCTGTCGCCTGTCCGGCCAGAACCAGACCTCCACCTGCCAAGATCGCGACTGGTGAGGCGGCGGCGAACCCGCGATTGTCCCGTACAACCCGCATTGGCGCCATGCCTTGCAGCCAACTTCGGGTGAAAGCCGGAACAGCGCGCCCGCCGATCATGCTGATCAAGAATGCAAACATCAGCACCACGACAAGGGGCCCAGCCGAGGCGTCATTCCCCTCCCTCATATTGGCAAGAAGGCCAGCATCGCCCAGCGCCATTCCCCCAACAGCACCAACCACCCACAGCCGTTTCCAGACTTTGGCGGCGATCAGGTGTCGGGCCAAGGTCAGGCAGAGCGCGACGAAATAGCCAAGGGCGATCGCCCGTAGCAGGCCAACGGGCAGGATGGCAGACAACGGCAGGGCCAGCCGCGCCAAAACCCATGACAAGGTCAGCGCGCGCACAGTTTGCGGGGCAACCCTGGGCGCCCGGGTCCAACTGGGCAGCGCAGTCAGCAGATAGCCTCCAACTGCCGCGCCGCCCATGCCGAACAGCAGCTCGTGCAAATGCCATCGCACAGGGTCCGTCGTGAAACCGTTCGGCCAAAGCCAGACCGCCGGGGCCGTGACCGCACAGATTGCGGCGCACAAGAACAACGGTCGGTGCGCGGCCTGCCAAAGCGGATGGTCAAGCCGCAGCACAGGTCAGGCAGTCGCGGTGTCAAAGCGCGCAAAAAGAACGGCATTTTCCAGATGCATGTGCGCCACCAGATCCGAGGTAAACTTGCGCAGCCCGGTGTAAAGCGCGGTCCAAGAGCCGCAAGCGCCCTCTGGCAGGTTCAGCCCATGTGCCGCGTGTTCGACACCAGCCAGCAGACGGGCAGTGTCATCATGTTCATGCCGCATCTGTGCGATGGGATGGGCGATCATCGGGCCGGCACCTTGCAGCATCATGGGAAACAGAACCTGTTCCTCTTTCGTCATGTGCGCATCCAGGTCATCTTGCAGGGCAATCAGCACTTCGGCCAGGCCAATCGGTGCATCTTCATGGTCGCCGTGAACCCGTTCGACCTTTTGCGCCAGGGGGATCAGCCATTGCAGCTCGGCGCGGTGCGTTGCGTGATAGCGGCTCAGGATATGGTCAATCAACGCCGGGGTCGGTTCGGGTGCATCGCGACCGGCCGCATCCGCCAAGGCCTGCAGTTTGGCCAGCAGATCCTGAGGCTCAAGGCCCGCACGCCGGGCCGCCTCGGACAGCGCGATGTTTCCGCCGCAGCAAAAGCTGATGCCCGCGCGGCGGAACAGTTCGGCCGCGCCGGGAAGTTCGGCGGCGATCGTGCTCACGGTCATATCGGGGGAAAGGCGGGTCATGTCATTCTCCGGTCAGGGGTTGGCCCAGGCGGTTGCCTGAGGCGGGGCAAGGCGCAGCAGATCAACCGCGCGGGCGGCAATCTGGGCGGCAATTTCAAGCGTGGTTTGCGGGCGCAGATAGAAGGCGGGGACCGGCGGCAGGATGGTGCCACCCATTTCGGTCACCGCGACCATGTTGCGCAGATGGGCCAGCGTCAGCGGTGCCTCACGCGCCAGCAGGATCAGCGGACGGCGTTCCTTCAGTTGCACGCCGGCACTTCGGGTCAGCAGGTTGTCGTCCAATCCATGCGCTATCGCGGCAAGGCTGCGCATCGAACACGGTGCCACGATCATCCCAGCCACGGGATACGACCCCGATGCTATGCTTGCGCCCAGATCGCGGATCGCATGGATCCGCGTGGCCAAGGCGGCAAGCTCGGCCTGTGCGCCACGACCGATTTCCAGCTCAAGCGTACGCTCGGCCATGGGCGAAAGCGTCAGGTCAATCTCGACCCCCATGCCTGCCAGCAGAACCGCGCATTCCCGAGCCAGCACCGCGCCAGACGCTCCCGACACCCCAAGGATTACCCGTTGCGTCATGGTGCAGCCGGCAAGTGGCGGGCCAGAAGATCGGCGGCAAAGGCCTCATCTTTCGGGTCAAGCGCCATCACCTGCCCCCAGTCGCGCGTGGTTTCTGCGCCGATCTTGGTGGTTGCATCGATGCCGATCTTGCCGGCCAGGCCATCGCGCGCGCTGGCAAAGTCGAGGTAATCCATCGGCGTGCTATCCAGCACCATGACATCGCGCGCCGGGTCCATCCTTGTGGCCAGCACCCAGGCGATATCGTCCCAGTCGCGCACGTTGATGTCGGCATCGACCACGATCACCATCTTGGTATAGCTGAACTGCGCGAGCATCCCCCACAGCGCCAGCATCACCCGCCGCGCTTGCCCCGGATAACGCTTGTCGATGGAAACAACGGCAATACGATAGGAACAGGCGGCGGGTGGTAGCCACACATCGCGCACCTCGGGGATCTGTGCGCGGATCAGCGGCAGGGCCAGATCGTTGAACACCCCGCCGATCACCGAAGGTTCATCCGGGGGGCGGCCGGTGACGGTCGACAGATAAAGCGGGTCGCGGCGATGGGTGATGGCGGAAATCCGCATCACAGGGAAGGACTCGACCGTATTGTAATAGCCGGTGTGGTCGCCAAACGGGCCTTCAGGGGCAGTATCGCCAGGGTGAACCCAGCCTTCAAGCATGATCTCGGCATGAGCCGGCACCAGCAACGGCACGCTGCGGGCGGCTACCAGTTCGGCCCTGGCGCCGCGCAGCACCCCGGAAAAGCTGATTTCCGACACGGTTTCCGGCAGGGGGAGTGCCGCAGACAGCAAGGTTGCCGGATCAGCTCCCAAGGCGACTGCCACTGGCATGGGTTCGCCTGCGCGCGCCCAGGTGCGAGCATGCGCGGCACCGCCACGATGGGCCAGCCAGCGCAGGATCAGCCGATCCGGCCCCAACACCTGCGCACGGTAGACGCCGAGATTGTAGCGCGCCAACTGTCTGGCGGCGCTGTCAAAGGGCCGCGTGATTACGACCGGCCAGGTGATCAGCGGGCCGGCGTCGCCCGGCCACGGTGTTTGCACCGGCAGCCGGGTCAGGTCGATGGCCGCAGTCATCTCCTGCACCGGCGCGTGCCGGGCAATGTGCGGGCGCGTGAGCAGGGCGGCTTGCAGCAGGGGCCAGCGTGAAAAGGCCTCGCGCAGGCCTTCGACCGGAGCGGGGCTGCGCAAGGATGCCAGGAATTCGCCGAACTCTGGAATCTGATCGTGCAAGAGGCCAAGCCCCGCGGCTACCCGGTCAGCTGTGCCGAACAGATTGGCAATGACGGGCATTTCCGCGCGCCGACCATCGGCCTGCATTGCGGCATCAAACCGCAGGATCGGCCCGCCACGACGCAGAGCCGCAACCTGCACGGCCGTCATGGCATGGCGCAGCGACACCTGGTCGGGAATATGCGCCAGATCCCCCTTCGCCTCGGCCCATGTCAGAAAAGCGCGCAGATCGGCAAAGACCGGCAGGGAGCGGATCATGGCCTCCATGAGTGATTCGGTTCGACGTGAAGCGTCCACTAACAGGCCTGCAGCCGGACCGTCTTGATCAGGATCAAGTCATGGAATTGCAGCTTTCCCTATTCTGCCGGCAAATCCTTGGCCGAGGACAAGATGACCAACCTGACACTGCCGCACTTGCCGCGGCCTTTGGCGATGGCCGCAAAGGCAATGCCGCTGGCACCGATGACCCTGTTGCTGACCAGACTGGCACGGCAACTGGTGGCGCGCCACCCCGGCATGCAGCGGCGACTTGGCAATCATGCCCAACGTCGCTTTCTGCTGGATCTGATCGATCTGCCATTCTTGTTGCTGCTGGAACCGGGCGGTGCCACACCGCGCGTAACTGCGCTGTCCCGCCGCCACCCGCCTGCGCACGACATCCGCATCGCCGGGCCGACCGCGGCCTTCCTGGGGCTGGTGCACGGCAGCATGGACGGCGACGCGCTGTTCTTCTCGCGCGATCTGGTGATCGAGGGCGACACAGCGGCGGGCCTTGCGCTGCGCAATGCGATTGACGACGCCGAACTGGACCTGGCCGCAGAGTTGAGCGTCATGCTCAAACCGCTTGCCCCGCTGCTGGCGCGACTGCTGCCATCGGCCGAACGCCTGAGCGGGCTGGCGCTGCACCGCGTGGACCGGCCCGCCGGGGCGCCCCTATGATGGAACTGGTTTGCCCCGCGGGCACCCCCGCCGCCCTGCGCGCCGCGGTCGATGCCGGGGCTCAGACGATCTATTGCGGCTTTGCCGATGAAACCAATGCGCGGAACTTTCCCGGCCTGAAC
>JAKALB010000021.1 GCA_021813365.1 Pseudomonadota bacterium | reverse complement strand
TCTGGCTGCTGCGACCGGGGCTGCTGCGACCGGGGCTGCCGCAACCGGAGCCACCGGGGCCGCGATCTGGGCGCGCGGCGCAGCCGGGATCGTCGCCGCAGGGGCCGGGGCCATCGGGGCCAGGCTGGCGCGCGGCGTGCTGCCATCGCCCAGATAGGCCAGCATGACGCTTTCCTGCACGCGCAGGAAATCACGCATCATGGCGTGGTAGGAATTCAGGATATCCGAGGACATGAATGTCTCTTCGCCTCCGTCCGTTGCAGGGGGAATGGGGTCAAGTTCACTGATTTCGATGAATTGCAGGCCGGCTTCGCCGGGTGCCGCGGTCTGGGGCGCGGTTTCGGTGGCTGCGGTTTCGGCAGAGGCCGGCTCTGCCGGGGCGGCGAAGGCCGGCGCTGGCTCTTGCGCTGGCGGTGTCAGCAGGCCGGCCGCGGGAACCGAGACATCCCGCAGTGGCGCATCGGCCCGGCGGGCATAGGCGCCGTTCAGATACCAAATGTTCTTTTCGCCCGCTCGGGCATCGCGCGGCGCGGGTTCAGCCAGGTTGGCCAGCAAGCCCGCCAGATCCACCTGCGCCCCTTCGACCGCCAGTTGCACCAGGGCATCGGCAAAGGCCGCAGCATCGCCCGAGGATCTGTCGATGGCGATCGACCGCGCCGCCTCCTTGCCCAGGATTTCCGGCACCCGGCCCGACAGCACGGATTTCGGCCCGACCTCAAGGAATACCGTCGCGCCATCCCTTGCCATCGCCTGGATCATGCCGACGAAGTTGACCGACGAGACGAGATGTTCGCTCATCACCCGGCGCTGGGCCTCGGGGCTGGGGTCGTGCGGGCGGGCGTGCGTGTTCGAATAGACCGGAATCCGAGTCGCGGCCCAGGGGGCCTCGGCCAGCGCCAGGTCAAACTGCGACCGGGCGGCGTGCATCAGGGGCGAATGGAAAGCCTGGCTGACGGGAACCGGGGTCACGCTCAGCCTGGCCCTGGTCAGCGCCTCGGACGCGGCCAGGACGGCGGCCGCCGGGCCCGCGATCACAGTCTGGCGCGGCGAGTTGAGGTTGGCGACCACCACATCGGGGAAGGCAGCCAGCGCGGCGGCAGTGGTCGCGGCATCGGCACCCACGGCAGCCATGCCGCCAGGGCGCGCCGGATCGCCATTTTCCACCATGGCACGGCCCCGCGCTTCGGACAGGGTGATCAGGGTTTCGACATCGAAGGCCCCGGCAGCGTGCAGCGCGGCGAATTCGCCATAGCTGTGGCCGGCCACCATGTCGGGCATCAGACCCAGTTCGCCCAGCAGGCGCACGGCAGCGGCCTCGACCGCGCCCAGCGCAGGCTGGGCCACCTCGGTGGCGGTGATCGCCGCCATCTGGGCCTTCTTCCGCTCGACCGTGAAGGCGTCTTCCGGCCAGAGATACGAGGCCAGGCCCCGTCCCTGACGGGCAAAGGTCGGCGTCCGGCGGGCGGCGGTTTCGGCGCGGTCCAGCACGTCCAGCGCGACCGGCGACAGCATCGACGTCTGCCGCAACATGCCGGGGTATTGCGAACCCTGCCCGGAAAACAGGAAAGCCAGTTTGCCACCGTTCAGCAGGCGCGGGGCCTCGGTGAAATGGATGCCATCGACCGGGTTCGTCGCGCCAGAGGCCAGAAATTCCAGGGCCCTGGCCAGCTTCCTGCGGGCCTCGTCGCCATTGGCGGCGGACAGGCCCAGACGGCACGCGCCGGTCAGCGGCTGGGCGGCCAGCCGGCGGGCGGCGGAAAGCAGGGCGGCGTCCGGGGCGGTGAGGTCCAGTGCCGCCAGCCTGGCCTGCAGCCCGGCCCGGTCGGCGGCGGCGAAGACGAAGGTGAACAGGTCCAGCCCGGGATCGGCCGGCACCCGATCGCCGGGGGCCTCGTATTCTTCCAGCGCCACGTGGAAATTCGTGCCGCCAAAGCCGAAGGCAGAGACGCCCGCCCGCCGCTTGCGGCCCTTGGGGCTGACCCAGGGACGCGGGCTCTGCGACAGGTGGATCGGCGCGGCATCGTCTTCGAACACGGCGTTCGGGTCATCGACCAGGGCATGTGGCGGCAGCACCTTGTGGTGCAGGCCCAACGCGACCTTGATCAGCCCCGACACGCCGGCGGCGGCCTTGGTATGGCCGATGAGCGTTTTCACCGAGCCGATGGCCGCTTGCCTGGCCGATGCCCCGGCGGCGCTGAGCGCGCCGATCACGGTTTCCAGTTCGGCCTTGTCGCCCGCCACGGTGCCGGTGCCATGCGCCTCGAACAGGTCGACCGCTGCCGGATCGAACCCCGCCTGCCCATAGGCGCGGGCCAGTGCGCGCTTCTGTCCGGCGGGCAGCGGCGCGGTCAATCCTCTGGCCTTGCCGTCCGACGAAGCGCCGACGCCCTTGATGACCGCATAGATCCGGTCGCCATCGCGTTCGGCATCGGCCAGACGCTTCAGCACCACGGCGGCCAGGCCTTCGCCGATGACGATGCCATCGGCCTTCTTGTCAAACGTGTTGCAGATGCCCCGCGGCGAAAGCGCCTGGGTCTTCGAGAAGCACAGGTAGCCGAAGGGCGATTGCAGGCTGTCGATCCCGCCGGTGATGACCGTGTCGGCACGACCCGATTCCAGTTCCATCACGGCGGAATAGAGTGCTGCCAGCGACGAGGCGCAGGCGGCGTCGACCACCATGTTCGACCCGCCAAAGTTGAAACGGTTGGCCACCCGGCCAGCCGCCACATTGGGCAGGATGCCGGCAAAGCTGTCCTCGGTCCATTCCGGCAGTTTCTGCAGCACGGCTTCGGGCACCTGGCCGATCAGCCGCGGCAGTTCGGACCGGGCGACATATTGCGAGCCCTTTTCGCCGAGCCCGCCGGAGAAACCGAAAATGACCGAAGTGCGCGCCCGGTCGAACGGCTCGGCCAGGCCGCGCGCCGCATCCTTCACCGCATCAGACACCAGTTCCAGCGCCAGGAACTGCATCGGATCGACCGCATCGAGCGTGGTGGGCGGGATGCCGTAATCCAGCGGGTTGAAGGCGACATCGTCCAGAAATCCGCCCTTCTGCGAATAGATCTTGTCGCGCAGGTGGCGGTCCTGGTCGTAATAGCCCATCAGCGACCAGCGGTCCTCGGGCACGGTGCGAATGGCGCTTTGCCCCGAGAGGATGCGGCGCCAATAACGCTCCAGCGTGTCGGAACCGGGCAGCAGCGTCGCCATGCCGATGATGGCGATGTCGGCGGGCTTGGGCGGCATCAGCGTCTCGGGTGCGGCACCCTTGCTGGACGCGCGCAGAAGGGCCACGGAACCGGCCGCGACCTCGGCATGAAATTCGGCGATCGAGTGCACCTCGCGGTGCTGGGCCGCAACCTGGCCGATCATGTACATGCCGCGCGCACGACGTTCTTCGGGGCCGAAGCTGGCCAGCACCTTGTCGGCGCCGGTTCGCATCAGCCCCTTGGTCGCCATGCGCAGCCGTCCCAGCGAGAGGCTCTCCAGCGTTTCGCGGATTTCCGGCACACTGGCGCCTTCGGCCTCCATCCGGGCGCGGGTGGCGTTGAATTCATCCACAATGGGCGTGATGGCGCAGCGGCTGGCAAAGCCCGGACCTTCCCACAGACAGCGCGTTTCGCCGGTTTCCAGCGCCACCTGCTGATAGTCCGGCACGATGGCGCCGGCTTCAACGATTTCCCGGGTGAAGAGATAGGCCGTGCCCATCAGCACGCCGATCTGGACGCCGCGCGCAGCCAGAGGCTCGGCCAGGGTGGCGACCATCGCCGCTGACAGCGCATCATGCACGCCGCCCGCAAAGACCACCTGGACCTTGGCACCCTCCTTGACCACCACCGGATGATCGCGCAGCGCCTCGATCACGGCACCCCAGAGCACAAAGCTGGTCATCGGCCCGACATGGCCGCCGCATTCGCGCCCTTCGATGATGAAGCGGCGCACGCCTTCGTCCAGGAAATGCGTCAGAAGTCCGGCCGTCGGGGAATGGGCATAGGCGTGGATGCCCTGCGCCTCAAGCTCCAGGATCTGGTTGATGCGCCCGCCCGCGACCAGGGCGAAATCGGGCTTCACGCGCAGGACGACTTCCATCTGCGGGCCGAGGATCCTGGTGTCGGCAAAGCCCAGAAGACCCACGCCCCATGGCTTGTCGCCCAGTTGCGCCCTGGTCGAGGTCAGAAGCCGGTCCGTCGCCTCGCCCGACAGAAGTGCCAGGGCAGCGAAGGGCAGGGCGCCGCCCTCGGCAACGCGCAGGGCAAAATCCGACACGTCGGACACCCTGGTCATCGGGCCTTGCAGGATGGGGAAACGGGTGCCGTTGGCGCGGGCCAGCGGGCCGCCCTCGGCCAGGGCCGCGCGTGCGGCGGCAGCGACGGGCAGCGTATCGACCGACCGCCGGATCGCGCCGATCAGCCGGCCCAGGGTGCGGTAGCGGCGGGCCAGAGGCGCGGCCAGAGCCAGGCCCATGCCGGCCGGCGCCACCCGGCCTTCGGCCCAGGAAAATTCGGCGGCGACAGCGGCCATTTCCCGGGCGGGATCGGCGGCGGCGCGGATGCGGGCGGCGATCGCCTCGGCCTGTTTCGAGCCGGGCTTGTCGAAACCGTGCAGATAGAGCCCGTTGCCCGGGCCCTCGACCTGCAGGGTCTCGTTGCCGGAAAGGCCTTGCAGGCGACGGCGGGTCTGCGCATCGGTCAGGCCACTTTCGGCCAAGAGCAGGATCTGGTCATCCAGCACGACGCCCCTGGCGCCCGCCAGCGTGGCAGCGGCGGCGGTCTCCGGGGTGATCCCGCCGCGGGGATAGAGGGGCAGGTCGGTCTTGCGGCGGAATTCCTGCAAGAGGACGAAGGTGGTCTGTTCATGGACCAGCCCACCGCATTCATGGCCCTTCAGGACAAAGCCATCCACCAGCCCCACCGCGGCGCTGGCGTCGTCGTCCCACCTGATCGCTTCGGCCAGGACAGTGACCCCAACCTCGCGCAGCTTGCGCAGGGGCTGCTGCGCCGAAGCCACGGCAGACAGTGGCAGGATCACCACGGAAGCCGCCGGGAGATCACGCGAAGCCAGGTTCAGTGCAAGCTCTGCCGTCGCCAGGTGCAAGCCGAACCGCGTCGCCCGGCTCTGCGCGGCACGCTGCAGGGCGGCATCCAGCGCCGGCGCGTCCGCGGCGTGCAGCACGACACGCGCTGCCGCCTTCTCGCCAGCGTGCAGCAAACGGGCCGCCTCCAAACCAAAAGGCGCAAACACAAGACAATCAAGACCGGCCATCGATCACTTCCACATTGGGCCCGGGCAATTCCCGGGAAAAAATCGGCCCGCACACCATACTCAAATCGGATCTGTTGCCGCGGCGCAGAATATCATCAAATCTCAAGAATTGGACGACTTTGTGACTGGGCACCAGAGGCTTCATCCAGATTCTGCCCGCAGTGTCAGTTTGGACCGCCCCGCCGTGCCGCGCTTGCCAGGCGTTGCAGCTTTGCCACGCTGATTCCGTCCACCTGCGCCTCGTCCGGGGCCGCCGAAATGAACCGCAGGAATGCCCGTGCCGCCTTGCCCGCCGCAGTGTCCGCGCTTTGGGCCCGGGTTTTCAGCGCCGTCAACAGGCGCTCCAGGCCTGCGCGGTTGTACGGCGTGCCCTGGATGGGCTCGGCGGACTCCGCCGCGGTGCCGGCCAGTGTGGCATCGGCCCAGGCCACCAGCTTGCGCCGCAGCAGATCTTCCAGCCCGGATGCTGCCGCCAGGCCGGCGCCCCCAGCCTTGTGGCCGATCAGCTGCGAGATGCGCGCCCTGCGCCGCGCGATCAGGTCCGGATCGGCAGGCCCGGCGCGATGAAGCGCCGTCTCATCCTTGTTGTGCATCTTTCCCCGGTCTAAGTATGGCTTTGGCGCAGGCCCGAATTGGGCTCGATTGTAACGCCACAGTCCGATGGCGAACAAGGAAAATCGCCCTTTTGGCGTCGCTCGTGCCGTTAGTTGCACCCGGTGCCGGCGCCTTGTTTGCGCCACGGCTTGCGCGTAAGAGGTGGCCATGTCCACGAGTTATTCCAGCCCTGGTGCCGCAGGTCTGCCGGGCCGTCCTGCCGACGGCAAGCAAGACTCCTATCCCAGGCGCTGGCGCGGCAGTCATTTCCTGTCGCTGAACTTGGGCGATCCCGGCGATTTCTTTCCCGTCGCTGCCCGCATCTTTGGCCCCTACCTGCGCCTGGCCTGGCTCTGCATTCCGATTGCCCTGATGGGCTTTGCGGTGATGTTCCGGCATTCCTTCGAGATGCAGAGCGACCTGGCCCGACTGGCGCCAAGGCTTGGATTCTGGACCAGCACCGCCATTGGCCTCTTCTGCACCTCGGTTCTGGCAAAGTTCTGGGAAGGTGTGCTGATGGCCCACTACGGGGTGCCACCGGCCGAATGGGGCTTTCGCCTGACCTGGGGCATCTTTCCAAGGTTCTACGTGCTGCGGACACCGATTTCGGCGCTGGATTTTCCGTTGCAGCGCAACTGCTACCTGGCGCCTGCGCTTTTCCGGCTGATGCTGTTTGCTTTCGGCATCCTGATGTGGAGCCTGACCCGGCGCGACGGAACCGGCCTGTCCGATCTGAGCCTGGTCCTGGCCAATGCCGGCCTGATTTCCTGGCTGTTTACCTCCAACCCGATCTGGCACGCCGACGGGTATCGCGTCATGGCGGCGCAGTTGCGGCAGCCCAAGCTGCGGGAACATGCCCTCTATGTCATCGGCTGCGTGCTGACCTTTCGCCGACTGCCGCGCGAATTGAGCGCGAGGGAATTCTGGGGGCTGCTGGCCTGGGCCGCGCTGAGCGCCGCATTCACTGCGGCCTTTGCCTATGTGATCTTCGTGACCATGGCGCAGGACCTGATCCAGAGCTACGCCGGTTTCGGCGCCGTGGTGATGGTGCTGATTGTCATCGTCATCTTCGTCTACCTGCGTGAAGAGGGTCCGGCCTCGCTGTCGGTCAAGCGCAACGAACGCAAACAGAAGAAGTATCTTGAGAAGATGCGCCAAGAGCGCGACAGAGTGCTGAAGATGGCCGCGATTCTGTCGGATCGCGACGCCGCCCGGAGTGAGGACGTGCCGAAAACCACGAGTGATGCCACCTCGCCCGACGGCGAACGACCCTCCGGGCCCGCGCCGCGGCCCGACGAGACCAACCAGGCCGATCCGGCCGCCCCGCAGGACGGCGGCCCCTCTGGTCCGCCCCCGCCCGACGGGCCGCAACGGCCCGATCGCCCGGCCGCGCGTCCGGCCGCCGCAGCGGCCAGCGACCTTGACGATATCCTGGCAATGCCCGTCGCCTCGACCAGGGGCGGCACGCCTTCGACCGAGGAAGTCGATTCGCTGCTGGAGACGGTGTTCGGCGACAGCCCCGTCTCCGGCAGCGGCGAGCCCGCGGCGGGGCTGGATGATGACGAAGACCCGACCTCCGACCTCGAGCTTGCCGACATATGGGGCGAAGAATCGATCCTTGAACCGGCCAGGCCGACCTCTGATGCCACCGGGACCGCGCCGGTTCCTGCAGACAATGGGGCCGATCCGGCGCGCACCGGCGCCGCCCGGGCCGAGGCCGGGCGTCCGCGCAAGCCCGGCCGTCGACCGGCCAACGATCCGCTCGCCGATCTGGATCGGCTGCTGCAGATGGGTGACAGCGCGCCCACCCCCTGGCAGATCCGCCGCCGTCGCCTGATCCAGATCTGCATCCTGGTGATCCTGGTGCTGGTGGCATTCCTGCCCTACCCCTACAAGGTCGGAGGCAATTTCACGATTGCGCCGCTGACAAGATCCGAAGCCCGCGCGCGTATCGACGGCGAAATCGTCGCGGTGAACGTGAAGCAGGGCGATTGGGTGAAAGAGGGCGATGTCCTGGCCGTGCTGTCGGACTGGAACCAGACCCGCGATCTGGCCATCAACCAGGCCGATGATGCCAAATTGCAGGCAGATCTTCAGACCATGCTGGATGGGGCGACGCCCGAGGAAATCGGCGTTGCCCGGCAAGAGGTGGCCACTGCCGAAGTGGCCGTGCGAACCACCCAGCAGAATCTGGACCGGCAAGAGGCGCTGTACAAATCCGGCACCATCTCGAAAAAGGTCGTCGAGGACGCCCGCGATGCCCATGACGCCGCCGTCGCCCAGCGAGACGCGGCACAGGCCAGGCTCGACCTGGTCTCGGCGCCGATCCGGCAGACCACGATCGATGCGCAGCGTGCCACGATCAACCGGAACCAGGCCGATCTGGCCTATGCCAGGGCGATGCTGGATTATACGCGCATCCGGGCCATCACGTCGGGGCAGGTTGTCTCGGACCTGACGAAATTGCCCGTGGGTGCCCATCTGGCGGTCGGCGGGCTGTTCAGCCAGATCGAGGAGAACCGGACCGTCATCGCATCGGTCGACATCCCGGAAACGGCGATCGACGACGTGCAGGTGGGGGCGGATGTCGAGTTGCGCCTGTGGTCGGATCCGATGCACAGCGTGCCCGGCAAGGTCAAGTTCATCGCGCCGACCGCCGAACAGCGCGACTATGGCTGGGTGATCCGTGTCGATGTGGAAGTGCCGAATCCCGACGGTCGCCTTCAGACGAACATGACGGGCTTCGGCAAGATCCGCGCGGCCGATCGGCCGGTGTGGCAGGCTTTCTCGCAGACGATCATCGGCTTCGTGAAGATCGAGCTCTGGTCCTGGATCCCGTGATGCTGGCAGGCGAGACAGTCGGATGATAGCAGGCGACCAGGCAGCCGGATTGTGGGCATCCCTCACCCAGATCCTTCAGCAAGAGGTGGGCGACTGGGATCTGTCCGGTCCCGCGCTGTTCGAGCCTGCGACCCGGCTGAAGGCCGATCTTGACCTGGACAGCCTGGCCCTGCTGCGGGTGATCACCGCGATCGAGGCCGCCCTGGGCACAAGGGATCTGCCATTCGAACGGGTACTGGTGCGCGACGGGCATTATGTCGAGGACCTGACCGTGGCCGAGCTGGTCGGGTTTCTGGCCGAGGTCGCGCGGTGAGCGGCGGGTTCCTGCCGGTCTGCCGGCCCCTGTTGCCCGGCGCCGACGCGGTGGCCGCCTACCTTCGCCGCGTCGACGCGGCCCGGCATTACACCAACCGCGGCCCCCTGGTGCGCCAGCTGGAAAGCCGCCTGGCTCGGGCGCTGCGGATTCCCGACCATGCGATCCGCACGGCGAGCAATGGCACCTCGGCCATCGAGATCGCGGTTCTGGCCAGCGCCGGGCCGGCACGGCCCGACCGGCCCATGGCGCTGATGCCATCCTATTCCTTTGCGGCCACCGGGCTGGCCGTCGAGCGGCTGGGCTATCGCGTGCTGTTCGCCGACATCGACCCTGCGACCTGGGCCATGGACCTGTCCGCCGTCGCCCACCATCCCCGGCTGGCCGAGGTGGGGGTGATCGTCACGGTGGCGCCATACGGCCGCGCTCCCGATCTGGCTGGCGCCGAGACGCTGTCGCGCGCCACCGGCATCCCCGTCGTGATCGACGCCGCCGCCAGTTTCGAGCGGCTGTGGGAGCGCCCCGGCACCGTCAGCAGCACCGTGCCGCTGACGGTCAGCTTCCACGCCACCAAGACCTTCTCGACCGGCGAGGGCGGGGCGGTGATATGGGATGATCCCGCAGGGCAGGACCGCGTGGTGCAGGCGGCGAATTTCGGCTTCAACCTCTCGCGCCGGTCCGAAGTGGCGGGCACCAACGCGAAGATGAGCGAATATCACGCAGCGGTCGGCCATGCGATGCTGGACGGGTTCGACCAGCGCCGCGCCGATTATGCCGCGACGGTGGCGCGCTGGGCCGAAGCCACGGCGCGGCTGCCCGGACGGATGCACCTGCCTCCCGATCTGGCCAGCGTCTACATCCTGTGGGAAGCCCCCGGCCCCGAACAGCGCGCGCGGGTTCAGGCCGCGCTGGAGGCCGACCGGGTGGATACGCGGCTGTGGTATGAACTGGGCATGCACAAACAGCCGCATTTCGCCCGGCCGGCCCAGCCCGCATTGCCGGTGACCGAGGATCTGGGCGCACGCCTGCTGGGCCTGCCCATGGCGCATGACATGGACCCGGCCGACATGGCACGGGTGGTTGCCATCATGCGGCGTGCCCTGGGCCAGGAGATGTGAAATCGGGGCGTAACACGCGTGTTAAGCCGGACAATACATTGATTTCACGCCACAAAATTTTCAGCGTTAACCAGGTGGCAAGGTTCTGCCGCAAGCTTTGCCCCTTCATCTTGCCACAAATATCCCGGGGGTGAGGCGCAGCCGAGGGGGCGGAGCCCCCTCTGCCACACCACCCCCACACCACCCCCATGCCGCCGCCGTGCCGCCCCCACGCATCGGTGCGATCCCCGATTGTGCGATCGGCGCCAGACGACACGCGCCCGAGCCGACAGATCTCCCGGCTAGACCGTGTGCAGATAGAGATCGAAATCGACCTCGCTGACCCTGCGCTGGACACGGCGATATTCGGCCTCCTTGATGGCAATGAAGGTGCGGTGCAGGTCCGCTCCCAGCGCATCCTTCAGGAAGGCAGATGCCTTGGCCGCTTCGATCGCCGTCCGCCAATCGACCGGAATCGGCGGGGCGTCGGCGGCATTGGCATAGCCGTCGCCCCTGGTTTCCGGGCCCGGGTCGATCTTCTGCCGCAGTCCGTGGCGGATACCGGCCAGGACGGTGGCCGCCACCAGATAGGGATTGGCGTCCACCCCCGCCGGGCGGTGTTCGATCCGGCGTGCGCGGATGTCACCCGCGGGGATGCGCAATGCGACCGAGCGGTTGTTGACGCCCCAGGTGGGCGAGACCGGGGCATAGGAGTTGGATGCAAAGCGGCGCCAGGAATTGGCGTGCGGGGCGAAGACCAGCATGGATTCGCCCATGGTGGCGCGCAGCCCACCGATGGCATGGCGGATCGTGTCGTTCCATTGGCCCTCTACGGCTTCGACAAAGACATTCTGGCCCCTGGCGTCCTGCATCGAGACGTGGAAATGCATGCCGGAGCCGGCGTAATCCTCGTTCGGCTTGGCCATGAAACAGGCGGTCACGCCGTGCAGGCGGGCGTGCATCCGCACCAGGCGCTTCAGCCGGAACAGGTCATCGGCGGCCTGCAGGACATTGTCGCGGTAATGCAGCGTCAGTTCGTACTGGCCTGGGGCAAATTCGGAAATCAGGGTTTCCGCCTTGAGGCCCGCCGCCTTGGCACCGGCATAGATGTCGTTGAACAGCGGCAGCATGCCGTGCAACTGGTCGACGGAATAGACATCGGTCTTGAAATTGCGTCGCCTGTCCAGCACGTCGCGGGCCGGCACCATCCTGCCATCGGGCCCGCGTTCGTTTTCCAGCAGGAAGAACTCCAGCTCGAAGGCTCCGGCCGGATAGAGCCCCTCGGCCGCCAGCGCATCGACCTGGGCCTGAAGCGCGTGGCGCGGATCCGAGGTCATCTTTCGCCCGTCGAGTTCATAGACCGAGAGGAACAGCTCGCCGCGCGGCGGGTTGGTCCCTGCCAGGGGCACCAGCGTGCCGGGAATGGGCCAGGCGCGGCGGTCGCCGTCGCCTTCGTCCCAGATGAGCCCGGTTTCGTGCACATCCTCGCCGCAGATGTCCAGGCCCAGGATGGAAATCGGCAAATGGCGGCCATTCTTGTAAATGGACAAGAGTTCATGGCGGCGGATGATCTTGCCCCGGCCGATTCCGTTGGAATCGTGCAAGACGATGTCGAATGCCTCGATCTCGGGATGGGCGTCCAGGAAGGCTTCGGCCTCGGAGACTTGGGAACCGGAGGGGCTGGTCATTGCGGGTCAGGCTTTCGCGAACAGGATGTCGAGCACGGCGGAAAAGGCGGCGATCAGGCGGTCCACCTGGGTCCGGCTGGTGGCGGGGCTGAGAAGCATCATGTTGTGGAACGGCGCGATCAGGCAACCGCGGTTCAGAAGGCCGGTGTGCACGGCGGCCTCCACGGCGGGCTGGTGGGCCAGGGCGGCCTCGGCACCGTTCTTCAGCGGGCCTGGGGCGCAGATGAACTCGACCCTGGCGCCGACACGGACGACATGCCAGGGGGCCTCGTGGCGGGCGATTTCCCGCGTGAGCCCGGCTTCGAGCCGGGCGGCCATCGCCTCCATATGGGCGTAGTTTTCCGCGGTCATCACGTCGCGGAGATTGGCCTCCAGCGCCACGAACTGCATCGGATTGGCGCTGAGCGTGGTGCCCATGCCGGAATGGCCCGCGGGGCGCCGGGCATCGGCGGCCTGATAGCGGCGGGCAACATCGGCCGACAGGCCCCAGGCGGCGGCGGGCACGCCGCCCGCCACACATTTGCCGACCACGAAAATATCGGGCTCCAGGCCATGCACGCCGGTATAGCCGCCCAGGCCGCTCGAGATCGTGTGGGTTTCGTCGATGATCAGCAGCGCGCCGTGGCGCGTGGCCAGTTGCCGCAGGCCGGCGTGAAAGCCGGGCTCGGGCAGGACCATGCAGGAATTGGTCATCACCGGTTCGGTCAGGATCGCGGCCACATCGCCCCTGGCCAGCGCGCATTCGACCTGGGTCAGGTCATTGAATTCGCAGGCGACCGCCAGTTGCGACAAGTCTGTCACCTGGCCCATCAGGCCGGGGCGGTTGCGAGTCTGGCCGGCCTGCAATGTCACCATCGTGTCATCGACGGTGCCGTGATAGCAGCCGTTGAACACCAGCACCCTGGGCCGTCCGGTCACCGCGCGGGCGACGCGCAGGGCAAAACGGTTGGCGTCGGTCGCCGTGGTGGCGATCTGCCAGCGGAACGGACCGAACCGCTCGCAGAGCAGTCGCCCCGCGTTCAGGGCCGCTTCGGTCGGCAGCATGTAGGTCAGGCCGCGGCCGGCCTGAGCCTTGATGGCGCGGGCGACCGGTGCGGGAGAATGGCCGAACATCGATCCGGTATCGCCCAGGCAGAAATCGTCGATCTCGTGCCCGTCGATGTCGGTGATGCGCGCGCCCCTGGCCTTGGCCACCAGCGGCAGATGCGGCATGGGCCAATCGCGCATCCAGTGCAGCGGCACGCCGTCGAGAAAGACATCCGCCCCGGCCTCGAGCGCGGCCCTGGCCCTTGGCCGGCTGGCGGCATAGCTGGCGGCCTCGGCCCTGGCAAAGGCCTGAAGGCGGCTGCGGTCGATTCCGGCGATCAATTCGGTCATGGCGGTCCCTCGTCGCTGACCTTATGGCCCGGAATTTGATCAAATTCAAGGGGCCGCACCGAGCGCGGGACGGCGATCGCCCGGTCCGGCCGCTTCGGGGCCTGCCCTTTCAGACGGTGACGCGAATCTCGATCAGGCGCGGTCCGACGCAGGGCTGTTGCAGCGCCCAGATCAGGATTTCCGGCTCCATCGGGATCGAGGTGAAGGGCAGATCGCAGGCCGCCGCGAAAGGTTCCAGCCGCAGGGGGCTGGGGTGGCAACCGATCACTTCGGTGTTGGCATCGCGCATTGCTTCGGCGATTTCGCGGAAGCCGGCGTTGTTCCAGACCAGAAAGGTCACATCGGCCTTCTCGTCCACCGCCGTCCGCAATTCCCCCGGCGAGAATTGCAGTCCGCCATCGCCCACCAGGCACACGACCTTGCGATCGGGCCGGGCAATCGCCGCGCCCACCGCCGCGCCGGGGCCAAAGCCCAGCGCGCCAAAGCCGGTGGCGGCGTTGAACCAGCCGCCGGGCAGATCGTGGTCGTAATAGAGATTCGCGGCATAGATCGGCTGGGTGCTGTCGCCCACGATCAGGCTGCCGGGCAGAGCCAGGCGGATCGCCTCGACCATCTCGAGTTGTTGCGGCATGCGCGGGTTCAGCCCGACCAGTTCGGCCCGCGCCGCCGCCCGCGTTTCGCGCGCCCGGCCGGCCCCGCCCAGGCTGCGCGGGCGCAGCCGGTCGGCCAGCCACCTTGCCGCCGCCCGTCCGTCGCCCTGCAAGGCCACTGCGGCCCGGTGCCGGGCCAGTTGGTCGGCGCAGACATCGACCCGGATCATTGCATCCAGATCGGGAAAGCTATCGCGGCCATACATGTCATAGTCGGTCTGGCCGAGTTCGGTGCCAAGCGCCAGCACCTGATCCGACCCGGCGATCAGTGCCCGCACCGCCTCGAGGCTGGGTGAGGCCGGAACCCCCAGCTCATGGCCATGCAGCATGCCGCGCGCATTGGCCGTCAGCACCACCGGCGCATCCAGCATCTCGGCCAGGGCCTGCAATTCGGCCTCGGCCCCGCGCATGCCGCCTCCGGTCAGGATCACCGGGCGGCGCGCGGCTTGCAGCAGCGGCAGCGCCGCCTCGATGCCAGGCGGCAGCGGACGCGCCACAGGGTGGCCGGGCGTGGGCAGGGCCGGGCAGGGCAGGGGCATCACATCGGTCGGCACCTCGATATGCACCGGGCCGGGCCGGCCCGCGGTCAGCCTCTGAAAGGCCCAGTCGAGCGCCGGGGCGACATCGGAGGGCTCCAGGATCTGGCGGCTGGGGCACAGCGTGGCGACCATCGCGTGCTGGTCGGGCAATTCATGCAGGCGGCCCAGCCCCCGGCCCAGGCTTGCCCGCCGATTCACCCCGGAGATCACCAGCATCGGCACGCTGTCTTCCCGCGCCTGGCCCATGGCGGTCAGCGTGTTGGTCAGGCCGGGCCCGGTGATGACAAAGGCCACGCCGGGCTTGCCGCTGGCCCGGGCATAGCCATCGGCCATGAAGCCGCAGCCCTGCTCGTGGCGTGCCGTGACATGCCGGATCGGGCTGCCCGACAGGCCGCGATACAGTTCCACCGTATGCACGCCGGGAATGCCGAACACGACCTCGACCCCGCGCGCGGCCAGACCTTCGACCAGGCGTTCCCCCACCGTCCGCATCAGGCCGCCTCCCTGACCCGTTCGGCAAGCCGCAGGATGCGCCGCGCGGCCTCTGCCACCATGTCATCCGGCACGGTCAGGCCCAGCCGCAGCCAGCCCGCGAGCGCCGCACCAAAGCTTTCGCCCGGCATCACGGCCAGCCTTTCCTGGTCCAGCAGGCTCCATGCGAATTCGATCCCCGACAGGCCGGTCGCGCGCACGTCGACCAGGGCGAACATGCCGGCCTCGGGCTGGTTCACCCGCAGGCCGGCGCGACCATCCAGCATCCGGTGCAGGATCTGCGCCCGTCGCGAAAAGGCCTGCGCCATCTGCGGCGCGATGGGCGAGGGGGCAGATACCGCCAGCGCCGTGGCATCGGCGATGAAGGGCTGGTTGCCGAACAGCATGGTTTCGGCCACCGGCAAAAGCCGCGCGGTGAAATCCTCGGGCCCCACGCACCAGCCCGACCGGAATCCCGGCAGGGCATGGCTTTTCGAAATCGATGCGGCGCAGACCACCCGCTCGGCCAGGTCGGCGGAATCGAAGGGCGACACGAAGGGCGTGTTGCCGAAGGTCAGCTCCTCATAGACTTCGTCCGACAGGATCCAAAGATCGTGCTGGCGCGCCAGCGCACCCAGGCCCGCGATCTCTTCGGGGCGCAGCATGGCGCCCGTGGGGTTGTGTGGCGTGTTCAGGAACAGCAACCGTGTCGCCGGGGTGATGGCAGCGGCGACATCGGCCGGCTGCAGGCGAAAACCATGCTCCGGTTTCAGCGGCACCATGACTGCGCTGGCGCCCGTTGCGGCGATCAGCCCTTCGTAGGTGGCATAAAGCGGATCGCCCACGATCACCTCGTCTCCCGGGCCGACCAGCGTGGTCAGCACGGCATAAAGCGTGGTCTGCGTGCCCGGAAAGGCCACGAACTGCCGGGGCGTGATCTCGCGCCCGGTGCGGCGGGAATAGCGCCGTGCCAGCGCCTCGAGCAACGGCGCCTCGCCTCTGCCGTTGGAATAGCCCAGCCGGCCCGCATCCATCGATTCCCTGGCCGCCGCGATCACTTCCGGCGGTGGCGGCAGATCGGGTTCGCCGATCGACAGCGACAGGATCGGCTCGCCCCGCGCGCGTCGCGCCTTGGCTTCGATGTGAAGTTCCCATTTGGCGCCGCCGAGATGGGCCAGGCGTTCGGTGATGGCTGCGTATTTCATGATACCGTCGCAATCGGGCGCCCGTAGGCGCCAACAAGGTCAATTCCCAGAATCGCACCGCAGGATCGCAGTGCGATATCGGTCAATTCGTCGGAGCTGAAGGCGTCGGTCAGGATCGAGCCCTCCATCCACAGCCCGTCGATCAGGGCGTTGCAGGCAATGGCATCGCGCCGCAGATCCCGCGCCGACCGGTCACGCGGCACGGCGGCGATCAGCTCTTCCAGCGTGTCGCGATATTTCAGATAGGATGCCCGGTGCACTTCGCGCATGTCCGGGTCGCGCTGGATGTCGTGCAGGAAGCCGGCCCAGAGCGCCACCGCCTGTGCGTCCAGCACCGGGGGGCGCATCGAGGCGGCAATGAAGGCCGCCAGTCGCGCCCCGGGCTCTGCGGGGGCCGAGGTCAGCTCTTCGGAGGACCGCGCCGTCATCCCGTCCATCAGATGACGATAGGCCGCGCGGGTCAGCGCCTCCTTGGACTGAAAGTAATGCCGGATCAGCCCGGGCGTCACCCCGGCGCGCGCCGCGATTTCACGCACGGTCGCGGCCTGCGGGCCGCCTTCGGCGATCAGATCCAGCGCGGCCTGCATCAACTGCTCGCGCCGTTTCTCTTCCGTTTCACGGCGATAGGGGCGGCGCTGTGCCATGCGTCGGTCCTTTGCTTGCCCGGGGACGAATATGGGCAAGCCGGGTCGGCCGGTCAATTGCACAATCGAATTATTCCTGCGGCGGCGCTGTCCTGATCGCGCCGTCGCCGGCCACCTCGTCGCGAACCGCATCGTCACGGGCCACATCCTTGTGGATGATCACATCGGTCTGCGGATAGGCCTCGAGGATCGCCCGGCGCAGGGCGGCGCCGATGGCGTGGGCCTCGCGCAGGCTCTGGTCGCCATCCAGTTCGATATGCAGGTTCACGAAGGTCCGGCTGCCGGCCGTGCGGGTCTTCAGGTCGTGAAAGCCACGCACGCCGGGCCAGTTGCCCGCGATCCGGGCGATGCCACCGATCACCGCCGGATCGGCGCGGCGGTCCATCAGCGCGTCGAAGGCCGCCCGGCCGATGGTGAAGCCGCCCACGACCATGAAGGCCGCCGCCGCCAGCGCCACGACCGAATCGATCGCGGTCAGGCCGAACCAATGCGCCGCGACCAGCGCGATCATCGCGCCCAGCGTCGGGATCAGATCGCCCACATAATGCAGCCGGTCCGCCGCCACGACCTTGCTGCCGGTCTGGCGTGCCACCTGGCCCTGGCGGATCACCAGCCCCAGCGTCAGCACGGCCGAGACCCCCATGACCCACAGGCCCAGCCGTTCATCGCCCAGTGCCGCCCCGGCCGGAGCCATCAGCCGCGCCACGGCCGCCCAGCCGATCACCCCGGCCGAAACGATGATGAACACCGCCTGACCCAGTGCCGCCAGATCTTCGGCCGAGGTATGGCCGAAGGCGTGATCTTCGTCGGCGGGCTTGGCGGCGTAGATCATCATCGCCGTGGCGCCCACCGACACCATCAGGTCCACCGCGCTGTCGGCCAGCGTGGCCGCCACCGCCAGCGAGCCGGTTTCGGCCAGCGCCCAGAGTTTGATGACCACCAGCACCAGAGCCACGGTGATCGACAGAAGACCGGTCGAGATGTTGCGCCGCGCGTTTTTCATGGTTGCGCCCTAGTCCAGGATTTCGCCGGGGTCCACGCCCCAGAGATCGGCTTTCCGCACCCAGCCCTTCTCTCCTTCGACCGACACCCGGGCCCAGCCTTCGGTCGCGGCCAGAAGCTTGCCGATCACGTTCCTCTCGGCCTGATAGACCACGTTTCCATCCGGCGAGGGATCGTCGCGGAATTCGGCCATGTCCTTGAGCACCAGCACCGTCCGCACGCCAGACAGCAGGGAATAATGCACCCAGCCGCCCGCGCCATCCTGATCCTCGACGCGGCGCCAGTGTTCGAATTCCGCCGTCACCTTGAGGGGCATGCCGGCCCGGGTGAACACCCAGTCGATCCGATGGGTCAGGCCGGGACCGCGCCGGGCGTTGCCCTCGTTGGTCTTGAGGCTGACATAGCGGGGCAGCGGCAGATGCGTCACCGGCCCGAGACCGGGGTCGCGCGGCGTGGCAGGTTGCGGGTCGTCCACGGCGGACGCGGGCTCGGGTGCGGCTGCGGGCGAAGGCGCGGTTTGCGGTGTTTCGGCCCGGGCGGTGCCATCGCCCGAAGCGAGCCCGGTTTCGCCCCCGGTCTGGTCCGCGGTCTGGTCCGCGGTCTGGCTCCCGGTTCCGGCGCGCAGCGGCTGCGCCCGCCCCCAGGCCAGAGCCCAGGCCATGGCTGCCAGCAGCACGCCCGCCTCGCGCCGGGTCCGGGTGTCGCCCCCGCCGGATGTTCCGCCCATCGCCCCTCCGCCCCGTCCTGCTTCGTCTGCCTGCCGCGGCCCGCCCCTCTGGTCGGCAGGGCGCCGTTTTCGCCGCGTCCCGGGGGCTTGCCCTGCCTCGCCGTTCCCGGCACTTTGCCATCAACGCGGCGCGTTGGAAAGCCTGTGAGGGGAGAGCACATGCCCGGTCAACGTCTGAAGGTGGTGGTGACCCGCCGGCTGCCCGAACCGGTGGAAACCCGGATGAAGGAGCTGTTCGACGTGACGCTGCGCGACCCCGATGTCGCGATGAGCCGCGAGGAACTGGCCCAAGCGATGCGCGAAGCCGATGTGCTGGTGCCGACGCTGGCCGACAAGATCGATGCCGGTCTGATCGGCCAGGCCGGGCCGCGGCTGCGGCTGATCGCCAATTACGGCGCGGGGGTGGATCATATCGACGTCGGGACGGCGCGGGCGCGCGGCATCCTGGTCTCGAACACGCCGGGCGTGGTGACCGAGGATACCGCCGACATGGCCATGGCGCTGATCCTGGCCGTCACGCGGCGCATTCCGGAAGGCCTGGCGCTGATGCAGGCGGGCGAATGGTCGGGCTGGTCGCCGATGGCCATGCTGGGCGGGCGGATCGGCGGACGGCGGCTGGGCATTCTGGGCATGGGGCGCATCGGACAGGCCGTGGCGCGGCGGGCGCGGGCCTTCGGGATGCAGGTGCATTACCACAACCGCAAGCGCCTGCGGCCGGAAGTCGAGGCGGAACACGAGGCGACATGGTGGGAAAGCCTGGACCAGATGGTCAGCCGGATCGACGTGCTGTCGATCAACTGCCCGCACACGCCGTCGACCTATCACCTGTTGAATGCGCGCCGGCTGAAGCTGATGAAGCCGACGGCGGTGATCGTGAACACGTCACGCGGTGAGGTGGTGGACGAGAATGCCCTGACGCGGGGTCTGCGCGCCGGGGAACTGGGCGGGGCCGGGCTGGATGTCTATGAGCGCGGCGCCGAGATCAACCCGCGCCTGCGCGAGCTGCCCAATGTCGTGCTGCTGCCGCACATGGGATCGGCCACGATCGAGGGCCGGATCGAGATGGGCGAGAAGGTGATCCTCAACATCAAGACCTTTGCCGACGGCCACCGCCCGCCCGATCAGGTGGTGCCCGGGATGCTGTAGGCGGCGCGGCAAGCCCGGCGAAGCGGCGGGCGGCCTGCCCAGGGTAACGTCGCCGTATCGGGTGGCGCTCGGCCGGGCAGCGGGGCTGCGCAGAGGCGCCCAGAAAGGGGGGCTCTGCCCCCCGCTGCGCCCCCCCCCGGGATATTTGTGAACAGGCGAAAGCCAGGTGTCAGATTGCGGCGACGGCCTTGGCCAGGAGGTCGCGGACCTGGGCTGCGACGGTCTTCAGCGCGGGATTGTCGATCGCCAGCATCGAGGCCACCGGATCGATGGCGGACACGTCCACGCCGCCGGGCACTTCGCGCAGGATGACATTGCAGGGCAGCATCGTGCCGACCCTGGGTTCGCTGCCGATGGCGCCAAGCGCCAGGCGCGGATTGCAGGCGCCCAGGATGCGATAGCCGGGAATCACTTCGCCCAGCTTGGCCTTCATCGTGGCGGCGATGTCGATGTCGGTCAGCACGCCGAAGCCCTGGGCGGACAGGGCGGCGCGGGTGCGGGGCTCGATTTCGGCCAGGGTGGCGCCGGGAAAGCTGCGGTCGATCGTGTAGGCCATGGTCGTCTCCTTTGCGGTTGTCTTCCTGCCCAAGATGGGTGGTCGGTGGGCCGTTGTCAGGGGCTGCGGCGCTGGGCCGCGTCAGAACCGGTCGGCGCGGCAGGGGGTCAGGTCCAGATGCGGGGTGCGGCCGGCCAGCAGATCGGCCACGATTTCCGCCGTTACCGGGGCGAGGGTCAGGCCGATGTGGCCGTGGCCGAAGGCGTGGATCACGCCGGGCCCGCCCGCCGACCAGCCGATCACGGGCAGGCTGTCGGGGGTCGAGGGGCGGAAGCCCATCCAGCTGCGGTCGGGATCGCCCAGCCAGGGGAAGAAGGCACGCGCGCCCTCGACCAGCCTGGCCACGCGGTGCAGCGAGGGCGGGCTGTCCAGCCCGCCCAGTTCCACCGTGCCGGCGACACGCAACCGCCCGGCCATCGGGCAGAAATAGAAGCCGCGCGAAGTGGGGCAGGCGGGGCGTGCCAGCGGCAACTCGTCCATGTCCCATTCGACGTGATAGCCGCGCTCGGTTTCGAGGGGGATCGCATCGCCGGCCGAGGCGGCCAGGCTGCGCGAATGCGCCCCCGCCGCGACGATCACGGTCCTGGCGCGCAAGCGGAACTCTTCGCCCTCGACGATGATCCCGTCGAACTGCCGCACGATCCGGTCGGCCCTGGCCTTCAGCAGCCCGGCATGGCGCATTGCGGTTTCGGCCAGCAGTGTCACCATCAGGCCCGGGTCGGACAGGAAGGACGCGCCCTCAAACCAGGCGGCCCCACCCTGCACCCGGGCAAGCGACGGCTCCAGCCGGGCCAGTTCGGCGGGGCCGAGCAGCTCGACCGCGACGCCCAGGCTGCGGCGGAACTCGAGGTCGGGGCCTGCCGCCCTCAGGGCCTCGGGCGTCTCGTAAAGATAGAGGCACCCCTGCGACTGCAACAGGTCCATGCCGCCGACCCGCTCGGCCAGGGCCTGCCAGCGCGGCGCGGCGCCACCCAGCAGGGCGGCCAGGGCGCGGGCGTTGCGTCTGGCCGGGCCGGGCAGCGACTGCCGCAGGAAGCGCACCAGCCAGGGGGTGAGCCCCAACAGCGCGCCCGGCCGGATCGCCAGGGGCGAGGTGCGGGAAAACATCAGCGAGGGAAGCGACTTCAGAACCGCGGGCGTGCCCACCGGCTGCACCGCGTAATCGGCGATGGTTCCGGCATTGCCGAAACTTGCGCCCGATCCCGGCGGGTTCGGGTCCACCAAAACGACCTCGCGCCCTTCTTCCACCAGCCGCTCGGCGATGGCCAGGCCGACCACCCCGGCGCCCAGGATCACGATTTCGGTCGAGATGTTGCGCATGAGCCTGCCAGATTCCCGCCGGGCGATCCCGGCGGGGGCACTATGGCAATTTACATGCAGGCGTCAAACAGCGCGCGGGTGTTTTCGCGCGTCATCACCACCGGGTTGCCACCGCAGGACGGATCCTCGAGCGCCATGTCGGTCAGCATGTCGAGATCCTTGTATTGCACACCCAGCGCCGACAGGTTGGCCGGGATGTTCAGCTTGGCGCGCAGCTGCATGACCGCCTCGTGGAACCCGGCAAAACCGCCCTGGATGCCCAGATAGGCGGCAGCGGCCTTGATCCGGTCCTCGATCATGTGCCGGTTGAACTCCAGCACCATCGGCATGACCACGGCGTTGGTGGTGCCATGGTGGGTGTTGTACACCGCGCCGACCGGATGGCTGAGCGCGTGGATCGCGCCCAGGCCCTTCTGGAAGGCCACGGCGCCCATGGCGGCCGCGCTCATCATGTGCGCACGGGCGTCCAGGTCATTGGGGTTGTCATAAACCTTGGGCAGGTTTTCGAACACCAGCCGCATGCCCTCCAGCGCGATGCCCTGGCTCATCGGGTGATAGAACGGGCTGGAATAGGCCTCCAGGCAATGCGCCAGCGCGTCCATGCCGGTGCCGGCGGTGATGAAGCGGGGCATGCCGACGGTCAGCGCCGGGTCGCAGATCGTGATCCTGGGCATCAGGGCCGGGTGGAAGATGATCTTCTTCTTGTGCGTGGCCGAGTTGGTCAGCACACCGGCGCGACCCACTTCCGACCCGGTGCCGGCCGTCGTCGGCACGGCGATGATTGGCGCGATTTTCGAGGCATCGGCGCGGGTCCACCAGTCATCCACATCCTCGAGATCCCAGACCGACAGATCCTTGCGCTGATGGGCCATCAGGGCGATCATCTTGCCCAGGTCCAGGCCGCTGCCGCCGCCAAAGGCCACGACACCGTCATGCCCGCCCTTCAGATAGACCGCGATGCCGTCGGCCATGTTCTTTTCGTTCGGGTTCGGATCGACTTCGGAAAACACGGCCCGGCCCAATCCTGCGCTGTCCAGCACGTCGAGCGCGGCGGCGGTGATGGGCAGGCTGGCCAGTGCCTTGTCAGTGACCAGCAGCGGCTTCTTCAGCCCCGCGGATCTGCAATGCTCGGCCAGTTCGGAAATCCGGCCCACGCCGAACTTGATGGCGGTGGGATAGGACCAGTTCCGGTTGGGAACGTTGTGCGTCATGTCTCAGACCTTCTTGAGATGGTAGGATTTCGGCCGGGTGACGGCATAATAACCCAGATAGCTCAACGAGCCGCCACGCCCGGTGTCCTTGCAGCCCGTCCAGCACAGCGCCGGGTCCAGGTAATCGGCCCGGTTCATGTAGATCGTCCCGGTCTCGATCTGCGCGCCGATGGCGGCGGCGGTGTCATAATCCTGGGTCCAGATGCTGGCGGTCAGGCCATAGGGGCTGTCGTTCATCAATCGGATGGCCTCGGCATCGTCACGCACCTTCATGATGCCGACAACCGGGCCGAAGGACTCTTCCATCATCACCTTCATCGTGTGGTCGACATTCACCAGCACCTGCGGAGCCAGATAGGCGCCGCCGTCGTCTGCCGGAAAATTCTTCTTGTCGATCAAAGGTTTGGCGCCCTTGGCGATGGCCTCGGCGATGTGGTTCCGCACCACGGCGGCAAAGCGCTTGTTGGCCATCGGCCCCAGGGTCGAGGCGGGGTCGAACGGGTTGCCCAGGGTCAGGGCATTGGTCCAGGCAACCGCCTTCTCGACGAAGGCGTCATACAGGCTTTCGTGGACATAGATCCGCTCGATGCCGCAGCAGCATTGGCCGGCGTTGAACATCGCGCCGTCCATCAGCGTGTCGACCGCTGCCTCGAGGTTGGCATCGGCGCGAACATAGCCCGGATCCTTGCCGCCCAGTTCCAGCCCCAGGGCGGTGAAAGTGCCGGCGGCCGCGCGCTCCACCGCCTGGCCGCCGCCGACCGAACCGGTGAAGTTGATGAAATTGAACGCCCGCGCGGCGATCAGCGCCTCGGTCGTGGGGTGATCCAGCACCACGTTCTGGAACACATCCTCGGGGATCCCGGCGGCATGGAACGCCTCGGCCAGGCGTTCGCCGACCAGCAGGGTCTGGCTGGAATGTTTCAGGATCACCGAATTGCCCGCGATCAGCGCCGGAATCAGGGTGTTGATCGTGGTCAGATAGGGGTAGTTCCACGGCGCCATGATGAAGACGACGCCCACTGGCTCGCGCAGGATCATCCTGCGGAAGGCGTCGGAATCCTCGATCACCGTGGGGGCCAGCGTCTGGGCGGCGATCTCGGCCATATAGTCGGTCCGGGCATTCACCCCGCCGTATTCGCCACCGAACCGGGTTGGCCGGCCCATCTGCCAGGCAAGCTCTTCGACCACCCGGGTCTTCATCTCGTTCAGCTTTGCGACGCCGGCCCTGACCAGGCCGACACGGTCGGCCAGCGGGCGGGCGGCCCAGGCCTTCTGCGCGGCGCGGGCACGGGCGGTCGCGGCCTCGGCCTCGGCGCGCGTCAGGGGCATCCGTTCGGCATAGACCCGGCCATCGACCGGGGAAATCAGCTGGATGGGTTTCATGTTCTCACCTTGGGAAGATGGGCAGGCGTGCCCATCCCACAGTCAATGTTTTCGTTCACGCCCGTTCGAAGCCGCGTTGCAGCTCGAAATCCGTCACCACACGGTCGGTCTCGGAAATTTCCCACTGGCAGGCGTGGTGATAGTGGTCCACCACGTCATCGCCGAAGGCCGAGCGCAGCATGGCCGATCCCTTGAGCAGCGCCGCCGCATCGCGCAGGGTCTTGGGAATCTCGCGGATGCCCGCGGTCTGGTACATGTCGCCGCGCATTTCCGGCTCCAGCACCATCTTCTTCTCGATCCCGTCCAGCCCCGCCGCCAGCAGGGCCGCGCAGGCCATGTAGGGGTTCACGTCGCTGCCCGGAATGCGGCATTCCACCCGGACCGCCTTGCTGTGTTCGCCGCAGACCCGGAAGCCCGCGGTGCGGTTGTCGGCACTCCACACCGCCTTGGTCGGGGCGAACATGCCGATGGTGAACCGCTTGTAGCTGTTCACGTAGGGCGCCAGGAAAGCGGTGATGTCGCGGGCATGGTGCAGCTGTCCGGCCATATACTGCCGCATCAGCGCCGACATGCCGTGTTCGGCGTCATGGTCATAGAAGGCGGGCTTGCCATCCAGGGTCCACAGGCTCTGGTGGATATGGCTGGAAGAGCCTGCCTTGCGGTGATCGTATTTCGCCATGAAGGTCACCGACCGCCCCTTGGTCCAGGCGATTTCCTTCACGCCGTTCTTCACCAGCACATGATTGTCGGCGGTATCCAGCGCGTCGGAATAGCGGTAGTTGATCTCTTCCTGGCCGGCATCGGCCTCGCCCTTGGAATTCTCGACCGGAATCCCCGCGCCGAACAGGCCATTGCGGATGGCGCGCATCACATCCTCTTCCTTGGTGGTCTGGAAGATGTGGTAATCCTCGTTGTAGGCGCTGATCGGATGCAGGGCCTTCAACCCGCCATCGCGCAGGTTTTCGTAGGAATTCTCGAACAGATAGAATTCCAGCTCGGTCGCGGCCATCAGGCTGAAGCCCATCGCCCTGGCCCGCGCCACCTGGCGTTTCAGCACGGCGCGCGGAGAATGCGGCACCTCGAGGCCGGTGTGATGATCCAGCAGGTCCGACAGGACCAGCGCGGTGCCCGGCAGCCAGGGAATCAGGCGCAGCGTCGACAGGTCGGGCTTCATGACATAATCGCCATAGCCGGTGGCCCAGGAGCTGCTCTTGTAGCCTTGAACCGTGTTCATCTCCTGGTCGACCGTCAGCAGATAATCGCAGCAATGCGTCTCGTGCCAGCCGCCGTTCACGAAGAAGGCCGCGTGGAACCGCTTGCCCATCAGGCGGCCCCACATGTCCACGCCCGCCACCAGAACGGTGTCGATCGTGCCCTGATCTACCAGGTCTTTCAGTGTATCGAGTGTCAAATTGCCGGGCATGGTCCCGTCTCCCTGATGTTCGGCCCGTTTCGGGCGCTTGACTGTGCGGGGCGCTTCGGCCCCTCATTTGGCGGCAACCAGCCAGGCTCAGCCTGCCTTGGCCTGCCGCTGAATTTCGACCACGCCCATGTTGATCACCGGCGCCAGTGTCTGGGCCATGGCCGCGCAGGCCGAAGCGTCGGCGATCAGGTCATTGCGGATTTCCAGCATCACGTTCGGCAGGCCATAGGGCGTTGCCTGGAGGCGCAGCGTATGCGTCACATCATCCAGGGCGGAATAGGGCGCGTTCAACTCGGCATTCAGCCGCGTGTGCCGCTGTGCGGCCGCAAGGATCGCCACCGCCAGCGCCGGATCGGCATCGTGAATCACGCCCAGCTCCACCCGCCGCGGCTTGCCGAAATAGATCGGGGTGAAGGAATGCACGGTCACGATCACCGGATGCTGGCCAAGCGCGATCCGGCGCTGGATCACGGCGTGCAGGCCATGAACCCAGGGCAGATAGACCGATTCGGTGCGCGCCAGCCGTTCGTCGCCGGTGATTGCGGCATTGCCGGGAATGTCATGCACTTCCGAGCGGGCGGGCATGGCGCCGGCCATGTCGGGCGCGCGGTTGCAATCATAGACCAGCCGGCTGACCGGAGCATGCACCAGCACGGCATCCAGCTGCCGGGCCAGCCCGCGCGCCACCGCCAGCGCGCCGGGATCCCAGGCGATGTGGGCGCGGCGCTGCTCGGCACTCAGCCCCAGGTCGCCCCAGCGCGCGGGAATGTGGTTGCTGGCATGTTCGCAGACCAGCACGATCCGCCCGCCGGCCCGGGGGTTTTCCACCACCGGGGCAAAGGTTGCATCCATCGTCCTGGTCCGGCCCTGTGTCATGGGCGAGTCACTCCGTCGTTGCGACAAAACTCACGCGGCACGCCCCGCATTGTCAAGATTGTTTCTTCATGGTGAATCCTGTTACAAAGTTTCCAAAGGGAGGCTCCGATGGATCAGCCGGCCACCGTGGAAGACCAGTTGCGCCTTGCCCTGCCCGACCTGACCCGGGCCGAGAGGCAACTGGCCACGCATATCCTGGCGCATTATCCGGTGGCGGCGCTGGGCTCGATCACCCAGCTGGCGCGGGCGGCGCAGGTGTCCACGCCGACCGTGGTGCGACTGGCGCAGAAACTCGGCTACCGCGGCTATCCCGAATTCCAGGCCCTGCTGCGCGGCGAGGTCGAGGCCATGCTGGTCTCGCCGCTGACCAAGCATCAGAAGGCCGGGCGCCTGGCCGATGGTCATGTGCTGACCCGCATGGCCGAAGCGGTGCTGAAAAACCTGCAAGCCACGCTGGGCCAGATCGACCAGACCGAATTCGACGGGGCGGTGGCGCTGCTGGCAGACCCGGACCGCAAGGTCTTTGCGCTGGGCGGGCGCATCACCCATGCGCTGGCGGACTATTTCTGCTCGCTGCTGGCCGTGTCACGCCCGGGCGTGACGCTGCTCTCCGACAATTCGACGACCTGGCCGCCGGCGCTGCTGGACATGGGGCCGGGCGACGTGCTGATGGTCTTCGACATCCGCCGGTATGAGAATGCCGTGCTGAACCTGGCCGAAATGGCCAAGGATCAAGGGGTCGAGATCGTGCTGATCACCGACCGCTGGGTTTCGCCTGCCGCCGCTCACGCCCGCCACATGCTGCCCTGCCATGTCGAGGCGCCCTCCGCCTGGGATTCGGTGGTGGCGCCGGTGGTGCTGGTGGAAAGCCTGCTGTCGGCGGTGCAGGACCGCATCTGGCCGGTGACCGAAGCCCGGATGAAGCGCCTGGAAGGTCTCTATTCCCGCGCCCGCCTGTTCCGCCGCCACCGGTGAACCGGCGGCCGCCTGCGACGACACCTCCGGAAGGTGAGGGGGGCTCTGCCCCCCGGCTTCGCCTCCCCCCGGGATATTTGGTGCAAGGTGAATGGCAGGCAGAGGGCCCGGCTTTCATCTTGCCGCAAATATCCCACCGGGGGTCTGGGGGGTGTGAAACCCCCCAGCACCTCTTTGGCCGGCGCCCTGCCCCCGGAGGCCGGTGGGTGCAACTTCCCGGTGGGTCGGCGGGTTTGCGGAAATGCCGGTCACGCGAGGACTCTCGGCGCACCTGCGCTCGAGGCGCCGCTGCGGCCCTGGCGGGACGCCGTGCCGCGTGCGATCGGGCCGCACCCGATGTGGTCCCGTGTCTTGCGGGAGGGTTGGCCATCGGGGCCTGCGGGTTCGGTCAATAGCCCCGCGCGCGATCGACCTGGTGCAGGAAGGGCTCGCCCGCCTGGCCGCGTCGGATGTTTTCCACCAGAACCCGGATCACGCCTTCCGGCCGGCTGTCGGCGGCGATATGCGGCGTGACCGTGACGCGGGGATGCGCCCAGTAGGGATGCTCTGCGGGCAGGGGTTCGACGCGGAACACGTCCAGCGTCGCGTGGCCGACCCGACCCGAATCCAGCGCCGCCAGCAGCGCAGCGTCGTCGATCAGCGCCCCGCGTCCGGGGTTCAGCAGAACCACGCCGGGTTTCATCCAGCTCAGGCGACGGGCGTCGATCAGGTTTTCCGTTTCGGGTGTCCTGGGCAGCAGTGTCACCACGATGTCGGCATCGGCCAGCGCCGTCTTCAGCCCGTCTTCGCCGGCATGGCAGGGGATGCCCGGCACGGATTTGGGCGAGCGGCTCCACCCCCGGACCTGGAAGTTCAGCCGCGCCAGGGCCTGGGCGCTGGCGGTGCCCAGTGCGCCCATGCCCAACATCGCCACCACCCGGTCGCGGGCCAGCGGCGGGCAGGTCGGATCCCACCGGCGGTCGGGATTCACGATATGGCGGTCCAGCCCCAGATGGTGGCGCATCGCATGGCCCACCACCCATTCCACCATGCCTTCGGTCAGGCCGTCCTCGACCATCCGGCACAGGGGCTGGGTCAGCGTGGGATTGCCCACGATCCGTTCCACCCCCGCCCAGAGGCTCAGCACGGCCCTGGTGCGGGTGAAGGGGCGAAAATCCTGCAGGGGGGCGGAGGGTGCGTAGATGATATAGTCCACTGCCGCCGGATCGGGCGCTTCGGTCAGGATGCGAGCCTGGATGCCGGCCTTTTGCAGGGCGGCGGGCAGGAGGGTCGCATAGTCGTCCCAGACGGTGGGGGCCGCGAACAGAATGGTCAGCATCATGCACCTCCGGCAGTCAGCGCGGCATTGACGGCCAGCGCGAGGATCACGGTGTTGTAGAAGAAGGATCCCACGGCATGGAGCAGGATCGTCCGCCGCATGTCGCCGGAGGTGGCCACCACATCCGAGACCTGCGCAGTCATGCCGATGGTGAAGGCGAAATACAGGAAATCCCATGCGCCGGGTTCGGCCTGGCTGGGAAACTGCAAGCCACCCTCGCCGTCTGCATCGGGACGATAGTAGAGATGGGCGTAGTGAAAGGCGATCACCGTGTGCAGCATGGCCCAGCCCAGTGGCACCGAGCCGAGGCCCAGGACACGCTCGGCCGTGCTGCCGCCACCGGGACTGTTCAGCAGAAGCACGATGGCCATGATGCTGACCGCCACGGCAGCCACGGCCAGGACCAGGATCAGCGCAACACCCTCATCGCTGGCGGCGGCGCGGGCACGCAGGTGTTTCGGTGTCAGGGCCCGGGCGAAGTGCCACATCAACCCCAGATAGCTGGCGAAGAAGACCGAGGCACCCATCAGCAGGCGCACGGTCTCGCCCACGGGCAGGCCGCGGGCGGTGGCGGTGGCGGCCAGGCCCAGGGCAAAGGCAATCAGGAAGCGGCGGTGGCGCGTCATGGCGGCATTAAGGTCGCAGAGGCGACAAAAGGGAAGGGGCCGCGTCAGCGCGCCCGGTGGACGATGGCGCTCTGCACCAGGCCGAAGGCCATCAGCAGCACCAGGGTCGCCGAGCCGCCATAAGACAGGAAGGGCAGGGGCACGCCCACCACCGGCGCCATGCCCATGACCATCGACATGTTGACCGCGACATACAGGAAGAAATTCAGCGCGACGCCGATGATCAGCAACTGGCTGAAGCGTTCCTTGCAGCGGACTGCCGCCACGATCAGGAAGGCCAGGACCAGCGCATACATCACCAGAAGCGAAATCGAACCGACAAAGCCGAATTCCTCGGCCAAGGTCGTGAAGATGAAGTCGGTGTGCTTTTCCGGCAGGAAATTCAGCCGGCTTTGCGTGCCCTGCATGAAGCCGCGCCCGGTCAGCCCGCCCGAGCCCAGCGCGATCTTGGCC